>DATNBZ010000223.1:0-48615 GCA_035607285.1 Blastocatellia bacterium | reverse complement strand
AGGGGTTTGCGATCTCTGGACATTGGACACCTCCTCGATTCTTATCTCGACTTGCGCTCGCGCGGTACTTTGCTCGCGTCCTGGGTGAATTTACAGGAATGATTCTAGTCTGAAGGCGGTTACGAGACAACACAAGCCGAGATACCGGGATGGCGAGGGCAGCGGGCGTTCAGAGTACCGACTTTAGTCGGGCAGTGCTTTTCATCGGTCAAGAATCTGTAAGCCACTTCCCGACTAAAGTCGGTACTCTGAACGCTCGCTGCCGGTGATTACCTGGAATGCGAATGCCCGCTCGACTCCAATCTATTGCGGGACTAACAATCCATCTAAGAACTCAGTTACCAACGCTCGCCAAGCTTCCGGCTCGGCTACCGCGATAACCTCGTGGCCAACATCGAATAGTTTGAGCCTCTTTTCTCCGCCTAAATTATCAAAGATGTTTCTCGCCTGCTCCACCGTCACTCTCGAATCATGTTCCCCATACATCATCAGCACCGGGCACTTGACTGATCGAGCATATTCAACCGGATTGTGCCTGAAGCCATCAAACCCCTGCTGAACGCCGCCCCAGAAGACCAGCAGCTCTGCCGCCGGAAACGCCGGCAGTCCCATTAGCTTGAATCTGTTGCGAGCAGTGTTGATGAGGCGATCAAATGGACTCTCAATTATAACCGCGTCTGGCGCGGCGCCTTCAAAGGCGATCGCGCGGAGGATTGCCGCGCTGCCCATCGAGACTCCGTAAAGAACTATTCGTCGATTCGGCCATCGAGTCCTCGCGTAGTTTAGGGATTCAGCAACATCCTTGCTTTCGGAGAAGCCAATGCCCGTATCGTTGCCGCTAGTGTAGTGCGTCATAAATAGCGCAACAATTGCATTTCCGTATCGTATAGGCTATAGGAGGGCAATACGATGCGGGTAGCACGGGAAATCAAATTAACTGATGCGTTGCGCGAGTCCCTTGAGAAAGCCGCGCGAGCGCGCACTTCATCAGTCAGGTTTGCGTTGCGAGCCAAGATGATTCTGATGGCTGCTGAGGGAATGTCGGACCTATTGATTGCAGAACAACTGAACGTATCGCGACAAAGTGTGGCTCGATGGCGTGGGCGTTTTCTTTTGCTTGGGATCGAAGGCATCCAGAAGGATGCTCCGCGGCCTGGTCGGAAGCCTAAGATCTCCTCGCAGAAAGTGCAGAAGGTGGTTCGGATGACTACCTTGGAAAAGCCATCTGACGCCACGCATTGGAGCACTCGCACAATGGCTCGTGCAAGCGGGTTGAGCGAAGCGTCAGTGCGGCGAATCTGGAAGAGGCACGGGTTGAAGCCCCACCTGTTGCGAACCTTCAAGCTCAGCAATGACCCGTTATTCAGTGAGAAAGTAGAAGACATTGTTGGTCTGTACCTCAATCCTCCTGAACACGCGCTGGTGTTGTGCGCTGACGAAAAGAGTCAGGTTCAGGCTCTGGACCGCACCCAGCCCGGACTTCCTTTGAAGAAGGGGCGTGCCGGCACAATGACTCACGATTACAAACGCAACGGAACTACCACGCTGTTTGCTGCTCTGAGCGCACTTGACGGAAAAGTCATAGCCACCTGCGCGCCAAGACATCGCCATCAAGAGTGGCTCAAATTTCTTCGGTTGATCGACAAGTCAACGCCGCAAGATAAACAGATCCACTTGGTGATCGACAATTACTCGACGCATAAGCACCCTGCTGTTGAGCGCTGGATGAAGCGTCACCCGCGTTTCCACGTTCACTTCACGCCGACGAGCGCATCGTGGCTGAACATGGTCGAACGCTTCTTCAGAGATCTAACTCAGAAGCAACTCAAACGCGGCGTCTTTGGCAGTACTGGCGAACTGATCCAAGCCATCGACGCATACATCGAGAATCACAACGTCGACCCAAAGTCCTTCATATGGACGGCTAAGGCGTCTGACATTCTCGAAAAAGTGAAACGTGCCCGCGCCAAACTGAATAAGTTATCGACTGTTTGACGCACTACACTAGAGCCACCGGACCCGTGAAAATCAACCAGGAGCACCTCGAAGCCCATCGAGTGAAATTTAGCGGCGGGGACGATCAGATCGGATTTGCACGCAGCGTAACCGTGAAACATGATGACCAGTGCGCGCTGCTCTGGATTCGGCACAAACCAGGCCTCCAGGGAAACACCGTTCAACTCTCGAATCAGATGTGTCTCGTAGAGCAGTCCGTAATCTGTTGGACTGGAGACATTCCTGGGCTTGGGAATGTTCACGCCGGTCAGAAGCGTCCATGCCTTTTGTGGAAAGGAAAGAGTCTCAGGCTTAGCGGTTCTGTCGCCAGCGTCTACAAAATGAGTCATGGCCCGGGCATGCATCCATGCCATACTATTGATTGTGAGTATCCCAACGACTGAGGCTGTCAAAACAACCTTAACAAGTCGCTTAAGCGAAGTTCTTGAGAAGATTGAACTGTTCACACGGAGTTGGAACTTGGAACCAAATGGTCTCTTGACTGGCTGACTTTGAACGGCCATCTTAAGTCGATAATTGAAAAGTGCCGGCGCTTGAAGTCGAAATCCCATAAACAGGGAAGCGCCCAAATCCAATTGCAATTGCCGATCGGTGTTTCGGATTCATTTCATACTCTGTTAGAGATATTTGGAGCTGCAGGGGTTTCTGTAACGACCAGATCACCCCGGCGCCGAACCAGCGTCGATATGCGTTCTTATGGTTATAAACGGAGGACTAAATGCTAACTTAAGGTTTGGATTGGCGTGCCCCGTCTGATCTGAACAGGTGCGAAATTGAACTAAGCATAGAGATGAACACTGGCACAATTAGGCTTTGAATGATATTTGCCCGTCCCACAACGTCGGCTCGCTGGCGCGCATATTCTTCAGGTGACAACTCGCCATTCTCTAAAGCCTCAGTAAGGTGCACAGTGTAACGAACCCCCTTGCTATCGGCTGCGATACTTTCCTTGGTTTCGAGCTCCATTTCTTTACCTCATCGTTGCAGAATCCTACCAATTAGCTGGCTTGCTATGACCGCAGATTCAAGGTCTTCAGGAACAAACCCGCTGCGAACATTTTTTAGTGCCATTAGGACTCCGGCTGTAATATTATCGGAAACAAAGACCGGACAGCCAATGAACGAATGGACCTCGATCCATTCAATTTCCTTCTCTGAATAGCCCATTTGTTTGAGATCATCGACGAAACTGTTGTCAAAGGCCAGGCACCGTAGGGCGTCTTTCGAAAGAAGCGTTTCTCGTTTTGCGAATATCCATCCGCAGGCACTTATATACTTGCCCCGCCCGGAAAAATTCAAATATCTTTCTCTCCATCCCTTCGGGTTTTCACCTTTCGCCAAGTCCCTGAAATGTCTGAAGGTATCTTCATCCAGAAAGGCTGGCCGGTAGTTATCACGGAGGTAGCTAAAACCTTCCAGTGCCCGGTCAGGACCGTTCTCAGGAAACGCTACATCGACGATACGAAACACCTTATTGTCTTGTTCTGGCTCTAAGTATGCAACCGTAATGAGACCGGCTGTCTTTCGATAGAATTTCAGCTTCCTAGTCAGGCGATCCCACGGACTTAGCTTTAGTATATTTCGCAGACCCTTCAAAACGATCCCAATGGACACGGTCTGATTGTGCTCGGGCGATAGCGTTCTGTCGCGCAACGTAGATTCGACGCGAATGATCATGTCTTTCAATGCTCCCATTCGGGCCTCTACGTAGCGTTGTGAATAGAATTTCCATATTGCGTACAAAAGGAGAAGGCAGACAGCCACAACTAGAGTCACAAACGCAGACTTAAACTTGCTTAACCAAAGCGCAACGCGACTCTTGGAATCCAAGTCCGGATGAACCGTAATGATATCACCGGTATTATTCAATGAATAAACTGCGTAGAGCACATAGATTACCAACGAAATGAGGAATAGCAGCGCAAAGACTCTTCCAACTTTATACGCTGCAAAAGACAGAGAGCGCCTAGACCCAGGTCGTTCAGCAAGGTATTCGAGTAGCGTACAAACGCAGAAACTGCAAAAGCCTGCAACCTCGCTAGCTGAGGCCACACTTACTCCATAAATGAAATGAGCTAACACCACGCACGCTGCAGCCAAAACAGCTACAAGAAGTTGGCCTCCGATGACTGAACGCATACCGTGTATGATTCTCCCAAAACCTAACGATCGCTCGGTTCGACGACGCTGCTGCTCTAGATAGATTTGTTCCCGAGTCGGCGCATCAACGAGATTGTTCTCCACGAGGATGTCACCTACGCGCTTTGTTTCCCCGCGCCTTCGCAGCTTACGCTGCTCATTTAGAACGAAGTCACGGGAGGCGTCATTAATTCTCTGCGTTTTGACGGCAACTTCCAGAAATCTATCTGAGCGCAACATGTAACCGAAATTCTAGCTAATCGACTGCTGGGTCTGCTACAACATGACAGGCACGGGGATGTATACCACACAAAAATGGCGGTTTCAACAAATTCCATTGTAACAATTCACTCCCATCGCAAGAACGTCTTCCCGATACGGGCTTTATTCGCTCTTTGACGAGCCATTCTCGTACCGAAAAAACTGCCGCACAATCAGCCAAATGAATGCTGGGTTTCCAATCAGGTACCGCCGCCACAAGCGTCGCTCGTGCGTGAGTCGATACAGCCACTCGAGGCCCAGCCGCTGCATCAACAAGGGTGCGCGAGCCATTAGTCCGCTAACGTGATCGAAGCTTCCTCCCACTCCCATCGCGAACCGAACTCCGGTTCGAGCCAGGTTCGAGGCGATCCAGAACTCCTGCTTTGGAGAGCCCATCCCCACGAAGAGCAGGTCGGCACCGCTTCGCTTGATTGCTTCCGCGACTGCGGTTGACTCGGACTGTGCGAAATAACCGTTTCGATATCCTGCAACGCGTAGACTGGGATGCCTCTTCGCAAGCAATTCAACTGTCCCTCGAACCGATTCGTCTCGGGCACCCAGGAAATAAACCGATAGCCCGGTCGCGGCGGCGTGGTCGACCAGGCACTCGAATAGGTCGATTCCCGTCACTCGCTGCTTCAAGCCTTGGCCCAGGACCCGCGATGCCCACACTACCGACATCCCGTCCGCGGTAACTATGTCAGCTTGAACGAGCACGCGCCGCAGCGCTTCATTGTGATTCGCTGCTACTACCTTCGCTGCGTTTACCACCGCGGCATAGTGGGTCCCGCCTTCTAAGATCAAGTCGTCGATCGCCGTAACGGTCTCAGCTTCGCTCAGATTAGCAACGGGTATGCCGGTGATCCATGATAGTCCATACCTCCGATGCTGGAACGACCCGTTAGGGCGCGAGTTCTTCGTGCTCTCGAGATCGTCAAACGGTTGATTTTCACCCGAGGAATCACTGATCATACATCGCCCGTGCCACGGGTACGCTCATCGATGTTTACGCTCTCACGTATCAGGTAAGTCGGCTTGTCCTGCGACTCGTGATAGGTGCGGACAACCATCTCCGCAAGCAAGCCCATGAAGATGAACTGCACGCCCACCGCGAACATAATCATCGACAGCGTAGCAAGCGGCATGCGATTGAGGTGCACGCCTTCGACGAACCGATAGTAGAGCGACAGAATGAACGCCAGAAATGAGATCACCAGGCAAACCAGCCCGGCGCTGCCGAACAGATAAAGCGGCTTGGTGAGATAGCGCGACAGGAACTCTATCGTGATCAGATCGAAGATTACTTTGATCGTCCGCGAGAGCCCGTACTTTGACTTACCCGCCGTGCGCGGGTGATGTGTAACGGGTATCTCAGTAACACGCCCTCCCGCGCGGGCGGCGTAGACGGGGATAAAGCGATGCATCTCGCCATAAAGCTTGACGCCGGTTAGCGCGTCGCGTCGATAAGCCTTCAGGCTGCAGCCGTAGTCGTGCAGCTTCACCCCGCTCAGCATCGAGATTAGCCGGTTCGCAAGCTTCGACGGAAGCTGCCTCGTGAGCCACGTGTCCTTGCGGTCCTTGCGCCAGCCGGACACCACGTCGTAGCCCTCGTTCAGTTTTTCCAGGAGGCGCCCGATGTCCGCCGGATCGTTTTGAAGATCGGCGTCCATCGGAATCAAGATCTGGCCGCGCGCGTGATCGATGCCCGCGCTCATCGCGGCGGTTTGTCCGTAGTTCCGCCGCAAAGAAATCACTCGAACGCGAGAGTCGCGCGCGGCGATCTCGCGCAGCAACGCCAGGCTTTCGTCCATTGAGCCGTCGTCGATGTAGATGACCTCGTAGCTGCAGGCTAATCTTTCAAGCGCATCGGTGAGCTTCAAGTTGAGCTGCTCGAGATTGGGTGCTTCGTTGTAGACCGGTAAGATGACCGATAGCGCGAGCGTCGCGGGTTGGTTATCAAGCTCCGTCAGAGTTTCAAGGCCGAATTCTTTCATCAGCGAACGCGAGACGCATGCTTCAAATTTGAGATTCGAGAAGATAGTAGCCCGGCAACTCATCGGCGGCAAGTGAGGGTCGAGTCAAGCATAGAGTCTTGTTCGTTTACAATCACTTTGCTCCTCAGCGTCCTCGGCGTCCTCTGCGGTTTTCTTGATCAATGGAAGAAATAAACCGCAGAGGGCGCCGAGGACGCAGAGGAATGCTTTTGCGCCAACCAGTGAAGTGTAGCGGAGAAATCGGTAGTCCTGTATGGGCGGTCCTCCGTGGCCGCCCCTTAGTGAGGAAGCGCCTCACCAAAGAGGGGCGGCCACGGAGGACCGCCCATACGGAGTGCAGGCATTACTTCGCTACCGGTCAGCGCCTGTTTCTTTGAACCATGTCACCAATTTTGCGATGCCGGCTTCGATGTTGGTTTGCGGATTGTAACCCAGCAGTCGCCGAGCCTTGCTGATGTCGGCATATGTGATCGGCACATCGCCCGGTTGTTCCGGCTGATGATCGATGATCGCGCGCTTGCCCAGGGCGTCCTCCAGAAGCTCGACCAGTCTTCGCAGTTCGACAGTTTGAGATTCTCCGAGGTTGATGATTTCGAACTGAGTGCGATCGTAGTGAATCGCGGCCAGTACGCCCGAGACTATGTCGTCGATGTAGGTGTAGTCGCGGCGGGTCGTGCCGTCCCCGAAGATCGGCACCGGCTTGCCTTCCGATATCAACCTGGTGAACTTGTAGATCGCCAGGTCAGGCCTCTGTCGCGCGCCGTACACCGTGAACAAACGCAGGCACACGATGCGCATTCCGTGCACTCTGCTGTAAAGGCGGCAGGCCGCTTCGCCCGCGATTTTGGTCACGGCATAAGGAGAGATTGGATTATCTGTGTCGTCGTCTTCAGAGAAGGGGACTTTGGAATTGACGCCGTAGACAGAGCTTGAAGATCCGAAGATGAACCTGGGCAATTTGTTTTGTCGCGCGGCTTCAAGAAGATTGAATGTTCCGCGAACGTTCGTGTCTTCATAAGCGAGCGGGTTCGCCAGCGAAGGACGAACTCCGGCGCGCGCGGCAAGATGAACCACGCAATCGAAGTCAGCTCGCGCAAACAGCTTGTTCATCGCACGCGGGTCGGTAATGTCGGCTTCAATCACCTCGAAGTTAGAGCGTTCAAGATGAGTAGCGATGTTCGCCCGTTTGATGGCGGGGTCGTAGAAATCGTTAAAGTTGTCGACTACAGTGACGCGGACGTTGGGCTTCTTAAGAAGCTGATCGACGACGTGGCTTCCGATAAACCCGGCCCCGCCGGTTACGAGAAAGTCTTTCATCATATTCACGTTGGTTGCAGTCGTCCAAATTAGCTTACATCGAACCAAAACACCAAGAGCGAATCCCACACGTCAGACTGAAGGGGTAGTGGTATTTCGACTTGCGGGCCGGCAAAGCAGTCCTCTGCGTCCTCCGCGCCCTCTGCGGTTTTACTAATCAATGCTGGGAACCAACCGCAGAGGACGCCGAGGACGCAGAGGATCGTGGGCGACCCACTGCGGACGAGGGTTGTCGCTGATAGGCCAATCAGCTAACCTCTGGCTCTAAAGCGATGAGCCTGCGAAGCGCATTACGACGGGTCTACGACAACAGCTCGATTTCCGTGCAAACCAAGCTGCGCATGATCTACGGCCGCATCCCGGACAGATTGAAACTGGGGAGCGAGTTTGCGGATTACAGTGAAGAGCTGCTGCGCAACGAGCGGCTTGCGAGAGCGGAACTGGACGCAATGCAGTTAGCAAAACTGCGCGAGTTGATCGAGCACTGCCGGAACAGCGTCCCTTTTTACAAAGCCTCGTTTGATCGCGCCGGTTTCAAGCCTGGTCACTTGAAGACGCTCGCCGATCTCGCGAAAGTCCCGCTGCTCTCTCGAGAGGATTTGCGCGATCACGTTGAAGAGCTTCGCGCCGTCAACGCTTCGCAGTTTGAGCCTGAGCAGTGCTCGAGCGGCGGCGCAACCGGACAGCCGGTGAAGTTTCTGCTCGATCGAAAAGCCATTGCTCTCGAGAAAGCATGTGTTCGTCGTCACTGGCTTCGAACCGGCTACAAAGACGGTAAGCCGACCGCCAATCTGCGAGGTCTGCGGCTGGCATTCAAACCGGGCGAGTACTCCGTGGTCGATAAGGGCGAGAACTGCCTGTACTTGTCGTCTTATGACCTCACGCCTGGAACGGTGGCGGCTTACGCACAAGCGTTTAACAAATTTCGCCCAACGCTTTTTAATTCGTATGCCTCCAGCGCCGCGCTTTTCGCGAACCTTGTCGAACACAACGGCCTGAAGGTCCATTCGCCGCAGGCAATCGTGTGCGCCTCGGAAACACTGTATCCGCATCAGCGCGAGCGTATCGAATCTGTGTTCAAGTCCAAAGTCTGGGACTGGTACGGCTTGACCGAACTGGTTGGCAACGCGAGCGAGTGTGAGTTTCATAACGGTTATCACATCAGCATGGAGCAAGGCTGCTTCGAAGTGCTCGATGAGAACGGCGTCGCCGTAGCTCCGGGCGAAGTTGGGGAGATCGTCGCCACCGGCTTGCATAATTTTTCGATGCCTCTCGTTCGATATCGCACCGGCGATCTTGGCGAGTCCACCGATGAGCTTTGTCCGTGCGGACGAACCGGCAGGATGATCAAGTCCATTCAGGGGCGCGTGTTCGAGTTCATCGAGACTCCCAGCGGCGTGAGGCTGACCGCGAGCGCGCTGAACGTCCACGACAATACGTGGGACAACGTGCTTCAATTTCAGTACGTTCAAAAGGCGAGCGACACGGTCCTGCTGCGAGTTATCAAAGCCGGCGCATTCACCGAGACGGATGAGCGGCGAATCCTTGCTCGCATGGGCGCTCGCTTTGGCGACGAGATACACCTTAGAATCGAATATGTATCGGAGATGCCTAAGACCCCCCGGGGCAAGACCCCGCTTATCGTGCACGAGTTAAAGTGAGAGATATCATAAAGAACCGAGTTGCAATATACCGCGCGGCTAAAGGGACATATCCGTCATCGGCTCCTTATCACCCTTCAGAACGCTATCCCGAATACGGGTTCGACGAGGTTTCGAACGAACCGAATTTCGCTTACGAAGCGATACGCGGCGCGCTGAGTTTGGCGGGACTCGACTCGGAGAGATTTGGAACGGCTTCGTGGAATCCGTTGGGCGATATCATCGCGGCCGGGGACATGGTTGTCATCAAGCCGAACATGGTTCGCGACTTCCACGAGGAAGTTCAAAAAGGCACAGTAGCGCTGATCACACACGGATCGGTCGTGCGAGCCGTCGTCGATTATGTCCATATCGCGCTCGGCGGAAACGGCCGCGTAGTGATAGCCGATTCGCCGCAAAATGACGCCGACTGGGACGCGTTGTGGCGCGAATTTCATTTCGACGAGCTGCTGGCATTCTACAAAGACGCCGCGCCCGAGTTTGCGATCGACGTCTACGACGTGCGCAAGGAAGCCGTCGTTTCGCGCAACGGCGTGGTAATAAAACGGTATAAGCGTCCCGGCGATCCGCTGGGCTACACCACGATAAACCTCGGCGAGAATAGTGAATTCGAAGCGGTGCCCGAACGCTTCGGCAAGTTTTACGGATCCGAATACGACGTTTCACAAACAAACGAACACCACCAGGGCGCGAGGCACGAATACAACATCGCAAATACGTTCCTAAGAGCCGATGTCATCATCAACGTGCCCAAGCTTAAGACTCACAAGAAGAGCGGCATCACCGCGTGGATCAAGAGCGTTATCGGAATCTGCGGCGACAAGAACTGGCTGCCGCATCACACCCAGGGGACGCCGGACTCGGGCGGAGATCAGTTTGCCGAGGACAGCATCAAACGGAAGACGGAGCGGCGGATGACCGCAGGCCTAAAAAGTGTAGTCAAACATACCGGGACTGCGGGGGCGTTGGCGGGAAGCGTGCTGCGTCGATCGGGGACGTATGTGTTCGGCGATACAAACAAAGACGCAATCCGTTCCGGGAACTGGCACGGGAACGACACGATCTGGCGCACGGTTCTTGATCTTCACAAGATCTGGAGACACGCCGGCAAAAACGGCGCGTTGAAGCCCGATCCGCAGCGTAAGTTCATCTGCATTATCGACGCGGTCGTAGCGGGAGAAGGGAACGGGCCGCTCGCGCCCGATCCTAAACCAACGGGCGTGTGTGTGGTTGGCTTTGATCCGATTGCGACCGACACAACCTGCGCGGTGTTGATGGGATTCGACCCGGACAAGCTTCCGATCTTAACGCGAGCAAAGACTACGAAGCGGTTCTCTTTGGAGAGTGTCGGGCGCGACGAAATAGAAGTAGCCAGCAACGTCGAATCCTGGAACGGCGCGGTGACCGAGATGACCGACACGCTTCAGTTCAAGCCTCACTTTGGTTGGAAGGATCACGTCGAACGGCTCAAGTAAGCGAAATACCTTTGCGGTCTTTTGCGTGCTTTGCGGTTCTTTGCGTCTTTGCGTTGAGAATTCCTTCGGGGCGAATTCCTTCTCGCAAAGACGCAAAGGACCGCAAAGCACGCCAAGAGCCGGAAGGCTCAATGCAGGAAAAGATCGGCGGAAATTGTTATCAACAGGATCACGCTCACGAAAGCGTTGGTAGTGAAGAACGCAGCGTTCAGCCGAGAGAGGTCGCTGGCGTTTACGATGCTGTGCTGGTAGATCAGCAGCGCACCGGTTGCGATCACTCCCGTCAAGCCCAGCCATCCCAGGCGCGCATTCAAAAAGAACAATATGAGCGACGCGAACATCAACACGTGAATTCCGCGAGCGATCCATAGCGCCGCACTGATCCCAAATCGACGCGGAATCGAGAATAGACCAGCGCCTCGATCAAACTCGTAGTCCTGGCAGGCGTACAAAACGTCGAAGCCCGCCGTCCACAGCATCACCGACAACGACAGCAGCACCGGCGCGAGCGTGAGCCTGCCGCAAACCGCTATCCACGCGCCCGACGGAGCAATCGCCAGACACCACCCAAGGATGAAGTGCGAGAACGATGTGAAGCGCTTCGCATATGAATAAACCAAGACCGATCCAAGCGCTACCGGCGAGAGAATCAGTGTCAATCGGTTGAGCTGCGAAGCTGCCAACAGGAAAAGGACGGCTGAGACAATTGTGAAGACAACCGCAAACCTCATATCGAGAAGGCCCGCGGGTAACGCTCGAGTAGCGGTTCGCGGATTGGCTGCATCGATCACGCGGTCGGCGATTCGATTGAAAGTCATCGCTGCCGAACGCGCGCCAATCATTGCGACGGTGATCCACAGAAGCTTCGAAACCCAGAAACCGGCAGGCTGCGGCGGAATCTCTCGCGCGGCAAGCAACGCGCCTAGAAATGCAAACGGCAGAGCGAACAGCGTGTGCTCGATCTTAATCATCTCGAGCGTGGTTCGGAGCCGGTTGATTGCGGATTGCGGACTTCGGATTTCGGATTGCGGAGGTCTATTTGTGAACCAAGTGCTGAAGTCCCTAATCCGCAATCCGAAATCCGCAATCCGCAATCTCATCTGTCGCCTTGCCAGACTGTTTCCACCGAATGCTCGAGCCCAAGATGGTCCATCACTCGATAAACAAAATGGTCAGCCATCTCGACAATGTTAGCCGGCCGCTGATAGAAGGCCGGCATTGCGGGGACGATCATCGCGCCCGCTTGTCTGAGCTTCAGCATGTTCTCGAGATGAATAGTCGACAGCGGAGTCTCGCGAGGCACGATTACCAGCTTGCGGCCTTCCTTCAGGCAAACGTCAGCCGCGCGATGGAGAAGATTGCGCGAGGAGCCCGATGCAAGCACGCCAATCGTGGAAGACGAACATGGAATGATGACCATCGCGTCGACCGGATAAGATCCGGAGGCGATTGCCGCGCCAATGTCGCCGGGATGAAAGACGATTGCTTTTTGGGAAGGCCGGCCGATCATCTCGGCGACGACCTGCTCCGTGTCGGCGGTCGCGCTGACGTCCAGCTCGTCGCTGATGACTCGACGGCCGGGCCCGCTGATCACTATGTTGACCTGGCGAACCTCGGGGCTGTCCTCGAGCTGCATCAAAAGGCGTTGCGCGTAGATCACTCCGCTGGCGCCGCTGATTCCTACGGTTATCGTCTTCACCACGCGTATTGTAACCAGCGGCATCGGGCTCGGCAACGAAGTAGTAAGACGCCCTGACGCGGGATCCTTTGCGGTCTTTGCGGTCCTTTGCGTCTTTGCGAGAAGGAATACACAGCGCAAAGACGCTAAGGACCGCAAAGCTCGCAAAGGTTACTAAGCCGGATTCATCCTGGCGAGCGCTGCGTTAACCCGCCTCTGTAGTTCCGATTCATCGAGCGTCTGCAGGTCGCGCTCAAACAGAACGCGTCCCGCAACCTCGGTGAACACCACATCAGAAGCGGCCGCGCTGTAGACGATTGTTGAAATCGGATCGTGCACCGGTGTGTTGTGACTGCTGCTGAGATCGATCGCTATCAAGTCCGCTTGCTTGCCGGCTTCGAGAGATCCAATTTGACGCTCGAGCCCGAGCGCCCGCGCTCCATCAAGTGTCGCCAGTCTGAGGAGTTGTTCCGCGTAGGGCTCTTTGCAGGTCGCCATCCAGATGCGATGAATCAATCCGCAGAAGCGAGCTTCCTCGATCATATCGCAGCGATTGTTTGAAGCGACGCTATCGGTCCCAAGCCCGACGGTTATTCCAGCTTCAATCATCGCAGCGAGCGGCGCGATGCCGTGGCCGAGCTTCGCATTTGATTTCGGACAATGCGCGACACGAGCCCGGTGACTGGAGATCGACGCGATGTCTTTCGATCCAACCGTTACGCAATGCACGAGCAGCGGGCTGGTTTCCAGAACGCCGAGCGATTCAAGGTAACCGATCGTCGACACGCCGGGCGCGTCCCACTCTATGCCGCGGCTTTTGAGTCCGTCCGCGAATTCGCCTGTGCCGGTCATCATCATCTCCAGTTCCGAGCCCGACTCGGCAGCGTGGATACAGACGTCGAGCGAATCGCGCGAGGCGTATTCAGCTACGAGTCGAAAAAGATTGCCGGACACCGTGTAAGGCGCGTGAGGCGAAACCCCGGCCCGCACCAGAGCGCTTTCGCGCGCACGCATGTCTTCGATCTTCTCCTTGAGACCGGTTAGGCTCGCGGCGGCGTCCTGGGGATTGGGGCCGAACACTTCACGATAAGCGATGCCGCGCAGTCCGCTTTCGAGCAGCGCTTCAAAAGCGGAAACGGTGTCGCCCGTATCTGCGAGCGTTGTTACACCCGCGCGAATCGCTTCGGCTGCGCCTAACAAAGCAGACGCTTTCAAGTCGTCGATCGTAAGCTGCTCGTACTTCGTTCTAGTCAGCTTGATGATCCAATCGCGAAACGGCAGATCTTCCAGAAAGCCGCGCATCACCGTCAGCTCCAGGTGGCTGTGCGTGTTTACGAAGCCCGGAAGAATCGCGGCTCGGCCGAAGTTGAGATCTTCGGCATCATTAAACTCCGCTCGTGAGGCCGCTTCGAGTTGAGGCCCAACGAAAATAATTCGATCGTTCTCAGTCACGACTGCGCCGTTGGCAATCGGCGGGCTGCTTATTGGCAAAATCCATTGCGCGCGATGGATTCTCTTGGTCATTCGGCGATGATTAGACAGGAAGGAAATATCTTACGCAAGCGCGCTCCTCCTCGGCGTCCTCCGCGTCCTCTGCGGTTCTCCCTGATCCGTGGTGGGAATAAACCGCAGAGGACGCGGAGGACGCTGAGGACTGCTTGCAGGCAACACGCTAATGCAACGCTAGCCGGACCGAATCATTGACCGCGATGAGCCTGTGGTGCTACTTTTCAAGCACTGATGATTCGCAAGGTTCTCATCATCGCGTTCGTGCTATCGGTCGCAACCAACTCACTCGCCGGCGTGTTGCCGTACATAACAGGCGACGGTAATTGCGAAGCAAATTGTTGCCGAGTGCACCGCATGGGCGAATCACGCGCGAGAGTGTCGGGACGCGCGGCGCTTCGTTGCCTGACGCAGTGTGAGCATCCCGCGGAAAACCAGGGCGTGCCGGAATCGCCCGTGTTGAGAACCGAACGCGACAGCAAAGCCGTTGCGCACGCTGCGCCGCCGGTACAATCGGTTTGCTCGACTGTCAATGCGAGATTGTCGCACTCAACTACTCGCATCAATTTCGAATCGACGCACATCTATCTGAAAACCGGCACTCTCCTCATTTAGGGCCGTAGTGTACCCGCTCACAGCACCCCAACAACGCTAAGGATTTAGCGACTGTGATATTCGTCGCCTTCGAACGGCGGCAAAACCTGCCGACTTAACTGGGAGAGTAGTATGCATTTCAATAGGCATTTCAATAGGCTTGGGTTCGTTAACTTTGCTGCGACTGTAGCGGTGATCGCACTGTGCGCGACTTACGCGGGATCACAAGAGCAGCCCGCGATGGAACATCAGCACCAAAGCGAACCGGCCAAAACTTCCGAAACTCAAAAGCCAAAGCAGTCTTCACCAAAGCAGCAGCAGCCTGAACAGAAGAAGGATCAAACGCCTGCTCACGATATGTCCAGGATGGGTGAGCCGGCTACAGACGCGAATGCAACCGAACACAGGAATGCGACCGATCCAATAATGGGCACGATCACGGGCGGCCCATTCCATTCGATGACCGCTGTCGGCTCAGGCACCAGCCTCACCCCGTCAAGTAGCCCGGGTTACATGTGGCATTGGATGAAGGGCGACTGGATGATCATGGGCCACGGCAATCTCATCGCAGGTTTCAATCATCAGGGCGGGCCTCGCGGGGTGAACAAAGCTGAATCAGAAAACTGGTTCATGCTGATGGCGGAGCGAGACGCGGGGCCGGGACGATTCATGCTTCGAGGCATGTTCTCGGCCGAGCCCTGGACAGCGCCCAGGCGAGGCTTTCCGGAGCTCTTCCAAACAGGTGAGACGTTCGAGGGCCGCCCGATCATAGACGCGCAGCACCCTCACGACTTGTTTATGGAGTTGGCCGCGGCCTACAACGTCAAATTGTTTGAGCGCGTCGCGTTGAACTTTTACGGTGGTCCTGTTGGAGAGCCGGCGCTGGGGCCGACGGCGTTCATGCACCGAATGTCTGCGTCGGAGAACCCCGCGGCGCCGCTTGGACATCACTGGCAGGACTCGACGCATATTACTCATGGCGTGATCACAGCCGGAGTAACCGCCGGGCGCTTTCGCATTGAAAGCTCGCTGTTTCACGGCGCGGAGCCAGACGAGAATCGCAAGGACATTGAGATGGGTAAGCTTGATTCCTGGAGCGGGCGCATATGGTTCACGCCGACGCCCGACTGGTCGATGCAGTTCTCATATGGCCATCTGGTTCATCCGGAGATTCTCGAACCAGGAAATTTGAGAAGGATGACGGCTTCGATCTCTCACAATCGATCGTGGAGTAACGGCAACTGGGCAACGAGTCTGATCTGGGGCCGCAACAATGAACTGCACGGAAACTCGAACGCTTACCTGCTCGAATCAACCGCCAACTTCCTCGACAAAAACTATCTCTACACTCGGATGGAGCTGGTAGACAAGCAGGGCTTGCTCGAAGAAAACATCTTTGGGCGTCGCGGTCTTGATGAATTTCACCCGATAGGGAACGGCTTTGAGATAGGTGACCATTTCGATCAATTCTTTCGAGTCGGCGCGTTCACGTTCGGCGGAGTCAGAGATGTTCTGGTCGATCCGAAGCTGCGAATTGGCATCGGCGCGGACGTGACGCTTTATCATATGCCTGACGGCTTGAAACCCATTTACGGGTCAAGCCCTGCAAGCTTTCACGTCTTCATCCGGATAAGACCGGGAAAGATGTAATCGGAGTCATGATTCGATGGCGCTCGAATGTGGGTAGTGGTGTATTAGCGTGTTGGCCGGCAAGGCAGTCCTCAGCGTCCTCCGCGCCCTCTGCGGTTTTTTTAATCAGTGATGGGATTTAACCGCAGAGGACGCCGGGGACGCTGAGGAGCAGCGCGATCATGAGCGACCAACACAGTGACACACACTACTCAAATCTATGCTGAGAATGGGAGAAGAAAATGAAATCACAACTGATCCTCGCGCTTGTCGGACTATCGTTCGTAGTCGGCAACGCAAGCCCGAGTTCCGCTGAAGTCAAAGCGGTTCATATGAAGATAGCCGGTTATCTCTGCGGCAACTGAGTGTACAACATCAAGAAGGCCGTGAGCCGTCTGGACTTCGCACCTAGAATCGAAGAGATAAAAGTAACGGATATCAAACAAGGGCTGGGAGTGTTCACGCCAAAGCCCAATAAGCCTGTTTCGTTTTCCGCGCTGAGAGCATCGCTCAAGAAAGCCGGGTACACGTTGGCTTCAGCCGAGATCACCGTCGCCGGAACGCTCTCGCGTGAAGCTTCGGGCGTTTGGCTCGAGGCTGATTCTTCGAAACAACGCTTCTTCATCGAAGGTGCAAGCGATCAGGTACTCAGGGGCATTGACGCCGGAGCTCACGTCGAGGTCACGGGCGATTGGCAGACAATCGGCTCGGATGCCGCGGCGCGCGAGGTGATTCGCCCGCGCCTCGCAAGCATGCTCGGACCTTCCAAGTCTGCCAATGCCGGTGAAGCCGGCGAACAAAGAACCGGCCGCGAGTCGATTCAAGTTTCTGTGGGAGGACTCGGCAGCGGGTACGGTCAGTATCTTGCGCCGATTCGCACGACCAGTCCCGGTCTCACAGTCTACAAAGGCGGCGCCGTCACACCGCGTGTTTACTTCATTCGCCAACATCTCGGCAGCCTTGAAGTGAATCGACAATCGCTTCGAGTCGCCGTGTCATACACTCCGACTCCGACACTACAGCTTGAAGCCGAGATTCCTTATCAACGAACTTCTTTTGAAGACGCCGCGCTTTCTGGTTCAGGAAACGGTCTGGGCAACGTAGTCGTGTGGGGTAAGTACAGATTCTATCGCGAACTCGAAACGTGGGGCGATAAGCAGGCGGCCTTGCGATTCGGTCTGGAGCTGCCAACCGGAAAAAAGAGCGCGCCGGGAGAGGACAATCTTGCCGCCCCGGACTTCGTTCGCCAGCAACTCAGCGCGATAAACGGCGGACTCGCGTTTCACACGGACGTCTCCTACTCGAAGGCGCATCGCCGGCTGATTTATGGAGCGAACATCGAAGGCACTCTCCGCGGCGAGCGAGATGGCTTTCGCACCGGCCACGAGATGCGTCTCAACACCGATCTGGAATACGTATTGTTGCCCGTGAAATATCAAAGTCCGGGCAGGGAGTTGTTTGCGATTCTGGAGACAAGCTACTCGTACCGAAATCGCGGACGAGCAGGCGGACGCACGGTGCCGGGCAGCAGCTCATCCGAATTTTATCTCGCGCCTGCCTTGCAGTTCACCGCAAGCCCGCGTCTTGTGCTTGAAATGAGTCTTCAGTTTCCGCTGGTTCTGAATTCCGGGCCGTTGGTGTTGCGAACAGACCAGAACTTCCTTGTCGGCATAAGGTATCTTTATTGAAGCGAGGGAATGATGAGCGCACTTCTTTTGGCAGGGTTGTTGATCGCTCAATCGGTTTCCGGCAATCGCGCACCGGCGAGTCAACAAACAGACATTCAGGCGAGGGTTGCGCCTGCTTTCAGTCTAAAGAACCTCAGGGGACGCGCGGTGCGATTGAGTGATTACAAGGCCAAGGTCGTGTTGATTAATCTCTGGGCAACCTGGTGTGCGCCTTGTATGGCGGAGATGCCCGAGTTGGTAAAACTACAGAAGGCGCACGGAGCTCGCGGGCTGCAAGTGATCGGCGTTACGTATCCGAACGATCGTCGAAGCAGCGTACGTCGCATGGTCCGAAAATTTAAGCTGAACTATCCTGTGTTGTTCGGCACTCCTGAGTTGCTGGATGCTTATCAGGTAGGCGAGATTTTACCGGTGACCATCATCGTCGATCGGAATGGAAAGATACGCGACCGCATTCTCGGCATTCTTGAGCCCGAAGATTTTAGAGAGAAAGTCGCGCCCTTGCTCGAGAGCAACTGATGTAAGCAAATAGGAATGAATAGACGGATCGACAGGGTTGTGATTAAGAATGGGACTTGTGGCGAACGCAGCTCCTCGTCGATGGAAGCTGGAGAATTTTCTTAGAACCCCGTAGGGGTAGAATGTTTATAGTACCGAGATCGCTACGTTGCCAACCCCGTAGGGGTGGAATGTCCTGCGCCAAAGGTTTATGAGGCTCCTAACGGAGTCTCGGAATCCGCGCGCGCTTTACTATAAACATCGCACCCCTACGGGGTTGCCGAGCGGAACGCTCGATCGCCGCTTCGAAGTGCCGCGACGCAAGTCCCATTTCTCATTACACCCATCGAGAGGGGCGTTATCCGTTGCAAGTCTCGCTCTAATCGCACTCGATTGAGAGTCTGGAGAAACTAAAAGTTGATGAGCGCCGAGAGCAACGCCTACACCTGCCCTATGCACGCGGATGTTCGCCAACACGGCCCGGGTTCATGTCCGAAGTGCGGCATGGCGCTTGAACCGCTCGCCATCACGGCGTCACCAACGAAAGTCGAGTACACCTGCCCGATGCACCCGCAGATCGTGCGAGATGCTCCGGGCTCCTGTCCGATCTGCGGCATGGCTCTGGAACCACGAACTGTAACCGGGGAAGAGAGAAACGAAGAGCTGATCGACATGACGCGCAGGTTCAAGGGCGGCTTGATCCTGACAATTCCATTGCTGCTCGTTGCGATGTCGGACCTGATTCCCGGAATGCCTTTGCAGCACGCAATCTCGATGCGATTGCTCGGGTATGTTCAGTTAGCTCTCGCAACGCCTGTGGTGCTCTGGGGAGGATGGCCATTCTTCCAGCGCGGGTGGGCTTCAATCGTCAATCGCAGTTTGAACATGTTCACGCTCATCGCGGTCGGTACGGGCGTCGCTTACGGATACAGCGTCATTGCTACGATGCTTCCAGGCATCTTCCCATCTTCATTCCGAGCCGAAGGCGGTCAAGTAGCCGTTTATTTTGAGACCGCTTCGGTGATTGTCGTCCTTGTGCTGGTGGGACAGGTTCTGGAACTGCGCGCGCGCAGTCAAACAAGCAGCGCAATCAAGGCGCTGCTCGGGCTGGCGCCGAAAACTGCCAGGCTCATTCGCGATGATGGGAAGGAAGAAGAGATCTCACTGGACGCCATCAAGCCCGGAGACAAGCTCCGAGTTCGCCCTGGAGAAAAAGTGCCGGTGGATGGAATGATCCTCGAAGGCACGAGTTCCGTCGACGAGTCCATGGTCACGGGTGAATCTATACCTGTAGAGAAGGCGAAAGGCGACAAGGTCACCGGCGGCACGGTCAATGGCACGGGCGGCTTGATTATACAGGCGGAGCGCGTGGGCAGTGAGACGCTTCTTGCTCAGATCGTGCGCATGGTTGGCGAAGCTCAGCGTAGCCGCGCGCCCATTCAACGTCTCGCCGATGTTGTTTCATCCTACTTTGTTCCCGCCGTGATTTTGGCCGCTCTAATCACCTTTGTTGTTTGGAGTCTTATTGGTCCCGAGCCGCGGCTTGCCCACGCGATCGTCAATGCGGTGGCCGTGCTGATAATTGCTTGCCCGTGCGCGCTTGGTCTTGCCACGCCGATGTCGATTATGGTGGGAACCGGCCGCGGGGCGAAGGCGGGCGTGCTCATCAAGAATGCGGAAGCCCTTGAAGTCCTCGAGAAGATAGACACGCTGATCGTAGACAAGACCGGCACGCTTACCGAAGGCAAGCCGCGCCTGACGTCAGTCTTGCCGGCAAACGGAATGAATGAATCGAACCTGCTGCGACTGGCTGCTGGCGTCGAGCGGGGAAGCGAGCACCCTCTGGCCGCGGCAATAGTGGCCGGCGCGCAGGAGAGAAACTTCGTGCTCTCGGACGCGCAAGATTTTCAATCCATCACCGGCAAGGGAGTGGTGGGCAGGGTTGATGATCGCCAGGTTGCTCTCGGAAACAGCAGGCTGCTCGAGCAACTGAAGATCGACCCGGGCGCTTTGATCGAGCGCGCGGAGGCTCTGCGTAAAGAAGGCGAGACGGTGATGTTTGTCGCCGTCGATGGCCGCTTGTCTGGGTTGATCGGCGTCGCCGATCCAATTAAAGAATCGACGGCCGAGGCTATCAAGGCGCTTCACGAAGACGGAATACGCATAGTCATGGTGACCGGAGACAACCGCACCACGGCGGAGGCGGTAGCTCGCAAACTAAACATCGATGAGGTGCAGGCCGATGTCCTGCCCGAACAGAAAGGCGAAGTGGTGAAACGGCTCCAGGCCCAGGGAAAGAAAGTGGCGATGGCTGGTGATGGCGTTAACGACGCTCCGGCGCTAGCTCAAGCGCAGGTTGGAATCGCGATGGGCACGGGTACGGATGTCGCAATAGAGAGCGCCGGTGTGACTTTGTTGAAAGGCGACCTGCGCGGCATCGTTCGCGCCCGAAAGCTCAGCCGAGCTACGATGCGCAACATAAGGCAGAATCTCTTTTTCGCATTTATTTATAACGCGCTGGGAATCCCGATCGCGGCGGGCGCGCTCTATCCGGTGTTCGGTCTGCTGTTGAGCCCAATGATCGCAAGTGCGGCGATGAGTTTCAGCTCCGTATCAGTGATCGGCAACGCGTTGCGGTTGCGGAAGGTTGAGTTGTAGGAAGCTATGGATAATTACCAGCGAAACGGATAGGGATGTGCGCGCAAACCTGGTTGGTTGTAACGAGGAAATTGCTAGTGAAGGTGTAATACCCGTGCAAATCCGTCCAATCAGCGTTCTCCGTGGTCTATGGTTCGAAATAGTCCGGCTTCTTGTCACAGAATAGACCACGATGACGCTGATTGGACGGATCTGCACGGATTCTTGCGCTAGCGATATGCATGTTTCGGCATAAGACGTGAGCGCTGTCGCAGCCCTGTTTCAGCAGCGTACTAGGGAACGGCTTGAGCACTCGATGCCGGGCTTATCTTTGAGACTGCGGCGCTGCTGCTGCTTGCCACCCAGAGATTCTGTCCGTCGTATGCCACGCCATAGGGCGCTCTGCCGACCGCAAAGGTGTTGACCACCGCGCCGGTGCTCGCCTGTATCTTGGAGACAGAGTCGCTCCCGTTGTTCGCAACCCAGATATAGGTCCCGGCATAAGTCACACCCGCCGGGCCATCACCTACGGCAAACGTGCCAATCACGCTGCCATCAGTTGCCAACTTCGTCACGCTCTGGCTGAAGAAGTTTGCCACCCAGATATTGGCTCCATCACAGGCCACGCCGAACGGGCCTTTGCCAACAGCAAAGGTGCCGAGCTTAGCGCCATCGCTTGCGCGCAGCTTGGTCACGTTGTTGCTGCCGTTGTTAGTGACCCAGATGTTGGTTCCATCCGAAGCAAGCGCAATCGGACGCGTGCCAACGCCGTAAGTTCCGAGAGCGACACCCGTACTGGCCCTCACCTTTTTCACGGTGTTGCTGTTGCGGTTTGCGATCCAGATGTTGGCTCCGTCGAAGAGCAGGCCCCCCGGTCCGTCTCCCGCAGCAACCGTAGCGACAGTCGCGCCCGTGCTCGCCCTCAGCTTCGTAACGGTGTCGCTCAGATAGTTCGCGACCCAGACGTTGGCGCCGTCGAAAGCCAGAGCGACCGGGCGCGTTCCGACCGAGTAAGTGCCGAGCACGGCGCCATCGCTCACGCGCACCTTGCTGACGGTGTCGCTGAATTGATTGGCGACCCAGACGTTGCTTCCGTCGAAGGCTACCGCTTCGGGGCCGTCGCCTACCGCAAAGGAACTGGTCTGCGCCGTCGTCGACTGACCGCTGACCGGCAGTGCAACCAACGCCAGAGCCAGAACGATAAACACGCTCTTTGTTAGAAGGTTCCCTTTCATTTCTGTGCTCCTTTCTCGCCAGGTCGAGTCACGCTGTCGCTTTTGGTTTCCGGAGACTTCGGCCAGTCCATAAACAGGACCGACTCGACGATCCAGCTCGCGTTGGCCATACCCGGACAGGCGGCCCACCGCGTAAGCCGTTCGTTTCCGTAACGCACCATCCCGATGTGCTGCGACTTATCGGCGTCCAGTTTCTTGTCGGGGTTGGTGAATCCGAGTTTCCGCCGAAGCATCTCGATGTCTTTGGCGTCACCGGTCAGGAAAAACCATCCCGGCTTTGCGCCGTGCCTCCTGGCGTACTCGTTGAGTGCCTTCGGGGTGTCCTGCTCCGGCTTGAGTGTGATCGAATACATGAATATGTCTTCCCCGATCCGCTTGCCCAGGGACTTCTGCACTTTTACGAGGTTGGCGGTAATCCCGGGACACACGCCTTCGCAGTCGGCATACATCAGGTTGATCATCACGATCTTGTCCTTCAGCAGGTCATCGTAGAAGCGCACCTTCTTGCCTTCGTGGGTCGTCAGCACGACATTCGGGAAATAGCGGTCTCTTATCATCTCTCGTGATGACGAACCTTCGGGTTTGGATTCCGCGGTGGACGCCCGCGCCACAACCCCGCCGGCAAAAGGGGCGATCCCAAGCATACCAATCACATTTCTTCGGTTGATCCTTTTCATGGGTTCGTTTCTCCTTTCTGTTTAGGTCTGCACGCGCTCGGACAGCGGTGCGGACTCGGGGTCGGTTATGGATTTTGCTTCGTGTCTCCCACGGTAGCGAGGTCCCACCTCAGCATCATCGCATGGTCTTCGTGGACGGTGTTGTGACAGTGCATCGGATACCGCCCCAGAAAGTCCCGGAAGCGAAAGAACAGCTTGACCTCGGTATTGTGTTCCAACCGGATCACGTCCTTGCGGCCCTTTTGCACCAGCGGAGAGTTCGAAGGCGGCTGCCCGTTGATCAACAGTGTCTGAAACTCTTCGAAGTGAATGTGAATCGGGTGCTGCCATCCGCCGGAGCTGTTCTGCAGGACCCAGTGCTCGATTGAGTCCCGCTGGACCGCGAAGCGGATCTGATTGCAGTCGAAAAACTTGCCGTTGATCTGCCACTGGCCGTTGCCTCTCTCGAACTTGAACGTCCGTGTGACCCTTGGCGTCCCGGCAGTGCTGGGCAGCGTGTAATACACAGGATTGGTCGCTGGGTTTACGCTGTTGTCCGGCACGTTTGGAAGATCTACTACAATCTTCAAGACCCTGTCCCCTTGTCCCGCGGGCAGCACATTACCGGTTGGTCCGCGCCCGTCGGTCTGCTCTAACCGATTCTCGATGTATAGCGTCTTCCCAGCCAGCGGTGCAAAATCGATGATCACATCGGCACGCTCGGCGACGCCGAGCCGCACGCTTTCGACACTGACCGGGCCGGGCAAGAGGTTTCCATCGCTGGAAATCTGAAAGAACATGTTGTGCGCGTTTAGATTCGTCAGATCAGTGAGGAAGAACTGGTAGAAGCGGGAAGGCCCGCCGTCCAGCCAGCGAAAGCGATACCTCCGCGGGTGAACGTGCATCACCGGTTGAATCTTTCCGTTCACGAGGAATTTGTCTCCCAGAATTCCATCGAGGTTGAACAGATCGAAGAACAGCAAGCCGGCATTATCGAAGCACCGGTCCGCAAACAACATGTTGACGTCAAAATCAGGGACGCCGGTCGTTGTGTTGGGGACGCCGGGAAGGCGGAACCCCGTCGTTTCGTCGCCGGTATCGAAGTTATTGTACAGGTTGTACATTCCGGCCAGTCCCTTGTAGACGTTCTGAGCCGTGAAGTCTACTCGGTGATCGTGATACCACAACGAGCTCATCGACTCGTTAATGTCGCCGTTAGGTGCGTGCGTCGAATTGAAGCCCGCCAGTACGTTGGGATAGTACTGGTCGTAGAAAGTCGCGTTGGCTATGACCGGGTTCTGCGGGTTTGGAAAGTAGTCGCACGGAAAGCCGTCGCTTTCAGACGGCGTGTGGCCATTGTGCAGGTGAGTACTCACCTGATTGATTCCAAAGCCGCCGTTGTTGGCCGGCAAGTTATTCACGTTACGAACAATGATGGGCTCGCCGTACCTGGCGATGTAGAGCGGCCCCGGACTCTTGCCGTCAAAGGTCCATAGAGTTTGCAGCGGGAGACCCGCGTGCACGCTCTTCTGCGCGGCCTGTTGGACTATTCGATACTGTTTGGTTGGGGGGAACGGACTGGTCACGACCTGATGGTTGCGAGTCCGGCCCTCGCCCGCGGCGTTGTTCGGAGCGATCGTCGGGGTTGGTGTGAGCGCGGTCGTTTCCGGCAGCTTGACCTCCATCGGCGTGAACGCCTCGGTGAAGGCCGACGTAGCTGGACTCTGACAGGTGTTATCATCGAAGTAGCCGGCGGTGTTGAGCGGCCGGGCGCTCAATCCCTTCACGGGGATCAGATAACCGGCGCTGGTCAGCAGCCCCAGCTTCACCATATCTCTCCTGTTCAACTGGGCCGCTACGATCTCGCGCCGGTTCTTTTGTGCTTCATTGGCTTCGCGTTTTTTCTTTTGGTTGATCCTGGAAATGTACGCCATATGCACCTCCTACGGGCTTGGAAGAGACGCCATCCAAGACGTTCTCGGGTTGTCTGATTGATCTAAGCGCACACGAACTCTCCGGGGAAATCAGAGTGTCCGGGGGGTCGTCCACTGGCGAAGAGCTGCCGCTCTTGTTTCTACCAATCGGTCCGCCGGCTACCCCAGCCGGCCGGCCAGGGTGCAGGGCTGTGCGCCCTTAGACTGAACTGCAGCGAGTGTGATCTTTGAGATTTGCGCTACGTAATGCGGCGTGAAAGTTATTACAAAGCAAGCTGAGTGTCAATAATAAAGTTTAGAGCTTTGTGGGTTTGCTCGATGCGTTATTCGCCAGGCGGCTGCATCCTGGCGCAACAGGATGGGAACGCCTGCCAGGCCGCAGGTGGCTTCTACTCCGATGCGGATTCAGGCTTGCTCACTGCTCCCCTTTTTTCGCGGCCCCCATAAGTAAAGCGATAGGTAAAGTAGATCACCAATCCAACGGCTATCGCCACCAGCGAATCGCGCACGTCCAGCCGATTGCTGTTTGATAACAGCCATCCGGATAGCAGTAGCGCCGCAATCGCCACTGCTACGCCGGCAGGGGCCTTGAACATCGCCGGGGGAACGTCTTTCTTGCGGCGAAAGACGAGCAGCGCGGCACACGTCACGCTGTAGGAAATCAATCGCGCGATCACGCTCAGATTGACTTGCTTTGAAAACGTGCTCCAAAGCGTGAGCGCCAGGGCAAGCGCCGATGTAATCAGAATCGCATTGTAAGGTGTGCGAAATCTCTCGTGGATCGCCGATACAAAACGCGGAAGCTCACGTCGTTCCGACATCGCGAACGGAAGTCGCGATCCGGCGAGGATGATCACGTTCAAGTTTCCGACTATAGAGACGACGACTCCGGCTGAGATAATCGCCGCGCCGGCTCTGCCCAGAAAGATGCTGCTCGCGTCAGCCAGGGGCTTCTGTGAAGAAGCAAGCTCCGGCAGCGCTCCTATGCAAATGACCTGGATCGAGATGTAGAGCAACGCTACCACGCCGATCGCGGTTATCAACGCCAGCGGGAGATCGCGCTGCGGATCGCGAACCTCGCCTGCCGGAATCGCAGCCATCTCAAATCCCGAGAATGCGTAGATCAGAATCAGCACCGAGGACGAGAATGAGCCGTAAGCCGGCCGCGCGCCAAACGAGTAGTTCTGCGAGTTGAGAAAGAAAATGCCGACGCCGATGAATAGTATGATCGGTATGAGCTTGCCTACGGTGAAGACGTTGGTGACGCGCGCGGCGTCGCGAACTCCCAGGACATTGACCGCGGCGAGCGCGGCTACAACTGTGACGATGATCGCTTCTCTCCAGTATTGCGTGTTGGCCGGAGCCCAGAAGAAGGCGAGATAGTCCACTAACAGGTTGCAGTTCGCGGCGAAGGCGGTCAATCGAGCCAGCCACATCAACCAGCCCACTTCAAAACCAACCGCGGCGCCGAACGCCTCGCGCGCGTAAAGGTAAGGCCCGCCGGTCTCTTTGAATCGGCTTCCTACTTCCGCGTAACAGAGAATGATGAGCGCTACGACGATAGCGCAAACGATGAAGGCGATCAGGCTGTACGTGCCAACGAGTGCAAAGACGCGTGAAGGCAATCCAAAGATTCCCGCACCGATGATGGCGTTGATGGCAACGGAAGCGAGGTCCCAGCGGCGGATTCCTCTGATCAGCCCTTCGTGTGTTGGTTGAGTTTTGGCCATTCAGTATCTCAGGCTGGCGCAGCTTCTCGAAAGCGCGGGAATACTAATCGCCGACATCGCTTTATTCAAACGGGCATCGAGTAGCAGGGGGTATGATTAAAAGTGGACTTGAGCCGGGGACCGCCCGCGACTCTTCGCCGAAAGAAGTGTCCCGAGAATTCCCTGGAACCCCGTAGGGGTAGAATGTTTATAGTGGCGAGCTCCACATGTTGCCAACCCCGTAGGGGTGGAATGTCCTGCGCTAAAGGTTTATGCCGCTCCTAACGGAGCTTGGAAGTCCGCGTGAGGTCTTTACTATAAACATCGCACCCCTACGGGGTTGCCGGGCGGAACGCTCGATTCCCGCTCTGAGTTCCGGTGACCTACGTCCCACCCAAGTCCCATTTCTAATCACACCAAGTAGCAGGAGTCTCCTTCTCCAGGACGATGTGCGTGCGCTACAATGAACGACCGAACTCTTCGACATTCTTTAATGGAGGCTTAGATGAGCGATCAGAAGGAAGCTGAAGTCGTATGCATTAATAACGGCCCGTATCGCATTATTGGGGACAACATAATCATCAAGGACCTTGCTGGAAACCAGTTTGGTCTCGCGGGGCGGACCGTCATTTCGCTTTGCAGATGTGGCCACTCCCAGAACAAACCGTTTTGTGATGGAAGCCACGCGAGAGTCGGCTTCCAGTCTGAAGTCGAAGCGAGGGAGCTTCCTCCGCCGGCGCCAAAACTCTAGAGAGAATAGACCACGGATCGGGCGGATCAACACTGATCCGATCCGTGTTAATCCGTCTAACCCGTGTCATCCGCGGCCTATTTCGAAACAACATGAAAACAATCCGAATCGCAAACGGGCAGGGCTTTTGGGGCGACTCGCTTCAAGCTCCTATCGAGCAGGTGCGTCGAGGCCCAATCGACTATCTCGGGCTCGACTACCTGGCCGAGATCACGATGTCGATCATGCAGAAGCAGCGCTCGCGTGATCCGCGCTCAGGCTACGCTCGAGACTTTGTTTCGATGATCGAAGAAGTGCTGCCCGATCTTGTCGAGCGAAACATCAAGGTTGTCGCTAATGCCGGCGGCGTTAACCCGCAAGCATGTTGCGATGCCGTCGTTGATGTGGCGCGACGTAAGGGCTTCGGCGGCAAGATCAAGATTGGAATAGTTGCCGGCGACGACATAATGGATAGGTTGGACGATTACATTGGCCGGGGCGTCGAACTAAAAAACCTGGAGACCGGCGAGCCGCTCGCTTCGATTCGTTCGCGGGTCCAGAGCGCGAATGTGTACTTCGGAGGGCGGCATATCGCCGAGGCTCTCGACAAGGGCGGGCAAATTATCATTGCCGGGCGCGTGACGGATACGGGGCTATCGCTCGGGCCGATGATTCATGAATTCAAGTGGCCGATCGATGACTGGGATCGGCTTGCATCGGGGACGATTGCCGGCCACACGGTCGAGTGTGGCGCGCAGTGCACCGGTGGAAATTGCCTGATTGACTGGGAGTCGATTCCCGATATGGCGGACATCGGCTACCCGATCATCGAAGCTGACCCCGACGGGACTTTCGTAATCACCAAGCACGATGGCACCGGCGGTCGCATAACGGTCCCTTCGATCAAAGAGCAACTGCTTTACGAGATGGGCGATCCGCACGAGTACATCACGCCTGATTGCGTTGCGGACTTCACGACTATTCAGCTCGAGCAGGACGGCGCAAATCGCGTGCGATTTTCAGGAATCAAGGGGCGGCCCGCGACCGAGTTCTACAAGGTGAGCATCAGTTATTCAGCGGGCTGGAAGGCCGTCGGGTCGCTGGTATATGCGTGGCCCGACGCCTACAAGAAAGCCCAGAAGGCGGATCGCGTGTTGAGAGAGAGATTTGATCGGCTCGGCTTGAAGTTCGACAAAACGCACACCGAATTCCTCGGAGTCAACGCGTGTCACGGTGAGCTTGCGGGTCCGCCGTCAGCGGACATCGCGGAGGTCGCGCTTCGGGTTGCAGTGCGCTCGGAAGACAAACGCGCGGTCGAGCGATTCACGCGCGAGGTTGCGCCTCTTGCGTTGAACGGCCCGCCTACGGTGACCGGGTTTGGAGCGGGCCGTCCGAAGACCGAAGAGATCATCGCTTACTGGCCGGCCCTGATTCCAAAGAACGAAGTAGATGCGCACATTTCGGTGATCGAGGCTTGATATGACAAGAGTCAAACTGCTGAAGCTGGCACACGCGCGCTCGGGAGACAAAGGCGATACCGCAAACGTCGGGCTGATAGCTTACAAGCCTGAGTATTATCCACTACTCACCGAGCAAGTCACCGCCGAACGTGTGAAGGAACATTTCACAGGAATCTGTTTTGGCGACGTGGAGCGTTTCGAAGTGCCGAACCTGCACGCGCTGAACTTTCTGCTTCATGAGAGTCTCGATGGCGGCGGAACGCTTTCGCTAAAGACGGATGCGCAAGGCAAGACCTACAGCGCCGCGTTGCTGAGGATGGAGATCGAAGTCGACGATAAGCTTGCACAAGAGATCGGTAGTTAAACCACAAAGGCAGATACGTCGCGAAGCGGGCGTTCAGAGTACCGACTTTAGTCGGGCAGTGCGGTACAACACCGAAGCCTTGGGATAGCAAGGCACTGCCCGACTAAAGTCGGTACTCTGAACACCCGCTTCGTGACGTATCCGCCTTTTGTTTATGGAGTATCAAATGGATTGGCGAGTGATCCTTACAACATTTGGCGTGGTCTTTCTTGCGGAGATGGGGGACAAAACGCAGCTTGCGGCGATGACGATGGCTGCGGAGACGAAGAAGCCGTGGGCCGTCTTGATAGGCGCATCGGTTGCGCTCGCTTGTGTGTCGGCGATCGGCGTGGTCGTCGGCGGCGCACTTGGTCACTATCTCCCGCTCGTTTGGATCAAGCGGGCCGCTGCGCTTGCGTTCATAGTGATTGGAGTTCTAATCCTCATCGGCAAACTGTAAAGAACGCAATGTAGGGGCCCTCCGGCCCCTCAAGAACCACATGTAGGGGCGGCCCTCCGTGGCCGCCCCTGACTGGCACCAATGATTCGGCGCGCTGCGAGGGGCGGCCACGGAGGGCCGCCCCTACATGGTTACTTCAAAAAGCACGGTTACTTCAAAAAGCACGGTTGCTTCAAAAGCACGGTTGCTTCAAAAGTGGAGCAACAACTCGTCGATAGAGTCCAGATGAATGTCCGGGTTTTCGCTTAGCAGGTTCCTGCTCGTCGGATAAGCGCTGAGAACCGCTACCGTCATTAGCCCCGCGTTTTTTCCCATACGCACGTCTTCGGGAGCGTCTCCAACATACGAGCAAGTGTCTTTCGCTCTTCCCATAACCCGCATCGCTTTCTCCAAACCCTCAGGATGCGGTTTCTTGTTGACGATGTGCTCGTTGCAAATCAGCGCCTCGAACGTCGAAGTCAAGCCGAGTAGTTGGATTTCGCGTGTAACGCGGCGCTCGGTTCCGCTCGTAACTATGCCGAGGCGATAACCGCGCTCACGTAGCGTTTGGATAGTTTCGCCCCCACCTTTCACAAGCCTGGGAGGCTCCTCGCCGTAATGCTCGAGCCATAACTCATCGGCGGTTTTCCAGCGGTCTTTTGGCAAGCTCAGTGTTTCATACATCGAGTACCAGTTCGGCGAGTAAGAGGTTTCGTAGATCTCTCGAGAGAAGGTGATACCCAGATCAAAGAACGTCTTTTGAAACGCAGTGAAACCGGCGCTTGCCGAGTCGAACAGAGTTCCATCCCAGTCAAATAGTAACGTCGTGATGTGTCGCTCGATATCTTTCACGTTTGCTTACGGAGTGAGGCCTAGACGCTCGAGGAGCGCGGGGAAGCGCGAGTCCGAGCGCAAGTTGTCCCAGATCGGATTCACCTTCAGGTAAATGAGCGGCCCAAACCGGCGATCAAAAGCCCTATACAGCCACTCGAATGCCCTGTCTTTATTTCCCAGCGTTGCGTAAGTCGCGGCAAACCAGTGCGGTGAAACATAGCGCTGCTTTGAAAGCTGTTCCAATTTGCCCAGCACTGTCTCGGCTTCTGGCCTTGGTCCGCACCAGGCATAACCCTGACCGAGCGCCGCCAACATTTCCATGCTTTTTTCGACGAGAGTTCGCGCCTTCTGAAACTCCGCCATTGCTTCGGGGCATTGGCCGTTTTGCGTGTACGCCCTTCCCAGTAGGAAGTGAGCGCGCACGAATGTCGGATCCATCTCGAGCGCCTTCTTGAGTTGAGCGATTGCTTGAACCGGCTGATGCGTAAAATAAAAGAACTCGCCGTGATCGGCCGTGATCAGCAGCGAAAGCGGATCAATCTCCTCCGCCTTCTCAATTTCACTGAAGGCTTCCGGCGTTCTGCCGGCGGAGATTAGTAGATACGCGTAGCCGTGATGAGGAGTCGCGTAACGTGGATTCAGTTCGATCGCGCGCTTGTATTCCTGCTCGGCGCTGGTCCAATCCCAGTCATAATAAAGCTTGATATATGCCAGGGAGGTGTGAGCCTCGGCGAGTGAATCGTCCAGCTCGAGCGCCCGAATCGCCGCGGCTTTTGCCATCGGCATCGCCTCCATCGGCGAACTGATGCTTTGACTCGCCATGAAGCTGTAAGAGTCAGCCAATCCACTATAGGCAAGAGCGTAGTTCGGATCTCTACCTATCGCTTGTTGGAAATACTCGATCGCTTTCGCATAGCTTTCATCTGTTCGCTTGTTCCAGTAGTAACGTCCTCTAAGATAGAGCTGATAGGCTTCAGTGTTGCCGGTGTAGCTCTTGACCAGGAGTGTCTCTTCCTCACCGGTCAGGCGCAATCGAAGCCTGTCTGATATCTGCCGCGCGATTTGTTTTTGAACCGTCAGGATGTCCGACATCTTTGTGCTGTACTTTTCGCCCCAAAGCTGGGTCCCGTCTGCGCCGTTCACAAGCTCCGCCTGGACAAGCAAGGAGTCTCCCTGCTGGATGACTTTTCCGGTGACCACACCCTCGACCTTCAGCTCTTGCGCCACCGCTTGCGGATCGAAGTCTCTGCCCTTGTAGCGGAAAGACGTTGTGCGCGCCAATACTTTCAACTGGGACGCCTGAGAGAGGCTGTTGATGATGCTCTCGGTCATGCCGTCGCTCAAATAATCCGAATTCGCGTCCGCGTTCCCGTTCGTGAACGGCAATACAACCAGCGAGCTTATCGCGTGGTGCGCAGAGGAAGCCCGAAGTAGAGATTGAACTCCAACGCCTATTGCAGCAAGAATCGCCAGCGCGAGCATGGCGTAGGCGAACGGCCGCGTGTTCAAGCGCCGCTTTGATAGCGCCCTTCTGATTTGAGCGCTGCCTGATTGGCTGTCTTGCTTGAGCTTCCGAAGGTCTTCCAAAAATTCTCGCGTTGTCTGGTATCTGAGAGAGGGGTCCTTTTCGATTGCGCGCTCGATGATCGTCCCCATTTGAGCCGGAGCGTGATGATTCAACTCGCTCACCGGGCGGGGCTTCTCGTGTGCGACCGAGTGCATTACATCAAGCGGCGTTTTGTTCATCCCCTTGAAGGGAGATCGCCCGGTTACCATCTCGTAGAGGACTACACCGAGAGAGAAAATGTCCGAACGATGATCCACCATCTCGCCACGGGCCTGCTCGGGAGACATATACGCAGGCGTTCCGAGCTGTGCGCCCTGCCGAGTTAAATCAGTTGCGTCGTATGAACCGACAGTGCCCGAAGAGGAAACTGATTTTGCCAGTCCGAAGTCGAGAATCTTCACCTGGCCGTTGCGGGTGATAACGATATTGCCGGGTTTGATGTCGCGATGGACTATCTTTCGCTCGTGAGCTGCGGCCAATCCGTCTGCGATTTGAATAGCTATAGCGAGCGCGGCGTCGATATCGATTGCCCTGCTCGCTATCACCTGTTTGAGAGTGAGTCCTTCAATATACTGCATGACAATGAAGTGCAGGCCGGCGGTTTCATTGATTTCATGAATCGTGCAGATATTGGGGTGGTCGAGGGCCGATGCGAGAACGGCCTCACGCATGAACCGGTTGCGCGCGGTCTCATCGGCGACGAGGTCATCGGAAAGAAACTTCAAAACGACTGCCCTTTGCAGGCGCGTATCACGGGCAAGGTACACTGCTCCGCCGCCGCCCTCGCCGAGCTTGCTAAGTATCTTGTAATGCAAAGCCTCGGCGAGTTCTCCCGATCTCGGCGGCCCGCTTGATTGAGCTGGGCGCTGTGTCTCCCGTGTTGTAGTGACCTCGGCGACGAACCTGTAGCCGCGTTTCGGAAGGGTCTCAATGTATCGCGGCGAGTTGGCGTCGTCGCCAATCGCGCGGCGGATGTCTTTGACCGCCCGGGTCAGCGCGTTGTCCGTCACGAACGCGTCTTTCCAGACGCCGTCGAACAACTCCTGCTTTTCGATGACTCGCCCGCGATGCTCGACGAGATAGATGAGCAGATCAAACGCTCGCGGAGGAAGAGAGCGAACCTCGTTTCCCTTCGTTACGCAAAAATTCTCCCGGTCGACAGCTAAATCGTCGAAGTAATAGCAGGTTGCGCTGAATGTTTCCGGGCTTCCCATCGGTAACGTCAACAAAGAGTCACGGCTTCGTCACGATGCATAAGAAAAACAGGCTTTTGTCACCGCTCCGTCATTACCCAAAAGCAGGGCTCGATTATAGTCGCGGCCTGTGGATTAGCAAAGTCCACAAACTTTTGAATAAGGAGAGGAACAAATCAATGAGAAGTCTCAATTTGTCTATAACCAATATCAGCCGTTCAGTCGGTCAATTCCTGAACGGGAACGAGATAATGATCAACAAGAGCACTCTGCGGACAGTGTTGCTCGCAAGCCTGATTGCCATGCTGCCCGGCCTCGCGAACGCTCAGTCAGCGGCACAGTCGAGCGGAAGATGGGTTGGTAGAATTCAGCTTGCTCCCTCAACCACTTCACGATCGGCGGAACGGTCTGTATCTGCCCGCCACGACGACGAAGAAACGACCAGTCAGTCGGAGGATCGCGCCAGAGATACGAAGGTTTCAATAAGCGGAAAGAAACCGACGATCGTCGGGAGCTGGGTGCTCACCGTCAGCATCCCCGATAATGCGCCGCCGTTTGATTCCTTCAAGGCGCTATGGAGCCTGACGGGAGACGGTCTTCTGGTCAGTTCGGCGCAAGGAGACGTTACGCCAGTGCCGTTTCCTACGACGAGCTCGGCGTACGGAGCGTGGGTTCAAACTGAAGGCCGGCAGTATGCGGCTAGTTTTGTGGCAATTCTTTATGACGTGCAAACCGGCGAGAACATGGGCAGTCTCAAACTCAACCAGAGCATAACACTAAGTGACTCGGGCGTTGAATGGAACGGGCCTTTTCAGGCGAAGGTCCTCGATCCCGATGGGAATCTGATTGTCACGCTTAACGGGACGGTTAACGCAAAACGCATCACAGTGGAGCCGCTGCAGTAGGCCATCTCTCGCGATCAGTAACTGATCCTCTGCGCGGCAAGTCAACTAGGGTGTGATTAAAACTGGGATTTGGGTGGGACTTAGGTCACCCGGAACTCAGAGCGGGGAATCGAGCAGTTCCGCCCGGCAACCCCGTAGGGGTGCGATGTTTATAGTTACGGACGCCGACGTGGACTCCTGGCTCCGTTAGGTGCGGCATAGAGTTAGTAATGGAAAAATGACAGCGTGCGAAGGGTGGCTTGCCACCGCCCGGTGAGTTCGCCCAGATTAGCTCTTAAGAAAGCAGCGGGGCAAACCACCCTTCCCCAACCTGTCATTCCTAACCCACGTTGATGCCAACGAGCGGCAGATTATTCCCCACAGAGGCCTGAACCTGCCGCGTACGCGCACGTTGTACGACAGGCGCGCGCGCTTGATGATTACCTTCACAGGTTGATAGTCTCAGCGTCGGAGAACACCGATGCCTGATTATCAAAAGATTCTTTTTTCGGTCGAGGAATCAATCGCTCGCATCACGCTCAACCGGCCTGACAAGCGCAACGCGTTGGATGACGAAATAGTCTCGGAGTTCAAGGATGCGCTCGAGGCAGCTTCGCGCGATGACAGTGTGCGAGTCGTCCTGATTAGCGGAGCGGGAAAAGATTTCTGCTCGGGCGCTGATCTCGCGTCGCTCCAGCGAATAAGCGAAGCCGGAGTCGCAGAAAGCATGGCTAGCGCGCGAGTGATGGGTGAATTATTCGTCGACATGCGCCGCCATCCTCGTCCGATCATCGTCGCCGTCCGAGGACGCGCGCTTGCAGGAGGCTGCGGGCTCGCAACCGCTTGCGACATTATTCTTGCGGCGGAGTCTGCGAGGTTTGGATATCCGGAGGTCAACATCGGATTCATACCGGCGATGGTAATGGCCATATTAAGACGCTCAGTTTCTGAGAAGCGGGCATTTGAATTAATTACCCGAGGCGAGATCATTTCTGCTCGCTCGGCATTCGAGATCGGAATGATCAATCGTGTGTTCCCCGACGATCAGTTCGATGCTGAGGTCGAAGCCTATGTTACGCAGATGGCAAGCAAGTCGGCGTCAGCGGTCAGCCTCGCAAAAAGCCTGCTCTATCATATGGACGGGATGACTTTCGAAACAGCGATCGAGGCGGGCATTCAGATGAACGCGATCACTCGAATGACCGAAGATTGCAAACGCGGCGTCGAACAGTTTTTGAAGAAGTAGAATCAACCACACAGAAGTAGGAAACAACCACAAAGACAGAAAGACAGAAAGAGCGGGGACAAGTCCCTCTTCCCTACCTGTTATTGTTACCTCAACGGGTTTGCTTCGGGGGATTGTCTTCAAACATTATTCAGAATCGACAATGCGTTCCCGCTGAAGATCTTCTGCTTCTCATATTCCGGAATCGCCAAATCCTGAATCGAACTCACCGATCGCTCGATCGATCCCAGCATGTGAGGGTAGTCACTCCCCATCACCATATGATCGGTTCCCACCAGATCGCGCGCCATCCTCAGGTTGTGCGTGCTGAATGTTACCGTATCGTAATGGAGCCGTTTCAAATAGGTACTCGGAGGCTCATCAATATTCACTCGGCATTCGGCGAAGTCGCGATAGCCGCTGTCAAGCCGCTCCATCAGGTAAGGCGCCGCGCCCCCCAGGTGCCCTATGATCCAACGGATGTTCGGCAAGTCGCGCAGCATCCCATCGAAACACATTCGCGCTACAGCGAGCGTCGTGTCGAAAGGAAAACCCACCAGCGGTCCAAGCACATATTCCTTGAAAGGCTCGGAGTTCGTCGGAATCATCGGGTGCAGAAAGATGCACAGGTTCATTCTGTTGGCTTCTTCAAAGAAAGGGCGATAGATCGGCGAGGTGAGCGCTCTTCCTCTGATGTTGCTCAGCAAGACGACGCCGTTCATCTTGAGTTCATCGATCGCGCGATGAAGCTCTGCGATCGCGGCTTCCGAATCATCCATTGGAATCGATGCGAACCCCTTGAATCGCGTCGGGTGTCTTGCGATCAGTTCGGCGTATGCGTCGTTGAGTACCCTCGCGGCTTCGGGCTGGCGCGTTTCGTCGGCGAAAAAGATATTCGGCGTCGAGAGCGAAACGACTTCCACGTCGATGCCGACACGATCCATATCCTCGAGCCTCTTGTCGACGTCCGTCATCGGCTGTGTGACACCAAAGAACCGAGCGCCACGGTGAGTGATAATCGTGCGACCCGTTGGATCTTTTGCGAACGAGAAATCAGAGGGAGTATTGCGTATCATCTCGAAAAACATTTCGGGATAGTAGTGAGTGTGAACGTCTATCTTCATTGTTTTCCTCAAAGTATTCCGCGACGGGCGTTCAGAATGCGGGCGTTTAGAGTACCGACTTTAGTCGGGCAGTGCAGTAAGAAGCCGAAGTCATGAATTAGCGAGGCACGGCCCGACTAAAGTCGGTACTCTGAACGCCCGCATTGAACGATTACTCTGAACGCTCGCAGCCGACCGCCTCGGGAAATCGCGAGGGTATCACAGTTAATGCGCACTTGGCGAAAGACACAAACGGCGTAGTAGAATCAGCCTCTTCATTTCGAATCATTATAAAATCGGTGAATGCATAAAATGCCGAGACATAAAATGCTAAGAATGATCGTCCCGTTGCTATGTGCCGCGAGCTTGTTGGCTTCACCATTCGCGCTAGCTCAGGAAACGAAGACCAGGTCACGCGTAATCGTCGGCGCGACGATCATCGACGGCACAGGCCGGCCGGGTTATCTTGCCAGCATTCGAATCGTTGGAGATCGAATCGCACAGGTCGGCAGATTCTCGCCGAGAGCCGGCGAGGAAGTAATTCAGGCACCCGGACTGGTGGTCGCGCCCGGCTTCATCGACATTCACAATCATTCAGAAGACGGGCTCGCGCGAGAACCCGCGGCCGCTAATCAGGTATCCCAGGGGATTACCACTCTTGCGGTAGGACCGGACGGCGGCTCGCCCTGGCCGATCGCCGATTACCTGAGTAAACGCGAGCAGCAGGGAATCGCAGTCAATGTGCTTTCGTTTATCGGGCACGCCACCGTTCGTCAGCAGGTGATGGGCAAGGACTATGACCGCGCTGCCACCGCCGAAGAGATTTCAAAGATGAAACTGCTTGTCGATCAGGCCATGCGCGAAGGCGCCTTCGGCCTGTCGAGCGGACTCGAATATGACGTAGGCCGTGGAGGCACTACGGAAGAACTGATCGAGCTTGCGCGCGCGGCATCGCCGTACGGCGGAATTTACATGACCCACATGCGCGACGAAGAGGAGGGAATGCTCGACGCGTTGCGCGAAGCGATTCGCATCGGCAGGGAAGCGCGAACGCCCGTTCAAATTTCTCACATAAAGATGGGGAACAAGAATGTGTGGGGCCAGTCCTCCAGGGCGATTGCGTTGATCAATCGCGCAAGGCTGGCGGGCGGCGACGTTACCGCCGATTGCTATCCCTACACGGCGTGGGCTTCGACGATCACCATTCTCGTGCCTAGTCGAAAACACGAAGACAGACGAGAGGTCGAGACTTCGCTGGGCAATGTCGGTGGAGCGAGCCACGTTCTCGTCACCAATTGCAAAGCGCATCCTGAATTCGAATTCAAGACGCTTGCCGAAATCGCGCAGACGAAAAACATCACCGAGGTTGAAGCGTACCAACAGATCGTGCGCGACGGAGGCGCCGGTATAGTCTGCACTTCGATGAATGAGACCGACGTTCGCGCGTTCTACCGGCAGCGATGGGTTATGGTGGCGAGCGATGGCGGCATAGGCTCGCGGCATCCTCGAGGGTCGGGTACGTTTACGAAAGTGCTTGGCCGTTTCGCGCGAGAGCAACACTGGCTTACGCTTTCCGAAGCGGTTCGAAAGATGACTTCGATGCCGGCGAAGCGATTAGGGCTGAGCGACCGGGGGTTTGTTCGAGAAGGGATGAAAGCGGACCTGGTCATTTTTGACGCGAAGCGCGTCCTCGACCGATCGACCTTCAAGGAGCCGCAACTTCTGTCCGAAGGTATCGAGCGAGTGTTTGTAAACGGCGAGCCCGTCTGGGAACAAGGTAAGACGACCGGCCGCCTTCCGGGCGTGGTGATACGAAAAGGCATTCAATAGTCTTGCAGCCTTTGCGTGCTTTGCGGTCCTTAGCGTCTTTGCGAGGAACGATACTCAGCGCAAAGACGCAGAGGACCGCAAGGCACGCAAAGAAGAACGATTGGAGGATCGACAATGAGGCGGATAATCATCGGCGCGAGCTTGCTTATTCTGGTTGTTCCATTCCTGGCACAAGCGCTACAGGACGAAACTCAGCCCTCCCAGCGGTTGGATCCGAAGATTCAAAAGATCGTCTCCGAGATCTCAGCCGATCGAATCGCCGAGATCGAAAAAAAACTCGAGAGTTTTGAGACGCGCAACACGCTGTCCGATCCCACTCAAACCAATCGTGGGATCGGCGCGGCGCGGCAATGGATCTTCGACCAGTTCAAGAGCTACAGCCCGCGGCTCGAAGTAAGCTTCGACACACACACCATTCCGAAAGCCGCTCGCATCTACAAGGACGTTGAGCTGCGCAACGTCGTCGCGATCCTGCCCGGCAAGATGCAACAAGCCGCCGGCCGTTGGATCATGGTCACCGGTCACTACGATACCGTTAACCTGAGAGTGCCGCCCGAAATGCGGCGTGATCCGGCTAAAGCGGCCGAGCTTCCGGCGCCCGGCGTGACTGACGATGGCAGCGGTACAGCTTGTGTGATGGAATGCGCGTGCGTGCTCAGCCAATACGAATTCGATGCGACGCTCGTGTTCGTTGCGTTCGCCGGTGAAGAACAGGGACTCGTGGGCGCGCGCGCGATGGCCAGGCGGCTCAAGGACAGGAACCAGACGATAGAGGGCGTCCTCAACAACGATATCATCGGCAGCGAAATCAGCGGCAACGGTGTAATCGACAATCGCAGGGTGCTCGTGTTCTCAGAGGACCCAAACGATTCAACTTCAAGATCGATCGCGCGCTTCGCAAAACGAATGGGCGAGCGTTACTTTCCCGAGCTCACTGTTGATTTGATTTTCCGTTACGACCGCTTCGGCCGGGGCGGAGATCACACCGCTTTCAATCAGCAGGGCTACGCTGCGGTGCGCGTGACGACTCCCAACGAGAACTTCGCCAATCAGCACACGCCTACCGACAACTTCGCCAACACGTCTCCTTCATACACGGCGAAGGTGGTGAAGATGAATGCGGCGGTTGCCGCGTCGATGGCGTTGGCGCCTCGCGCGCCGATCGTGTCGCGGCCAATACCTGCGACCCCAGCTACCGGCGCGCCGGGGACGCAACCCGCTGCCGGAGCGGCGCAACCGACAGCGGCCGAGATCGAAGAGGCTCCGACGCCGCGCCCACAACCGACAGGTCCCGGCTTGACCCGAGGCGCATCCGGCTATGACGCGGTGTTGCGTTGGGATCAACCCGATCCGGAACCGGACCTGGCGGGCTTTGTGGTGGTCGTACGTTCGACGACCGCGCCGGATTGGGAGCGCGAGATATGGGTCGGCAATGTGAAGGAGTTCACACTGAAGAACACTTCAATTGATCAGCTCGTTTTTGGTGTGAAGGCGGTCGACAAGGAAGGTCACGAGAGCCCGGTGTCGGCTTATGTGCTGGTGCCGCGTGCGCGTTAGCGCTGAGCATGCCCGGCGAGAAAGTAATGATCCTGAGGCGGTTGATCTTCAGAGGCGTAGCGGATGGTGATCCGCGACTAAATCGCGTGGATCAAGGGCGAGAAACCTGTCCTATGTTTTAGGTCAACTTCAATGTTGAGGAAGGAAGGATGAATCAGTCACCTCTTAAGCCAATCCATTCCGATGATGACTTGAATCCTGTCAAACTGGATAAGTTTCGAAAGCTATCAAACGAAGACCTCATATCGTCGCTGCGGCCCAATGAGGAAGGATCGCTGAGGACTCGTCCGGACGGCACTGTGCTCAATGGCCATCACCGGATTAGAATACTTCGTGAACGAGGCATCGACGTGGATGGCTTGCCGCGCGAGGAGATCGCGAAGGACCCCACGTCATAGAGAGGTGCACGCATGGCGAGTAACATATATTGGCTAGAAGGACCATGGAGGGGACGGTTAGCAATAATACCGAGACCTCGCGGCGGCGACTGGTTACGAGATGAGGTATCTGATTGGGGCAAGGCGGGCATTGGCGTCGTTGCTTCGCTGCTCACTCCCGATGAAGTTGCCGAACTTGACCTCGAAGCCGAAAAGGAAATCTGTGAGGCTAACGAAATCCGATTCGTAGGTTTTGCGATTCCCGATCGCGGAGTCCCGGCCTCAAACGCTGCCGCCTCCACGCTGGTGCACGATTTGGAGGAATCACTCGCGAAAGGCGAGACGGTCGCCGTGCATTGCAGACAGAGCGTTGGGCGATCGGCAATGATCGCCGCGTATCTGATGGTAATCACCGGCGAGGACGCCAGGGTGGCATTCAGGCGCATTAGTTCGGCGCGAGGAAGGAGCGTGCCTGATACTCCCGACCAAGAGCGATGGGTGTTAGAACGAGATCTGGAGCAAATGCGGACGAAAGGCGAACGCCTTTTCGAAAGGTATTTGCGTTTGCAAGGGATCACTGACTACGAGTATGAGTCGAAGAACGCCGGCAAGCTCAAAAGACCTGATTACACTGTTGTGATCGCTGATCAAGAATACCTTTTCGAGGTCAAGGACTTTCAACCCAAGGACGCACTCAATTCGGCCTCTGATCCCTATATTCGAATACGTAAAAGAATAGAGTTAGCCCGCGAGAAATTCAGGGAGTACAAAGACTGGCCGTGTTGTTTGGTTCTTTACGACGACAACGCGAGGCTTGATCTGGAAGAGCCAGAAATCATGCTTGGCGCCATGTATGGCAACTTCGGTGTCGGCATGGAATTCAATCATGCCATCGGGGAACTTGACGCGGCGACTGAGCGCTGGGGTTTTCATGATGGCGGAAAGATGTTCCGTCCAAAAAGTTCCACACCACAGAATACAACAATCAGTGCTGTGATTACGCTTCGCCATGTTGCGGTCGGCTTAAGAAAGCTGGGTGTGTTTTTGGAAGGGTTAAAAGAGAAGAGACCTAATATTACTGCGGCAGAAGCTCTCTCGGAGACGTTCTCACGCAATATCGACTTTGACAAACAGGAGAGGCATCTCGGTGTGATTGTATGGGAGAACGAATTTGCACGTATTCCGTTCCCTCGAACGCTCTTCTGCGGTCCCTATGATCTGAGATGGGGTAAATGCGAGAAGGAGATGGAGATCGGCAAAGTCATTGTGGGGTCTGAAATTGCAGCACTCGAAGATCTCGAGAAGCCCGGTGCCCTACAGCGGAAAATCAGTTAAGCACGCCAATCTCTCTTCATGGCCAGTGCCAGGCGTGCAATTCTGCAATTCTTCACTCGGTCTCGTTGGCGGGAGACAATCAACTGAACAAATCACGGATCTTCGCGAGTACATCGTTCAACTTATTGCCGTTTTTCTTTCCTGCTGAGTATAGAATTAACGATTCGTCAATTGTGAATAGGCGATTCGCTCTTATGAAGCTATCCACCTTCAGTCGACCGTGTTCGAATTCAGCGCTTGTTAACGCAATCGCATAATTATCGCGACGAGATTGGGTTGTTATCTGACAAAGAATCAAATCATCTCCGGCTAAGTCGGCGACAACTAATGCTGGACGGCGCTTGCCGATTTGCAAGTTTGTTTGAGGGAGCGGAAGGACGACAACTTTGCCAGCTACAGGTTTGACCATGCCGCATCATCCTCTGGCGTGTCCCAATCTTTGCGCAACGCCGATTCGCTCAACAACAGTCCATCAAACGGCTCGTCCGACGACCGTTGACGAAGGAATCTCGCGAAATCGTAAACCTCGCGCTGTAATGGCTCCGGCAGCCCCTCGACTTCTTTGTTGATCAGTTCTCGCGTGCTCATATCGTCATTTATCGCAGAATCAGGTTTGCCTGTAAATCTCCCTGCGTGATTCGCTCGAGTTGCAGACCCGCTGTAGTGGAATATTAGCGGGTTGCCAGCAAGCAGTCCTCTGCGTCCCCGGCGTCCTCCGCGGTTTTTCCTGCTCAGTGGCTCGGAATCAACCGCAGAGGACGCCGAGGACGCAGAGGAGAAACGCGAATGTGAGCGAACAACACACTATCACCGCACTACCGACTTGCGGATTCCTTCGACCTGGATGTATTGGTCGATGTATTCTACGCACGACTGGCTGCCGAAAAGGAGATCTATTCGATTATGCGATACGCCAAGGTCATTCTCTGCATCTCCATTCTTGCTGCTCCAACTCTACAAATCTCTGCGCAACGATCGTCAGAAACAACGACTCAAGCAGAGAAAGGCCCTAACCGAATTGTCATCGCCGCCGGCACGCTGCTCGATGGAAAGGGACGCGTGCTACACAACGCTCGCATTGTGATTGAAGGCTCGAAGATCGTCGCGGTCGAGACAAAGCCTGATCCGAAAGGCGCGCGGCCGGATTACGATCTGCGTGGTCTGACTGTATTGCCGGGTTGGATCGACGCTCACGTGCATATTACCTGGAGCTTCGGTAAGGACGGGAAGAACGCAGGCGCGGGAGAAACAACACCGGATGCCGCTTATCAATCGGCGTCGAACGCGTGGGCAACTTTGATGGCGGGGTTCACTACGGTGCAAAGCCTGGGTTCGCCTACAGACATACCTTTGCGCGATGCCATAGCGAAGGGGTTGCTGCCCGGGCCTCGCATCCTGACTGCCGTCGAGCCGTTGCAGGGACGAGGCGAACGTACCGGGACACCCGACGAGATCCGAGCCTTTGTGCGAAAACAAAAAGAAGCAGGAGCAGACGTCATCAAGATCTTTGCGTCGCAAAGCATTCGTCAGGGAGGCGCGATGACGCTTTCCCAGGATCAATTGAATGCGGCTTGCGATGAAGCGACGAAGCAGGGCCTGCGCTCGGTCGTGCACGCTTATAAGGATGCGGTCCGCGCGGCGACGCTTGCGGGATGCACGCAGATCGAGCACGGGACAATGGCGACGGCCGACGATCTGAAATTGATGGCGACGCGGGGCACTTACCTTGATCCTCAGGCGGGGCTTGTGATCGAAAACTATCTGCTGAACAAGGCCAGGTATCTCGGCACGCCGGGCTACACCGAAGAAGGATTCGCGGCGATGGAGAGAGTTCTGTCGTTGAACCACGAGCTGGTGCAACGTGCGTCGAAGACTCCGGGTTTGAAAATCGTGTTCGGCACCGACGCGGTTGCGGGGGCCCACGGGCGCAACGCCGAGGAGTTTATCGATCGAATACGAGACGGCGGAATGGACGTTATGTCGGCGATGGTTTCGGCGAACTCACTGGCAGCCGAAGCGCTGAGGATGGGCGACCGGATCGGGTCGATCGCGCCCGGTTTGGAAGCCGACATCATCGCCCTGGATGGAGATCCGTTGAAAGATATGACCGCGGTCAGACGAGTCGTATTCGTTATGAAGGGCGGAATAGTCTACAAGAACGTTTCGCACTGATATTAGATTGAGCCCGCGAAGCGGGCGGCGAATGTGAAAGCTGAACCAAGAAAGCCAACGTTCTCGAACGTGCCGCCGAGAACTGAGCGCGAATCGACTCCGAGCCATCGATCCAGGATCGTCGCGTAGACCGATCGAAAATCAACCGTGAACTTCATGTTCCCTGCTACGCCCTGTCCTGACGAGACCGGTATTTGAGAGATGTACCATCGGCTGCAGAGACTGGGCTGCGCCTCATTGTTTTTGACAACTCGTACTGGATTAGTGGTTTGCTTACGCCTACGACTGCGCCGGAACGTCCAGCCGCAAGACCCGCTCCGCGTTCTGGTAGCAGATCTTGTCCCGTTGCGCCTGATCGGTCAAGACCGGAGTGCCTTCGATCCAATTAGCCGCCTCCGTCGCGTCCTCGTAAGGGTAATCGACCGAGAACAGCACACGGTCCTCGCCCATCTCAGTAATCGCGCACTGTAGGGATGAATCCTGGCAGACGCCGGTCGTCGTGATGATGAGGTTCGAGCGAAAGTACTCGGAGGGCTTCTTCTTCAGCCCGGACACATTGTTCGTCGTCGCGTAGCGCGAGTCGATACGCCACAAGAAGTACGGGAGCGTCTCGCCCATGTGCCCCAGGATGATCGTGAGTTCGGGGAAACGGTCGAAGAGGCCGCTGAAGAGCAAGCGCATGAAGTGCGAGGCGTTGTCCGTGGTCCATCCCAACACGGTGCCTTGAAGCACGGTATAGTCTCTGATGACCCACGGCTGCATGTGAGGGTCGGCCGGGTGGATGTAGACCGGCACGTTGAGCTCGACCGCGCTTTCCCAGAAGGGCTGATAGCAGTCGTCGTCGAGGTAGACGCCGTTCGTGTTGCCGTTGATCATCGCCCCAAGGAAGCCGAACTCCTCGACGCACCGTTTGAACTCGTCGCATGCCGCCTTCACGTCCTGCATCGCAAGGTGCGCGAACCCACGGTAACGATCGGGGTGCTGCTTGATCAGCGCTTGCACGTAATCGTTCGACTCGTGCGCACGCTGCACCGCGACGCTCGCGTCCTTCTCGGCCTGCACGCCGGGGCTCGTCTGTGACAGCACGAAGATGTCGATGCCGGCATCGTCCATCGCGGCGATTCGCTGGTCTGAGTCTTCCAGCGCTTGAGTTAATGAGGCGGCGGACTCCGGCGTGGGGGCGACTGTCAGTGTGATGTCCAGATACGCCGCGGTCGCCGGTGTGGTGATTGCTTCTTCCAGCGCGATTTTTTTCGTTGCCATGATTTTATCCCTCAAATTGAGATTCTCGTTGCTCGTCGAGCTGTCAGGGTTAAACGCAGCGTAGCGTAACACAAGTCTCCGTGGACGAAAATAGGCGCGGCCTGCAGTCTCTGCCTTGGTGGAATTTGGAAGACTATCGTGCGATGAAAAGCCCTGCGGACCGGCTGCGCGGGCTTGCGACCAAACATCCCATTCGTCCCAAGGCTGCGCGGACTTGCCCCTGGGGCTGCATGCTTTCGCCCGCTACGCGGGTCGCGATCTAAGGCGTCGTGACCAGAGGGAGTTCAACGAAACTCGCCTGGCCTGATGAGTGATAGATTCGCTGCGTCGCTTTCTTGTAATCTCCCGGCTTAGCCCAAAAGATATTCGGCACGAAAGTCTGTGGATTCCGATCGTACAACGGAAACCAGGTCGACTGGATCTGGATCATCATTCGATGCCCCTTCAGAAAAACATGATTCGCGGTCGGCAGCGTCCAACGATAAAGCAAGGGTTGATTCGATGCGATGGGCTTGGGCGTCTCGAAACCCTCGCGGTATCGGCCGCGGAAGATGTCTGCTGAAATCATCAACTGATAACCGCCCATGTTCGGCTGGCCCGCCACTTCATCGGGATAGAGATCGATTATCTTCACGACCCAGTCCGAGTCCGTGCCGCTGGTCGAAGCAATCAGATTCACGATCGGTTGTCCGCTGATCTTGACCGGCGCGGTGACTACGTCTGAGATGAACGCAACCACATCGGGCCGCCCTGAAGCCTCTCGTTGATCGTCGACCAGCCAGCGAGCCCACGAAGGACTATCGATCGGACGCGCCCGATAAGGCACGGGCTTCGCCGGATCTGAAAGGTATTCTTCGTAAGCTGAATCACCCGACGCCGGCGCGTTGAAGCTCAGCATGAGACCTGCGTTGAAATACAAATTGGTCGGTCGAACCGCGCAACCGCTCGGGCAACCCGCCGGCCACGAAGGCAATCGCAGCCACTTGTTTGTTCCTGTTTCAAACGCAACGACCGGCGGCATATCCGCCTTCGGCGCGCCGTCCTTTAGATACTGATCGAGGAACGGCCGCAGGATTTCGCGCCGGAAATAAAGCGCGGTATCGCTGTCGAATCTGACTGCGCCAAGCGAGCTGCCGTCCCTGATCTCCTGGCCGTGATGCCACGGACCCATCACCAAAAACACTTTGTCGTTGTGCGTGTCCTTCGGCTTGATCGCTTTGTAGACGGCGATGTCGCCGTAGATGTCCTCCTGGTCCCACAGGCTGTGAACCAGCATCACCGGGACCTTCAGCGGTTGGGTCGCGAGGATTTTGTCGACCGCCTGATCTTGCCACCACGCGTCGTAGCTCGGATGCTCGAGAATCTTTCGCCAGAAGCCGACTTGCTCGAGACCTCGGCGGCGTCCGAGCTCGCCTGCCGAACCTGCCTGCATGAACATGTCGTAGTCGTCGAAGTGACTCGTCCACCATTTGATATCGTTCGCGCGCGTCGCTTGCTGATCGTAGATGTAGCTCAGGTTCACCTGTCGAAACGCGCCGTTGTGAAACCAGTCGTCGCCCATCCATCCGTCGACCATCGGGTTCATCGGGACGGACACTTTCAAAGCCGGATGCGGATTGACCAGAGCCATCAACGGCAGAAACCCGTCGTAGGAGATTCCAAGGATGCCGACACGTCCGTTGCTCTCTGGAACATTCTTCACCAACCAGTCAATTGTGTCGTAGGTGTCCGTCGCATGATCGACGGGCGTTGGATTTTGAGGACCATGCAGCGGACGATTCATCACGTAATCACCCTCGGAACCGTACTTGCCGCGTATGTCCTGAACGGCTCTGATGTAACCGCCTTCGACGACAACCTCTGTGGCGTTGTCGTAGCCATTCAAGATCGGCCCAAGGTGAGAGCTTTGTGCGTGAGTGGTGAGCTCGGTCGCATTGTAAGGCGTGCGAGTCAGGAGAATCGGCGCTCGGCTGGCGCCCTTGGGGACGAGTATGACGGTGTGCAGCTTCACGCCGTCGCGCATGGGGATCATCACATCTCGCCTGACGTAATCGAAGCCATCGTCGGTTGGAGTGAATTTGTCGGGCGTCTCGCTCGGCAGGTTGGGATACTGCTTTTTCTGGCCGGTGCTCTGAGTTTGTGATGCTTCGAGGGCCGGTTGAATGCGAGCCCTGCCACTCGCGAGAGCGGAACACGTTACGATAGCAAGTGTGCTGACGATGGCGATGATTCGTTCACGCTTCATTTGACTCCTTCCGAGATAGAACGGCAAATCTGTAGGTCTTGTGCGCGCCGGTCATACTAACCATGCTTGAACTGTCGAGCAAGGTGAGGATCGGCAGTGGGCGCGATAAGGTATTCCGGCTCACTGCGTTCTGCTCTGCGTTCTGCTCTGCGTCCTCGGCGTCCTCTGCGGTTGATCCTTAGCGGTTGATCCTCAGCGCTGATCAGAGTTGAACCGCGGAGGACGCTGAGGACGCTGAGGACTGCTCTGCGGCATCGCTTAATCCCGGCTCAATCGCACCGCACCGTGAACTCAAGGCCGCCTTCGAATGGCAGAGTCATCGTGTGCAAACCGTTCCCCGGATCGTTTATGAATTCGAAATAGTCGCGATACGCATCGCGGAATTGCGAGGTGTTATCGGCGATGACTACGGCGCCGGCGCGCAATCGCGGCGCAATCAGTTCAAGCGCCGGACGAGCCATCGGCGTCCATATGTCGATCAGCATGAAATCGATCGGCGCGCTTACGACCGACAGAGTCTGGCGCAAATCCCCTTCTCGCAAATCGATCAGATCAGCCAGGCCTGCTTCGAGGAAGTTGGCGCGCGCGGCTTTGGCCTTCTCGGGTTCATATTCGGTGCCGATCACGATTCCTTCTCCGCCATCAGTGCGCAAGTTGTCTCGAACCGCAGCCGCGAGGAAAAGCGTGGAGACGCCGAACGATGTTCCCGCTTCGACGACTCGCCTTGCGCGCAGGGCGCGGCAAACCTGATAACAGAATTCAGCCTTCTCGCGATCGAGCGCGACCAGCTTGTCGCTGAGAAATTTATTCGCGCGATCATCGAACGCATTCCAATCGATGTCGCCAGCCGCGGCTCGAGCCGAAAAATACGACATCATCTCGTCGGTCTGGCCGGCGCTTTCGGCATAAAGCCGATCGAGCAGTGTCTCCACGCGAGAGTTCAGGGTTACTTGTTTGGTCATCCGCTGCATTTTACATCGAACCAATCTAAGGAAACAGGTGGCAGTGTCCTAAAGTTGTGTTGGTCGACGGAAACTACCCGAGTCGGTTTTTGGAGTGCGGCGCGGTCTGTGCGTACGCGCCGCTTTGGCTGCTTTAAATCACCCGCCAAGAGCTAAAGCGGCGCGTACGCACAGACCGCGCCGCACTCCAAATATGACCACGAACTTCGGGGCGTGCGATGGTTAGCCTATGCGCTAAGCATCGCTTGAACAATGCTTAGCCGATGTGCTAATTATATTGCCGATGGCGAAGGGCAAGACGCGCAGGGAACCGAAGGCGAAGATGGATGCTTACGAAGCGGTGTTCACCGCGCTCGCGCATCCGGCGCGCCGGCGAATCCTGCTGACGCTGAACTTCGAAGGCGGATCGATGACCGCCGGCGAAATCGCCGACGTATTCGAGCACGCCTGGCCCACCACCACGCGGCAC
>DATNBZ010000193.1:0-6471 GCA_035607285.1 Blastocatellia bacterium | reverse complement strand
GAATCGGGCGCATAGATTGGCCTCACGAGATAAATATCAGAAGCGGGGCCGAGTTCGGCTACAGAAGCCGCGCTCAGGTAACAGTCGACTGGCAAGCTAACCTCGTCGGGTTCAATCGAGCATATTCAAACACCGTATGCGACGTCGAGAGTTGCCCAATACTGGCGCCCGAACTTGACCATGCGCTCTCGTCGTTGCGAGCCGCCGTGGCCGCGGCAGACGGAAGCGCACCTCACGAGTTCCGTTTGTCGCAGATAGAAATGGCGGCAGGTGAATCCGGCGTCGCGCTGGAACCGCCGCTTGCGGGACTGCCTGAAGGTCCGCTCCGGCTAACCGCGCACGATGCAGTTTACCGCTTCGGTGCTTCGACCTTCTTTCAAAGCAACGCGCGGTTACTCGACGACCTGATTGAGGAAGCCGTAGACAACTGTTCCAGCGGTTCAGAGGATCTTGCGCTCGACCTGTATGCGGGAGTGGGATTGTTTACGATTCAAATGGCTCGGCGTTTCAAGCACGTGATCGGAGTCGAGTCAGATACGCGGACAGCGAAGTTCGCTCTTGAAAACATCGCTGCAAATGAACTGACGAATGTCGAGTTCCACACCAGCAGCGTCGTAGCCTGGCTCAAAAGACATCTCGACGCGGAACAGGTCCGGCCTGATCTCGTTCTGCTGGATCCGCCGCGAACCGGCGCGGCGGAGTCGATTGCGATGGTTGCTCAGTTGAAGGCGAGGCGAATCACTTATGTTTCCTGCGACCCGACAACGCTCGCTCGCGATCTGCGTCTGCTGCTCGATTCAGGCTATGAACTGACACGTATCAGCGCGATCGACCTTTTCCCGCAGACCTACCACGTGGAGACAGTAGCCGCGCTCACGCTGAACTGATCAAGAAATTCGTCAAAGCTGCAGGATTGCTCTCGTAGCCAATACATTGGTCACTCTCAAATGACGGACCTGTAAGGGCGTCCCTCCGTGGGCGCCCCTCTTTGGTAATGGAAGTGCACTCGCTAAGAGGGGCGCCCACGGAGGGGCGCCCTTACAGGTGTTCGACTATTATGCTCTTTGGAAGTACTGCTTGAAGGCGCTCTCATTGAACGGTTCGGAGTTCTTGAACGAAGAACCATACCGCACTTTGTACGACTTGCCATGTCGCCAGGCCCGATACCTGGTGTTGTTACTGAAGTTACTCAAACTCTCGACAGGTTCCGGCATATCCTCGGTGAGAATTACATCGAAGCATTCCACATCTATATTCATTGCTTAATTCCTTTCTAAAAACCAAAAGCCCAACCAGATCCCAGCAACAGTTGCCGGGCAACCGATTGGACTTGATGAATTGCTAACACGATCAGTGTAGCGTTGAATCATCGAAGGCGTCAAACAACCCCTGTTTGCAAAGACTGGCCCGCACCCACTAGAATCCTGCGCTCGGTTGGAACCCGAAAAGTAACTATCTAAAGTCCGGAGTGCCTAATATGCAGACACCAAATAGTCTGGGCGACGTAGCGCTCGAATCGCTGCGTGGGCGAATCGTTCGAATACTCCCAACGCAGATTAGAACCTGTGTCGACGAACTGAGTGAAGAGCAGCTCTGGTGGAGACCCAACGAGCATGCAAACTCGGTCGGCAATCTGGTTCTGCATCTATCCGGTTCGATGCGTCATTACCTGTCTCGGGGCGTCGGTGGTATCAATTACCATCGCGATCGGCCGGCGGAATTTGCCGAACGCGGACCGCTGCCAAAAGCCCAGCTACTCGCAATTTTTGACGAGACTATCGATCAAGCTGCTCAGGTGCTTGTCTCGTTTGACACATCGAGATTCCTGGAACCGACTGAAGAACAGGACTATGTGCCGACAGTCTTCGACCTGATCTTCAACATAGCAATTCACCTGGCGACACACACGGGACAGATCGTCTACGTCACCAAAATGTTGAAGGAAGGTTCGATCGATGAGCTTTGGATTCGAGCGCACACAGGAAAATGATGACCAATGAGTTCGATGCCGTCATTATTGGAGCTGGACACAACGGGCTCGTCACCGCCGCGTACCTCGCGCGAGCAGGCCTCAAAGTCGCGGTGCTCGAACGCCGCGGCGTCGTCGGCGGCGCCTCGGTGACCGAGGAGGTCTGGCCCGGCTACAAAGTCTCGACCCTCTCTTACCTTTGCAGCCTGCTTCAACCGAAGATCATCAGCGATCTTGAACTCGAGCGGTTCGGTTATCATCTCTATCCGAAAGACCCGGCATTCTTCACCGCGTTCCCCGATGGAAGACATCTGTTTTTTTGGCAGGACATGGCAGCGACGCAGAAGGAGCTGGCCAAGTTTTCGAAGCGCGACGCCGAAGCGTACCCTGAATACGAACGCAACCTCGCGAGGCTGGGCGAATGGGTCGAGGGCTTGCTGATGACCACTCCGCCTAACATCATCCGCCGCAAGATCGGCGATCTGTTCGAGCTTGGGAAACTCGGGCTTGAAGCACTGCGCTTCCGCGACCCCGAAATCGTTCACCTCGTAAAGATCATGAGCCAGAGCGTTCGAGCCTATCTGGATGAGCACTTCGAATCCGAGCAAATCAAAGCGACGCTTGCGACCGACGGCGTGATCGGAACAAACGGAGGGCCGTCAACACCCGGCACTGCTTACATCATGCTTCATCACGTGATGGGCGGAGCGACGGGGACTCGCGGGTTGTGGGGATTTGTTCGAGGCGGAATGGGCGCGATCAGTGAAGCGATAGCAGGATCAGCCAAATCTAGAGGCGCGCAAATCAGAACTGGCGCTGCGATCGACCGGGTGTTGGTTCGCAACGGACGCGCGTATGGAGTGGGGCTCGCGAACGGCGAAGAGATTCACGCGCGGGCAGTGATTTCGAGCGTTGATCCCAAAGTGACTTTTCTAAAGCTGGTAGACGCGAACGATCTTGATGGAGAGTTCCGCGGCGAGGTTGAAAAGATTCGAATGGAGGGTTGTTCGATGAAAATCAACCTTGCGCTCGACGGTTTGCCCGACTTCACCGCCTACCCTGGTTCTAAACTGGGGCCGCATCATCGGGCGACGATTCACGTCTGTCCTTCCATGGAATACGTCGATCGCGCCTGGGAAGACGCCAAGGCCGGACGACCTTCTGAGCACCCGCTGGTCGAGGTAACTATACCTACAACGTATGACGATTCGCTTGCGCCTCCCGGCAAGCACATCATGTGCATATTTGCGCAATACGCTCCATATACTTTGAAAGATACTGATTGGGACTCGATCAAGGACTCCTTTGCCGATCGCTGCATCGACGCGCTCGCCGACTGCGCTCCAAACATTCGCGATTTGATCGTTCATCGACAGGTAATCTCACCGCTTGACCTCGAACGGGAGTACTCCCTCACCGGGGGTAACATTTTTCACGGAGACATGACGCTCGACCAGTTGTTCTTCATGCGGCCGGTCGCGGGATGGGCCAAGTATCGAACGCCGATCGACGCGCTTTATATGTGCGGATCGGGGACCCATCCGGGAGGCGGCGTGATGGGTGCGCCCGGCTACAACGCGGCGAGAGAGATTCTTTCAGACTGGCGCGGACGCAAACTTAATTGAATTCATGTAGGGGCGGCCCTCCGCGGCCGCCCCTGTTCGGTTGTCGACACATTTGTACAACGCAAACTGGGGCGGCCACGGAGGGCCACTCCTACATTTGTTTGCTCAAAAGATAGTTTGCGTTTATGATAACCGCGATTCACCGGTTGCGATATCCTGGGATCCAACCATCAACTTCTATCAATCCAAAGAGAGGAAATGGTCATGAAGAGAATCCCAGTATTTCTTGCAGTCTTGCTGCTCGCAACCACCGCCATCTGGGCGCAGAACAAAAACGAGAAACCTGCGAAGCCCAAACCTGCCGCCGTCGATTGCTCCAAGGTCGACGACGCAAAGCTCACCTCGGACGTGAAAGCCAAACTCGGCGACGCGCCGTCGCTGAAGGGCTTGACCATCAACGTTACTGTAAGCGCGGGCGCAGTGACTTTGACGGGCAAGGCGATGAAACCCACCCAGAAAGGGACGGCCACGCGAGTCGCAAAAGCCGTCAAGTGCGTGAAGAAAGTAGACAATCAAATGACGGTCGAGGGCGCCGCGCCCAAGGCCCCGTCGAAGCCTCTAACAAAATGTGAGCCGGCAAACTTTGGTTGAAGGTTCCTAACGAGAAAGCGGGGAGGATGCTTTCACACAACTACTCCCCGCTTTCATAATTATTGATCGGCCGCCGTTACCGGAACCGCCCCGGAAGCAGATCGGGTTTCGCAGCCAAGAGATCGAACGGCAAGGACAAGAAGTCGAAGGACAAGCGGCGATGAGGGGCGCGGTAGCCCGGTGATCTAACCGCCGAAGAGCTGAGACCTGTGTTTCCAGCGTCACTCATTGTCAATTTTTTGGCGTTCTAAGAAAAAAGGAGAACCCAATGAAAAGGATTCTGATCAGTGCGCTCGCTGTGATGCTCGGAGCCGCTGCTATTTCGGCTCAGAACAAAAACACAAAGCCCGCGAAGGCGAAAGCCTCCGCCGCCGATTGCTCTGCCGTAACTGATGCCCGAATAACAGAGGATGTGAAGGCAAAGTTACAAACGCCGTCGCTAAAAGAACTGACTGTCAACGTCAACACGACTGCCGGGGCCGTCACTCTCACCGGTTCGGCAAAGACAGCGACCCAGAGAGGCACTGCGACCAGACAAGCCAAAAGAGTTTCGTGCGTTAAGAGCGTCGACAATAAGATGACGGTTGAGGGTGAGACTCCAAAGAAGTCTCACAAGGCGACGAACTCGAACAAAGCTTCCTGAAGCGCAAGTCTGGTCCAACGCTCGCAACATCGCACCGGCAAGTCAACGAGTCGGGGACTAAGCCGGTCTTACACAGCTAAGACGCTCTTGATCGGTGTGTTTTAAGACGTGGCCGAACGGACCCCCGTCCGCCTTCGAGCAATCCAATTACGAGGGCAAAAACCAAATAAGCGATTATTGATGTCAGCGCGAGAGCCTTATCTGAGGCCGGCGGTGGCCCAAAGAAAACATAGGCTTCAACGACGATCATGATCAGGCCGAATACGACTGTTGCAGCCCGGCGCTCAACTCCTGTGCGAAAGTACATCCACATCCCGCCAAAGAGCACTGCGGTCTCGAGAGCGAATGCTGCGACCGGCAAGTTCCACAATCCGAGGCCCACCTTGGCGTTATTGCCATACAACGGCAAGTCGGGCCGGTGCACTATGAGGTCGAGAACCCAGTGAGAAAAAACGGCTGCACCGACAACGAGCGCGGCGAATGTACCGTCGCTTCCCTTCAAAACCCGATAAACCAAAAACGCCCCTCCCGACCACAACAGTGCCGCGACGAGACAATGCGTATACGGCATGTAGTAAAGGTCGAAAGGGTTTGATGCCGTTATTCCCGGGACGATGTGCACTTTCTCGATTCCGAGCAGCACAAAGAAAGCCCACGCGACATCGAGAAGCTGAACGGCCAGAAAGAGCACCCATAACGGCACGGATGGCTCCAGCTTTTTGGCGGTAAAACTGACTCCGTAGTGTCCAACGAACATTCTGCGCCTCCGATTGCGCCAGCTATCGAGACCTAATCACGAAGTCAGTAAGACTGAACACATGTCTTTCGTGTTGGACGTTGCGCTCACAGCTTTGATCACCCAAAGACCGCAACCGCCCGCACCGGAGAGCCGGTTCCTCCGCGGATCTTGAGCGGCAGACCGATAAACCGAAAACGCCCGCGGCCGATCAGCCTGTACAAATTGATCATGTTCTCATAATGAGTAAAGCCCAGCTCCCCGCAGATGCGATGCACTTCCCTGTTCGAAACGTGGCGCACACCGGGTGAGACAGTCTCTACGCCAAAAGCCGCAATCGCCTGCTCGCCAAGCCAGCGGGCTGCGTCGATGCTGAGCCCCGGTCCACTGTGCCAATCCGCTGTCCCGAACGCGCGTCGATAATGATCCGTATACAGCAGCACCGTATCGCCTGGCTTGATCTCAACACCGGCCTCAGAGATCGCAGCCTTCAAGTCCGCGGGCTCAATTAAATCCAAAAGACCCTTGGCGGAGAGGTCGAGGCAGATACCTTCCGTATAGAACATCGTTAGGGGCATCGTATCGATAGACTGTCCGCGGTACTCGCGCGCCATATGATTGAGCGCATCGACGTGGGTGCCGGTATGTTCGCCCAGTTCCAACCGGTTCACCGCGGGCGAGACTACGTCGCTATCGGTGATGCCATCCAACTGTTCGTGCGATTGGTGTATGCTGATCTCCACTTCCGGAAGACCCGGAAACACCGGCATCCCTGAAAAGATTTCCTGACTCAAATCGATTATTTCAAGCACAAGGTCATCCCCGCTCCACGCTCAACGGATCTCACCATGAGAATCGCAGGTCATCGTGTTTTGGTCGCTTACGATCGGGATACCTCCCTCCGCGT
>DATNBZ010000192.1:0-37549 GCA_035607285.1 Blastocatellia bacterium | reverse complement strand
TGAGCCAGCTAATCTTGAGCCTTTTACCAAACGCCCCAACCGCTCCGAAGCATTTGAACGACGACCCAGGCCGTAAGACCACCAGCGCCTTGCGCCATCCCAGGAGTATGGCCATCTCCCGGCGGGCTGGACGTTTCACCGGGCGGTGTTTGGGTTTCGCCCGGATCGGCGAAGGCCCGCGGCGCACTGATACCGAGAGCCAGAAGCAACATCAGCACAACAGTTATTCTCTTGATCGTCAGCATTGACTTCACCCCGTGATTGATGAAACACACTTGCGGGCGCTTACCACCTCCAGCCGTTTGCAAGGAATTGGAATAGCATCCAGGCGCTCATTGAGGCAGCGGGCGGACTGGTGAGTTCGCCCGGCGGCGTATTAGTCTCGCCCGGCGGCGCGCTGGTCTCGCCGCGCGGCGGGCCGTTCGTCTCGCCCGGCGGTGTCTGGGTTTCACCTGGCGGCGTCTGAATTTCGCCCGGATCGGCGAAGGCCTGAGGTGCGCTCAAGCCCAAAACAATTAACAACATCAGAACTGCGGCTATTCTCTTGATCGTCAGCATTGAATTTTACCTCGAGAAAAAGTGGAAGACGTTGAACGGCGCGAGCCTATTACAACAAGTCCTCAGAATGCAAGAGACAAAGTTCGGTTTTGATGGATCTATCCGACAATACGATTGCTCAAAGAGCACCTGGCATGTTGAAAGTTTGAAACGATCAAAGTTCATTGCAAAGCTCACCTGGAATCCCGGTTGTTTCTGGTGGACAATTGCACGCAGGGAGACGAAAGTGTCAATCGATAAGTTCATCGACGAGCAGATCAGCAAAGCGATCGAGGCGGGTGAGTTTGAGAATCTGCCCGGCAAGGGCAAGCCTATCGACCTGCGAGCTTACTTTGAAACGCCCGAGGACTTGCGAATGGCGTACTCGATTTTGAAAAGCAATGACTTCGCGCCGCAAGAGGTCGAGGTGCTGAAAGAGATTGACGCTCTCAGAAAGCGGCTTGAGTCGTGTGCTGATGAAGAACAAAAGGACAAACTCAGAAAAGAGATCAGTGATAAGAAACTAGCCTTCGATCTTCTAATAGAAAAGCCGAAACCTCGCAGGTGAAGCGAACGACTCCTTCGCAATCTGGCGAACGACAGATCGAGTGCGGCAATCTTGATGAAATCCCGTCACGGGGAACATTTGATTCTTGATAATTGTGCGGCGGCCCCCTACGATAAGCGCGTGAGGATGTAAGCAATGAAACAGCAAAAGCGGCGCATTAAGCACGATATCATGGCGCAGGATGCAGTTCGCATTGCAAGTGGCTGGCTCTGGAAGAACCTACCTGATCGCTTCGGTCCGGCAGATCCAAAGTTCGATGCTCAGAGTCAACGATGGCGCGTACCGGTTGTGCTCGCATACCCCGAGCTGACGGCGGGACCGGTCGGTGAGATTGTTGTCGACGGTTCGAGTGGCGACATCGTGGCCCACACAGACCTCGCCGAGATAAGAGCGGCCGGTCTCAAACTCGGAAGGAAGCATCGTGCCAAAGTTCGGGCCGCCTTTCTACGCGCAAGAAACGCCTGATTCCTGCTTACCTGCTTGCTTGCGTATGGTGCTCGCCGCCCGCGGGCTGCAATTCTCCGAACGACATCTGCGTCGGCTCTGCCATTGCAAACCGATGATGGGAACGCACTCCAGTGATGTAGTACAAGCAGCCCAGTCACTCGGATTTGTTGATTCTGTCGAAGATCATTCTTTAAGACTATTCGACCTGCGCGACGCTGAGCGCGAGGGTCTCTTTCCAATTGTTGGTGTGAATCTGCGTCTGCTTCGCGGCATTTGGAGCGCGCATGCGCAGGTAGTAGCGGAAATCACCAGCGCGCGCCTTCGAATTCACGACCCGATGTTCGGGCGTTTGCGCCTTTCAGTACATACGTTCGAGGCCGCATGGGCAGACGCGGACTATTTGACGATCTTGGTGAAATAGTACTTCAACCCCGATCATGCGAATCTGGCTTTCCAAAAACAGCGAAGTCCCGCTTCGTGAGCAGCTCGCGACACAAATCATCCTCGGCATAGTCAGCGATGATCTGAAGCCCGGACAGAAACTCCCAAGCACTCGCGAGCTGGCGCGGCGCTACGACATTCATTCCAACACCGTGAGCGCGGCTTATCAGGATCTCGAGCATCGCGGCTGGGTCGAGTTTCGAAAAGGAAGCGGCGTCTATGTCCGCGAACTCAATGTCGACGCGACCGCGGACCCAAAGCTCGAACTCGATCAGTTGATTGCCACGCTGTTTGAGGTGGCTCGCCAGCGCGGCCTCTCACTTCACGATATTCAGACGCGAGTAAAGCACTGGCTCGAGACTCAGCCGCCGGATCATATTCTGGTCATCGAACCCGACGAAGAACTGCGCAACATTCTGATTGCCGAGATAGAGGCGGCGACCGGGTTCCGAGTCGCTGGGACCGGGATCGATGAGTGTACACGCGCCGAGGTGCTGGCGGGCGCGGCCCCGGTCGCGATGTATGGGCAAGCCGACAAAGTCAGAGCCGCCCTTCCACCCGACGCTCCGTGCATTCTGTTGCGATTGCGCTCAGTTCCTGCGTCGCTTCAAGGTCAGGAGCGACCCTCACCCGATTCTTTAGTAACGGTAGTCTCGCGCTGGCCGGAGTTTTTGAGATGGGCGCGGACCGTGCTTGCGGCAGCGGCTATCGATCCCGACGCGATGAGCTTTAGAGACGCGCGTGAACCCGGCTGGAAAAAGGGGCTGGCGTCGAGCGCAATGGTCATCACCGACGCGGTAACTGCAACCTTGATTCCCGACGGTTGTCGGACGCGTGTGTTTCGGATCATCGCCGATTCATCGCTCGACGAATTGCGAAGCTTCAAAGACTTCCTCGCAAAACCTACCGACCGAGGACTGTAACCACAGATGAACACAGATGAACACAGATAATATGAAACAAGTCGGAAGGCCGTTCTCGATCTGTGTTCATCTGTGTTCATCTGTGGCTAATTCAACAGCCAATCCTGTGACGCTTTAAGAAGTGTCACACGAACGCACATTCACACCTTTCAGTCCTCCTACAATCGCACCAGATGGGAGGAACAGCATGAAAAGTTCAATCACTCGTCGCTTAGTCGCCCTTGCAGTATTGATCGCCAGCCTGCAACAAGTCTCACTCGCTCAAAGCGCCAGTGAAACAAGCGCTCAGGCAGATCGACAAGCAACTATTCCGTCCGACACCAGAATTCGTTTAACCCTTCGGTCGCAACTTAACTCAAAGCTGAATGAGTCCGGAGACATCATCACCGCGACGCTGGCAGAGCCCCTCTACGTTGACGGGCAGTTAGTCCTTCAGCGAGGAACGGAGTTTCGCGGCCGCATCGTAAAGGTTGCCCCGGCAAAACGTGGCCAGCGCAGCTCACATATGTCGATTGACTTCGATCACGTACTGACGCCCGCAGGCGACGTGCCCATCGTCGCCCAGGTCACCGCAATCGACGACTGGGATACTGAAAGATCTATCAAAGCGAATACCAACGGCGAGTTGAAGGGCGGACATCGAGGCGAGAAGACCGTCGACAACGCGCACCGTGGCGCACAACTTGGATTGGCAGGAGGTTTTGCCGGCGCCGCGCTCGGAGGCGTAGCCGGCGCCTCGGGCAGGCTCGTACTTGGCATCGGCGCCGGCGGAGTTGCGCTGGGCCTGATTGGCGGTCTGCTTCTCACAAAGGGAAGCGACATCCGCGTGAGATCGGGCGCAATTCTGCGGATCAAGTTCCTCAAGCCGGTTGTTCTGCCGGTCACTGCCGCTCTCTCAAATTCAATTCACTATCTTTGCGAGCTTTGCGGTCCTTTGCGTCTTTGCGCTGAGAATAACTGAGTATCGCTGAGAATAACTGAGAATAGTCGAGAACTGCTGAATGAGAATCCCAACTATGACTATTTCGCGAAGAGACTTCCTCGATTTCCTCAGAGCCACTTGTGCCGCGGCTGCGCTGCCCGGTCTGACGATCGAAGCTCTTGGCCGCAACTCGCGCCCACTCCTCGCGGCGACGTCGCCGCCTCCCGCTAATTCCGGAGCGCTCGTCAATGACATTCATTCCCAGCTCAACTCAACTCGCGTTGATCGAGTAATCAAGCCGCGAACGGAAAGCGATGTTCGCGCGACCGTACTCACGGCGCGATCGGAACACAAATGCATAAGCATCGCCGGCGGCCGTCACGCGATGGGTGGCCAACAGTTCGGCGAAGGCACGATCCTCGTCGATATGACTGCGATGAATCGAGTGCTCGACTTTGACGCGGAGCGCGGCATCGTTGAAGTCGAGGGCGGAATCGAGTGGCCGCAGGTTATTGAACATTTGAACAAGTCTCAGGAGGGCCGCGAGAAGCAATGGGGCATCGTTCAAAAGCAGACCGGCGCGGACCGGCTCTCAATCGGCGGAGCGCTCGCCTCGAATGTTCACGGCCGCGGTCTGAAGCTGAAGCCGATCATCGATCAGGTTGATTCGTTCACCCTGATGAATCACACCGGAGAGATAGTGCGATGCAGCCGCGATCAGAACCCCGAGCTGTTCCGACTGGTGATTGGCGGCTACGGTTTATTCGGCATCGTCACGTCCGTCAAGCTCCGGTTGTGGGAGCGCAAGAAGGTGCAACGAATCGTCGAGATTCGAGATTCGTCAAACATTATTCAGTCTTTCGACCAGCGAATCGCGGCCGGTTACTTGTACGGAGACTTTCAATTTGCGACCGACAGCAATCGCGACAGCTTCCTGCGCCGTGGGGTCTTCTCGTGTTATCGGCCCGTCGATCCGGCGACTCCGCTTACTCCCCACCCTACTCGATTTCATCCGGAGGACTGGGCCCGACTCACTTATTATTCGCACAAGTACAAGCGACGGGCATTCGAGGTCTACACTAAGCGCTACCTGGCAACCTCGGGGCAGGTCTATTGGGCTGACTCGCAATTGTCGGGAGCGTACGTGGACAACTATCACGAGGAGCTCGATCGCAAGCTCGGCGCCGGGGTGAAAGCGACCGAGATGATTACGGAGATCTATGTTCCACGACATTCGCTCTTCGATTTCCTCGAGGAGGCAAGAATTGAACTGCGAAGGCAGGAAGCGAATGTGATCTACGGTACCATCCGCCTGATCGAACGTGATCAGGAAAGTTTCCTTCGATGGGCTCGCGAGCCGTTCGCTTGCGTGATCTTCAATCTGCACGTAACGCACGACCCGGTCGGCTTGGAAAACGCGGCCCGAGCCTTTCGAAGCTTGATTGATTTAGGAATCCGCCATGCTGGGAGCTACTATCTTACGTATCATCGATTCGCGACGAAGCAACAGGTGGAAGCTTGCTATCCGCAGTTGGACGAGTTCCTGCGACTAAAGCTCGCGTATGACCCTGGGGAACTCTTTCAGAGTGAGTGGTACCGTCATTACAAAAAAATGTTCGGCATCGGCAACGCAGAGACGGTGTGAACAATCATGTAGGGGCGGCCCTCCGTGGCCGCCCCTATTGCGGGATGACCTGTCATGGCAGAAGAGGGGCGGCCACGGAGGGCCGCCCCTACATGCGTTTCAACCGATACACTCCGGTCGTGATCCGCTCAGCAAAGCCTTCATTCACGAGCGCGTGATTGCCTAATCCCGCTTCCGGACGAGAGAGCCCCGTGACGCGCGATAGCTCCCCGGCCACCGTCAGACCCGCGCCTTGCAGAAACGCGCGCGCGACCTCCTTTAAAGCGTCCGCGCGCTTGACCTTTTTCGACATCTCTTCAGGAAACCGTCCTTCCGCAAGCGTCCATATGTACGTGAACGTCGGTTTGTAGATGACCTCGGACGGAATGACTTTCATGGCGCGTTGAAGCTCGTCGATTGCGCGAGTGAACTGAGCGCGATCCGTGATACCGCACTCGCCTCGAAGATCGCGCGTCGCCATCTCCCATTCGCGACGCAGAACTTTGAGAATCGCGCGAGCATTCGGCGAAAGCATGTGTGACTCTTTCCCTCTGGCAACACCCCACAGCGCGTTGAAGTGAGGAATCAATCTTGGAGCGATGAAAGTCGAGCGCGACTTCACAAGCTTCGCGTAGTAGACCCGACCGCGTTGCATCACTTCGTCTTTGATGTGCCAGGCGAGGTTGGCTTCGGGGTCCTTCTGGACGTTGCGAGGCATGAAGGCGTCACGCCGGCCGCAAACCGCTATGTACAATGACGGACCGGGACGACGTGCGTCAGTCAGCGTCGAGCAGAATCCCAGGCTCTCGACAAATCGCTCAGTCTCTGCCGCGGTCTCGATGCGTAAGTCAGGGGTGCGACGCCAGCTTTGGTCGCGATAGGCTTCGGCTTCTTCGGGTACAGGTTGAGGCATCCGCGGTGACCTGTAAGGGCGTCCCTCCGTGGGCGCCCCTCGTTGTAGCCCTCTTGATTCACCAATGAGGGGCGCCCACGGAGGGACGCCCTTACAGGTCGCTACATCTGTTCGCTGACAAGCAACTAGTCTTCAGATTCGAGTTCCGCTTCTTCTTCCGCGCGGAGCTTGCGCCGTCTCAACACGATCATCGTAATCACCGCTATCACAGCGATCGCGAGAAGGACCATGCCGGCGCCCTTGACCCAACGCTCGAGCAACTCCCAGCTTCGACCGAAGAAGTAGCCCACAAGCGTGATAGTGAAGGACCACAGCACCGCGCCCAGCATGTTGTAGAGCGCAAACGTTCGCCAGTGCATGCGCGACGACCCGGCTAGCAGCGCGGCGAACACCCGCAAACCGGTGATGAAGCGAGCGACCAGAATCGTTTTGTCACCGTGTCCGGCGAAGAACCTGTCCATATGCGCGATTCGCGCGTGCGTCAGTCCCCCGTATCGACCGTAGCGCTCGAGCGTGGCGCGTCCGATCTTGTGACCTATGTAATAGCCTGCGTTGTCTCCAAGCACTGCGCCGGCTGCCGCTATAGCCATCACCTCCCACAGGTGAAAGTGACCTTCGTATGCGAAGAACCCGGCGGCTAATAGAATGGTTTCGCCCGGCACAGGTATGCCGGCGTTCTCGAGCATCACGCCGAAAAAGACTACCCAATAGCCGTATTGTTGAAAGTATGAGAGGAGAGTTGAGAGCATACCTCGTTGATTGGGGAACCTGACCGACAGATTGGTTGCGTTATGGCTGCCTACTGAAACCAGCCTGCACAAAGTCATCATCAAAAGTAAACGCGGTACTAGCACCGAGCCGCTTCATCACTATGAACGATATGCAATCCGTCAGAGAGTAATCCTTGTCCTGATGTTGTTGGAGGTACTGCCACCCTTCGTAGAACAGCGGCACATCAACATGAACCAGCTCGACGGAGACGCTAGCCAAAAGGTTGTTTCCGACCTGAACCGCCTTCGCATGATGCCCTCGACTATTGAAAAAGGTAACAACCTCATCGAAGACATAGGATGTCGTCACAAATGACGGAAGTGACTGAATGATGCTTTGCCAGTGCTGTTTGGCCGCCGGATGGTTTTGGTCCTTCGCCAATTCCAGGGCTAATAAATAGCTCGTATCAAGGAAGACTTTGCTCATCGCCGATAGATATAACGGTCGTGTTCTACCGATGCGTCAGTGACATCGTCATCGATTGGATCTTGGCCAAGCTGAAGGATAGGGTCGTCCGATGGGGCAGGAACGATTAGAACCATACCGTTTTCTTTCCTGATCTCAACTTCCTTGACGCCTTCCAGAAATCGTTTTGGAATGAATAGACCTTGTTCGGTTACTTCTGTTCTCATAAATCCCTCTCCTTGCAAGTTTAGACCTGAAGATTGTAGCTGGCACTATAACTTGAGGTCTTTGACATAACGGGACTATACCAGAATCATAGTACTCTCCTCATTAGTCTCGGGGAATAGTAACACCAACGAAATCAGAAAACCTATCTTGTGTTGGTTCTTCGCAGAGACCGGTCCCTTTTCAGCATCGCGTACACCGTCGGAGTCACAACCAGCGAAAGCAACAACGCTCCCATCAACCCGCCGATAACGGCAATCGCTAAAGCCTGCAGCATCTCTGCGCCCTGCCCGATCGCAAGCGCCAACGGGAGCATACCGAGCATTGCCGCAAGTGAAGTCATGAGCACCGGCCTGAACCTGCGTCTACCCGAACGAAGCAAAGCCTCGCGAAGCGAATCACCTGCGGTGAGGTGATCTTCCACCGCATCGAGCATCAGAATTCCGTTCTTCGCAACGATGCCGACCACCATTATCATTCCCATGTAAGAAACAACATTGAGCGTCGTGTTCGTGATCAACAGCGCCACAAGTACGCCACTCAATGCGAGCACGGCTCCGGTGACAATGGCCGCCGGGTGTGAGAAGGACCGGAACTCGATCAGCAGTGTCACGAACACCAGCGCGACCGCAAGCGCCAACGAAAGCGTCATCTCGCGAAAGCTCGATTGCTGCTCGCGGTACAGCCCGCCGTACTCGATGGTCATTCCCGGCGGAAGCTTTACCTCTTTCGCCAGCGTAGCCTTTATCTGGTTGATCGCCGAGCCCAGATCCAGCCCCTCGAGGCGCCCGGTCACCGCAACCGTTTGGCGCAATCCGTCGCGCGCGATCTCAGTCTGGCCCTTGTCGTACTCGATGTCCGCAACCTGATCCAGACGAAACAGCGAGTTCTTCGCGGGCGACCTGATTGGCAGAGCGCGCAGCGCGTCGATCGAGGTTCGCAGCTCCTTTGGAAGAACAACGCGAACGCTGATTTGTCGATCCTGCTGAAGTATCACCGACGGTGTTTCACCGGTCATCGCAGTAGTCGCGGTAGTCGCCACGTCGGTGGCAGTAACTCCCAAAGCTGCCGCCCGCTGCGGATCGATCTTAAACGTGATGGCCGGCCCGCTCACCGTTACGCCGTCGAAGGTGTCCACCACGCCGGGAATCTTCTTGATTATGCCTTCAATCTCCGCGGCCTTTTTGTGAAGCGCCGGTGCGTCTTCGCTAAAGAGTTTGATCTCGATCGGTTGAGGCGCGCTGATCAGATCGCCAATCAAGTCGCCGAGGATGCCCGGTAGCTCGACCCGAGACAGACCGGGTTCGGTTGACGCGATCTCTTTGCGGAGGTCGTCCTTGACTTCCTCAGTCGACCGCTTGCGATCGGGTTTGAGCTTGACGAGAAAGTCGCCGGTGTTCGGTTCTGTAATAAACAGTCCAAGCTGTAACCCGGTCCGCCGCGAATAGCTCTCGACTTCAGGCGCGTCCGCGAGCATCTGCTCGACGTGCTTGAGGATGCGATCGGTTTCGGCGAGCGAAGTCCCCGGCGGCGTGAAATAATCCAGCACGAAGGCGCCCTCGTCAAACTCAGGCAAGAACTCCGAACCGAGCTCGTGATAGATGAAATATGAAACCGCGATCACGCCGGCGCAGACAATCAATACGACAATCCGGTTGTCGAGCGCTCTTCCGAGCAGCCATTCGTATCTCCGCACGATCCCGCCCAAAACTCTTCCCTGCTCTTTCATTTCTTCGCGCTCGTCCGCGTTCAGATCGCCTTCCAACTCGATGCCATCGAGGCTGCTATCGGAGACCTTCTGCCGGCGCTTCACAGTAATGAAACGCTCGGCGAGAACGGGAGTGAACGACAGCGCGAGCACAAGCGACGTCAGCAGCGCTACCGCCATCGTAAGGGCGAGAGAGCGGAAGAAGACTCCCGTCACTCCGGTTAACAATGTGAGCGGCAGAAACACAACTACAGGAGTGATTGTCGAGCCGATGATTGGGATTGTAATCTCCGACACCGCGGTTTGGACCGCTTCGTGGCGAGACTGCCCCCGCGCCCGGTGAGTGTAGATGTTTTCAACGACGACAATCGCATCGTCGATGACCAAACCTATCGCGGCGGCGACGCCGCCCAGCGTCATCAAATCGAAGCTGAGACCGGCGAGCCACATGGCGAGAAACGTCGCAAGTATCGTCACCGGGATCACGAGTATCGCCACAAAAGTCGTGCCCGCATTTCTAAGAAAGCCGTACAGAATTCCGACCGACAGCAGCAACCCGATCAGTATTGAATCGCGCACCGAATGTATGGAAGCTCTGACGAGAAGCGACTGATCATAGAAGGGCGCGACCTTTACGTCCTTCGGAAGCTGCGAGCGCATGGCCGCCAACTCAGCCTTCACTTCATCGACCACATCTACCGTGTTTGCGTCGAACTGGCGGGTAATGTTGAGCAGCACCGCGGGATGCCCATCGGCGGTTACGATCGTGTAGTTAGGCGCGATCCCCTCGCCGACCGTGGCGACGTCGCGGAGCGCAACCGGCGCGTTGTTTACGACCGCGACGACGATCTCAGCTAACTCTTCCGGCTTTCTGGCCTGCCCGCTTACGAGCGCGAGCTCCAGTTTGTGGTTTTCTTCAATGAGCCCCGGAGAAGCGATGATGTTCGCTTTGTTGACTGAATCGACAACCTGCTCGAGCGAGACGCCGTGCGCCACGAGCCTCGCCGGATCAACCGTCACTTGGAACTCGCGTTTCTCTCCGCCGGCGATGTTCACGCCCGCGATGCCTGGAAGCCGGGTCAGTCGAGGCCTGACAACATAGGTCGCAAGGTCGCGAAGGTTTGCGGGATCGCGTTCATCCGAAATCAAGCTGTAGCCGGCGACGGGGAAAACCGCGAATGTCAGCCGTTCGACTCTTCGCACCGAAGCCCCGGGCGGAAGAGTCGAGACCATCGCCGCGAGGCGCTCCTGAACCATCTGAAGCGACTCGAGTATGTCCACCTTCCAATCGAAGAAGAGGCTGATATCACACCCGCCTCGCTGGGTTGTCGATCGAATGTTGTTGATGCCGGGGAGGCCGTTCATCGCCTCTTCAACCGGGCGCGTGACCGATGCGAGGACCTGCTGCGCGGGGACTACGCCGTCGTCGATTATGATTACGACGCGAGGAAAATCCGTTTGAGGAAAAATGGAGACCGGGAGTTGGAATGCGGCATAGATTCCAGCCGCGCAAAGCAGCGCAACCAATACAACAACCGCGCGCTTCTGATTTGAGATCACCCGCGCGAGGCTCACAGGCAATACTCCTTATCACTACATTGAAACACCAAGCAACCGGGGCTCGTTATCCGGTCCACGTGATGGGTATTGTGTGGTTTCCGCTCGGAAATTTTGAGACGACTCATGTAATGATCCGGCCTAACTGTCGAGACTCATCGCTTGTATAACGGTCCAACACAGCTCGTCAACTTGATTCGGTTCATTGAAGGACGTATCCTTCATCCGCGGTGAGCACCGTCGCTCCATTTCTGCCTTCCAAATTCAGACTAAGTCGAGGGATCAAGAAGAGCAAGGACAGGCCGGTGAATAATGCCAATTGAAGCCTCACGCGCCAAAGAACTAATCTCATCCATTCTAAAAGAGGTATCGATGAGAGGCGGGGCTGTACGACTCGACGACTTCGCTAGTCTTCGCGATGTGGACGCGAAAGTGCGCGAGTTCAAAATTATTCTCCGCGATGCGAACGCTGCGCCTCTACTCGACGAGATCGAGAGGGATCCTGACTTCTCGGCGAACAGCCGCCGCGTGAGATTGGAAGCTCTGTCTAACTATTGCCGTACTGCCCTCAAGTTTTTCGGCAGCGGAATCATTCAACAAGAGAAGCGCATATTCCCCGCTCCAACTCTGACGAAGCTGACGCATATAATGCCTGACCTGGAGGCCGTGGTTCAGCAGCGATGGCTGGAAGCACAGAAATGTCAAAACGCCGCGGCCTACGTAGCGGCTGTGGTCATGATGGGGAGCATCCTCGAGGCGTTACTGCTCGCACGTTGCTCCTTGAGTCCCAGCGAAGCGCACAGGTCTGCCGCGGCGCCTAAGGATAAGATAGGCAAGAACATCGCCATCCCGAATTGGAACCTACACTCTCTCGTCGAGGTAAGCGTCGAATGTGGTTGGCTCAAGAGCGATCGAGGCAAGTTCAGTCATGCATTGCGAGAGTCGCGTAATACTGTTCATCCGTACGAGCACGCACGCAGTAACGCCAATTTTGATGAATCTACATGCGTCACCTGTTGGCACGTTCTGAACTCCTCGGTTGAAGATCTATTGGCATCTCTCCCCTAGAGTGTCGGACGTAACCCATCGATGCCACAGAGAAGTGTCGAGAGGACTCGTGGCTGGAGCAGAGCAATATAGATCTCCATGAAGACCTGGCTCGAATTCGACAGCAGCGGCGACCTACCTATTGGTGTCCATCAAGCAACGCTAGCTGAAGTGCTGGAGCATTTCGGACGAGGCACGGCAAGGCGACGCCTCGTTGCACAACGTCTCGAGCGCATTTACAAGCTGGCGGTCAGCACGGGACTGCTGGCAAGATTTGTGGTGTTCGGCTCGTTCGTCACAGCCAAACCTGATCCAGGCGACGTCGACATTTTCATGCTGATGGACGATTCGTTCGAGTTAAGCGAGGTCCGAGGTGAGGCAGCTTTCATCTTCGACCATTTGACTGCGCACAACTTGGAGGGTGCCAGCGTCTTTTGGATCCGCCGGATGTCTGCGATTGGCGGGGAGCAGGCTGCCCTTGAGCATTGGCAGATCAAACGAGACAAGACACAACGCGGAATAGTTGAGGTGATGAGCGATGATGATTCAGAATGATCAAGAGCTTCAGGCGATGAAGGAACGCATAGCCTATTTCCAGCAACAAGTGGAAACGCTACGACGAGTGGAAACCAACGCGCAGAATTACCGGGCGTCGGCGGGAGGCTTTCTCGCGGAGATCGACCGGATGAACCTCGAGATCAGAGAATACCTTTCTCTCCATCCAAGTGAAGTGAAGGAGCAAGCCGCTTGAAGCGCTTTGAGGCCTATGGAACTTAGAGCACGACACTAAACTCTAGTCTTTTTTCTTCGGTTCGCCTTTGTCTTCCTCGGATTGATCGCCCTCCTTTTCATCGGCTGCGATTGCGACCTTCGTTTCATCCGGCAGCGCGTAGTTGCCTTCTACGACAACCGTCTCACCGCCCTTGAGCCCCGACGTGATCTCCATCTTGTCCTTTGCGCGAATGCCTACGGTGACCTTGGTCTCGTGCGCAACGGAATTCTCGTCCACAACCATGACCGTGCCGGTGTTCCCGGTGCTCGCGTCGAGAGTGACCGCGGCTACAGGAACAACGATTACATTGCTTGCGGCTTGCGTGGCGACGACAACCTTTGCCGCACTGTCGGCGTGGAGGCGGCCGTCTTCATTCTTGAGATTGACCCATACTTCGACAGTGCGATTCTGCGGGTCGCTCGCTTTGCTGATCAGCGAAATCACACCCACCAACTCTTCGCCGGGCAGGCTCTGCGGATAGACCCTTGCGGTGTCGCCCGTCTTGAGTTGGGCCGCGACCGTGTCGGCCACCGGCGCCTTTACGATCACCTCGCTTACATCGTCGATGGCAAACAACTTGGCTCCGGCCGCCGCGAACTCGCCTTGAAATTGAAACTGCTCGGCGATTACACCAGTGAGCGGCGCTCGTATGGTCGCGTAGCTGAGTTGTGTATCAAGCGCCGCGAGTCGATCCTCGGATTGTTTGAGCTTCGCTTCGGCGACGCGCCGGTCATTGGGGCTCATCGTAGCCGCGTGCAACCGTGCCGTCGCTTCAGCGAGTCGCAGGTCGTTTTCCGCAGTCGTGCGCGCAAGCTCCGAAGCGTCAAGGTCCTTCTTTGAGATTCCGCCTTGTTCGTAAAGCTTCAACCGGCGCTCATAGACCGCGCGCGCATTCGCCAGATTCGCTCGAGCATCCCGCAGGGCCTTCTCGTCCTGCGCCGCTGTTTGAGGAATTGTACCGCCGGTGACGTTTCGCAGATTTGTCCGAGCCTCATCGACCGCCGACGCAGCTTCGGCGCGCTGAGCCTGAACGTCGCGCGCCTCGAGCGTCGCGATCACGTCTCCCTCATGAACCGGCTTATTCTTGAGCAGAGCCATGGTTTTTATTTGGCCCGCTATCTTTGAGCTGACCGTTGCTTCTTTGCGAGCGAAGATCGTTCCAAGCGCCGTGACTTCAGCCGCAATCGATTCGCGCTCCACCGTGGCGACGCGAACGCTGACAACTACAGCTTCTTCCTCTTCCGCCGCGGGTTTCTTCCTGCCGTAAACGACCAGAAAGATGATCAACGCCAGGAGAATCAAAAGCGCCAGGATTACGGGCAGACGATATCTTCGATAAGCCTCGACGACGCGCGACTGCTGTCCGTCGCCGGTGGAGTGCTCTTCCGGGAGCGTAGTTATGCTCACTTTCTTGTCCATCTTCTCCGAACTTATTGCCCCGTGGCTAGCGCGAGGCGCGCCTTCGCCGATTGATAATCAAACAACGCCTGATAGAGCGCCGCTCTTTGCGACGCGAGCGTTGAAAACGCGTCGCTGACCTCAATAAAAGGAGCTTCGCCTCCGCGATAACGCGCGATCGACGCCTGGACGTTGCGCTCGGCATCGCCGACACTGGCGCTTAAGAATTGATATCGCGCAGCGGCGGCCAATGCCTGCGCGCGCGCGGCGTGGAATTGCGACGTGAGGTTTCTCAGCGCGAGATTGCGCTCGGATTCAAAGCTCTGCAGCCGCAGGCGAGCCTGTTGTTCGCGGCTGCGGCTCGCGCCCCAGTCGAAAATCGGAATAGTCAGATTCACCGTCGCAAGCACTCCGCTGTGATCGTGAAGCGGATCGGGTTTGAGGGAGTTTGAATCGAACCCGGCGTTTATCGAATAGCTTACCTGCGGCAGCCGCTCCGCGCGTGCGGCTTTTGCTTCCTGCTGGGCAGCCCGCCGTTCAGCATCGAGCTGTGTCAGTTCAGGCCGCTGGGTAATTGAAGCCGCTGCGAACCTGTCGACTTCGGCTAAGTTGGGGGCGGCGGCTGTCAGATCGAGCACGCCGATCGGGTCTGCGAAATCGTAGCCGACCAGCACGCGCAACCCGCCGGCCGCAACGGCCTCCGTTACGCGGGCTTGCTCGAGGTCATCTCGTCTCGAAGCGAGCTGCAGCTTTGCTCGAATTGAATCGACTTGCGCGACTTCTCCGGCGTTGAACATGAGGTCGGTGATTCGCGCGAACTCTTCGGTGGCGTTCAGACTCAGCTCAGAAGCCCGTCGTTTCGCGATCGCGAGCGCCAGTCCGTAGTAAGCGTCGTCAACAGCCTGAATCAATGTCCGGCGGGCGATCTCGGTGCCTGCTTTCGCCGCCTCGAGTAACGCTACGCTGCGCCGCAAAGCCGCGCGCAGCCGCCCATTGAGATCAATATCACCTGAGGCTCCAATAAGCGCTTGATACTCGGCGACGGCGTTCGCGCTTATGAAGCTGAACCGATCCGAGCGTGGCGTGCCCGGCGCAACCATGCCAAGCGTCGGAGAGTTGTAGATGAGCGTTGAAGGAACGGTGATCCTGGGAAGAAAGGCTGCCCTGGCTTGTTTGACGTCTTCGGCCGCGATGAGCTCGGCGTACTTCGCGGTTTGAAACGCGGAGGCTTGGCCAAGCGCTAAACGAACGGCTTCATCGCGAGTAAGAGTATTCGCCGAACGGCCAGGCTGCTGCGCCGAGGCGTTGGGGTCAGGTTTTGCCGTTGATTGATTCTGACCGGACATGTTCTGTCCGGGCGAAGGGGTTGGTTCATTGGGCTTTGATGCGGGAACCAGCGGCCCCTGGGCGCGTCCAATGGACGTAGATGCTACAACCAGAGTCGCAGCTAATATCAACCGCAACGTGTAATGAGAATGAGAGCTGCTCTCAATCCGTAGATTCATCGGTCTTATCATTGCGCGTGAATTGAGTCTCGCACCGGAGATCACGTCTTGGCGTCGAGGATATTGTCGCCCAGCTTCCCTACTTTACGTTACAGATAGAACGCTGTCTAGAACGTTCGCAGCGCGCCGCGCGGTAACGGGCAATCCCACCAACTGCAGTTGGTGGTCCGTTCATACTCGACCTACACAAAGTCGGGGACGCGAGCTTCCCTAATCCCACCAACTGCGAGACTGTGTGAAATGCAATGTTCGTCGTCCGGCCTTCAGGCGGAAGTTCGTAATCCGGTGTAAATACAGATACAAACTTCCGCCTGAAGGCCGGACTACGAACTTTTCACACAGTCTCTGCGTTGGTGGGATTATCCGCATTCGATGTGATATCCGGCGCATCCCTTTTCAGCCTGCTAACCTGCGCTACCTCGCTTCGCTCAAAATTTGAAACCCCAATGTGAGTTGCATGCGGCGGGCCGGTCTCGATGCTACCGGGAAACCGAAGAACGGGGAGCTGAGATTGCCGACAAAGCCGGCGTAGTTTGTGCGATTCAACACATTGAAAGCCGCGACGCCACAGTGATCGTCGGGCCCTCGTTGTCTTTCTTATGAGTCTTCTTCAAGCGAAATTCTTTGGCCCACCGCACATCGAGCGTCGCCGCGCCCGGGCCTCGCAAGCTGTTCTTGCCTCTGTATCCCGGTGGGGATTGGTCTCTGATTTCTTCCCTGCTGTATTGACCTGGGCTTCATAGGCAACCAGCCTATTATTCTTCGTGATGGATTCAACTTTGACAATCCCGCCTTTGCCGGCTTTTGCTTCGATCTATGTCAACCGCGTAGCTCCGCTCGCGCAAACCCTTCGCAATGAAGCGCGCGGCTCTTGGCTCGTCTTCGATAAGCAGTACTCGCATGGCTGATTCACGGCCAAGTCTAACACGCAGAAGATGAATCTGGGATTAAGGTGTATCCAGATCCCGTTTAATCATGTATTCATCTTCAGTAGATACAATCTGGAACACGGTCACGTCGACTCTGATGAAACCTGTAGAGCGCCCCTCATCGGTGATCGAAGGCGCCTTCAACGAGGGGCGCCCACGGAGGGACGCCCCTACAGGTGTTCATCAAATTACGCGCCCGACGAAATCAGGCCGACTCGAAGCTTTCAGCAAAAGAGCGACACTATGACAAGCATCATAAGCATTCTGGTGAGTTTCTTTTCATTCGCGCTGATGTTTCAAAGCCCGACACACTACAAGGTGGAGGGCCGCTACGCGATCCCAGGTGAGGGTGGTTTTGACTACGTAACGCTGGACACTTCGGCGCGGCGTCTCTATGTTTCGCACGCTACACAAGTCGATGTCCTGGACGCGGACAGCGGAAAGGTCGTGGGCACAATCCCGGACACGCCCGGCGTACACGGCGTCGCGATTGCGTCGGCTTTCAGGCACGGCTTCACGAGCAATGGACGAGAGAACAAGGTGTCAATGTTCGACCCTTCAACATTGCGCCTGATCAAGAAAATCGACGTCGGCAAGGGGCCGGACGGGATCTACTACGATCCAGCCTCAAAGCGCGTCTTCACTAACAATCATGGCTCGCACGATATCAGCGCTATCGATGCCGCGACCGGTGAAGTCGTGGGGACGGTGAAAATGGGCGGAGATGGAGAGCAGGCAATAATCGGCGCCGACGGGCTTATATACGTCAACAGCGAGGACACTGCCGAAGTCGTGGTCTTCGATCCGAGGTCGCTCGACATAAAAAAGCGGTTTCCTATCGGCGTCGCCAAGGTCCCCACCGGACTCGCCTATGATGCTAAGACCAGGCGCTTGTTTATCGGCTGCCGCAATGAGCCGAAGATGGTAGTTATGGACGCCGTCAGCGGAAAAGTGATTAACACGTTTCCGATCGGCGCCGGCGTCGACTATGCCGGTTTCGACCCGACAGCCAGTCTGATCTTCTTCTCGTGCGGCGATGGAACCTTGAGCATCTACCGTGAGAAGGCGGCGGACTCATACGAAGACGCTGGAGCGGTTAAGACACAGCCGAGCGCGAAGACGATGGCTTTCGACACAAAGACAAAGAAGATCTTTCTTCCGGCGGCCGAGTACCTGGAAACTCCCGCCTCCGAACCAGGAAGACGCCCTCAACGCACTCTAAAGCCGGGATCATTTGTGGTCCTCGTGGTGGGAAAATCATAGAGCAAGAGCGCCTGGGACCAGCCGGCTGTTGAAGGCAGATCGCCACCAAGACACAAGGACACGAAGTCGCACCAAGTTAGTAGATCCATCAGCTCAAAGCTTGTGCTGTTTTGTGTCTCCGTGTCTTGGTGGCAACAAGGCGATTTTGCGGCAGCCTGCTGGATAAGCGCGTTGACCTCTGTGAAACGATCCGGCGCGAAGATGCCAAAAACATTTCTCAGTGTATTCTTGCGTCGCCGTGCGCCCCTGCGTATCCTGAGTGGAGCGAGACCAACGACAAAATAGCTCTGAGGAGTCGTCGTGCTTCTCGCTTCGTTGTCGCATCTACCCAGTGGAAATCCAGAAAGCGATAACCTGGCAACCTCCGAGGTTGAAAACCTTGTGCACTCGTCGCGCCGCCGCACTACGACAATCCTCGGGACTACCGCAGTTAAATTGCTTGAGTGGAAAAAACACGTGACCGAACGCAAGAGCACCTACAAAGACCGGCAAACCAGACTCGAAGAACTGAAGAAGCTTCCAACCGAAGATAAGATAGCCGAAATATGGGGCAGGCTTGGAGACGAAGACGTGGACGACGATCTCTTATGCGAAGCCTTGTTGATTCTGGAGGAGTATCAGCCCGAGTAGAATCAAGGCTCGTGATTCCCGGAGTTCTTATTAGCTTTGAGGTTTGCTGTGGCCAATATTCTGGTGCTTCCCTGAAAATACTAGTTGACAGCTTCGACGAATGCCATTAAGATAGCGCTCGCCTGAATACTCAGCACTCACTCGAAAATACCAACAGGATACTAAGCTTGGTCCCCACGTCATTTCGTTTCGCCTTCAGCGGTTAGAGAGGGACGTTTAACGGGGCGAGCTTTTTACCCGGGAAGGTCGAACCGCAAGGCGCGCTCTCTCCTTTTTCCATCGCGCAGCTTTACGTGATGAAATCGATGCTCATCATAGACGGTTCGGAGATCATTGCAACGTTGTTCGCGCAGATGTTTCAAAGACGAGGGTGGAAAGTTGCCGCGTGCGGCAACCGAGACCGCGCCTTGGACTTACTCGTTGGTAATGAGACATACGACGTGGTGATTCTCGGCAATCGCACTTCTGGAATAGCCGGCCTGGAGCTCTTGAGGTTCATCAGAGCGCTCGAACACCGTAAGACGACCGCCGTCGTCATGGTTGCCGGAAGGGCTGACGTAATGGACGAGGCACGAGCCGCCGGCGCCGACGAGGTATTGCTCAAGCCGATCAATCCAACGGCTTTGATGTGGGCCGTTGACAAGCACGTCCCGTGAGCAGGAAGTAATGCTACTGAAGATCCAAAACGTGCTCGACTACATCAGTGCCAACCTGGACCGGGATCTTACGCTCAACCAGACCGCTCAGCCGGTCAACCTCTCTCGATCTCGGCTTCATTATCTGTTTCGAACTCGGCTCGGGATGCCAACCATTTAATCCAGGAGCGATAACAGCAGCATCAGCCCCACACCCACTCCCATCGATATCAACTGCACCAGCGACTTCGACGGAGTGGCTTCCTTGTGAAGCTCAGGTATCAAGTCAGATCCGGCGATATAGATGAATCCGCCGGCCGCCAGCGGTACCATGAACTCAGCAAAACTCTGAACGCTCCCACCTATCAGAAGCGCAATGATCGCTCCCAGGATCGCAAGCGTTGCCGATAGGAAGTTAAAGAACAGCGCTCGCGTCTTGGTGAACCCGGCGTGAATCAAGATGAAGAAGTTTCCAAGCTCGTGTGGTATTTCGTGAAAGACCACCGCGGTCGTCGTTGCTATTCCGATCGGGACGCTGATCAGATATGAAGCGCCAATGATCATGCCGTCGATTGAATTGTGCACGCCATCGGCGAACAGGTTCATGTAGCCCATCGGATGTATGTGGTTGTCCGATTCAAGCGTGTGCTGATGCCGCCAAAGCAAAAACTTCTCCAGCACGAAGAATGCGAATATTCCCGCGAGAACATACAAGGCAGTTTGAGCCTTTGGCCTGCGGTTATCGAACGCGTCGGGCAGCAAGTGAATGAATGCGTCTCCGAACATAGCCCCGGCCGCGAGACTGACCATAATGAAGATCGCCTTTTTCAATCTCTCGCCGCTTATCAAGATCGTTGTTACGCCTACCAGCGAAACGAGACTCACCACAACCACACTGGCAATCGCGTAGAACCAGGTCAATGAGGTACTTTTCATATTTTACGGACCATCCGATTCGCGGCTAGGCGCCTCCAGTCCGGTTTCGAATGGTATCATGAACCTGCAAGCCAGCTTAGCACACCGACCCTGGCGCCTTTCCAAGACCCACCAGGCTCTTGGTAGTGGGTTATAGTGTGTTGCTCGCTCGCATTCGCGTTTCTCCTCCGCGTCCTCGGCGTCCTCTGCGGTTGATTCCGAGCCACTGAGCAGGAAAAACCGCGGAGGACGCCGGGGACGCAGAGAACTGCTTGATCGCAATACCCTAATACCCCACTATCAGGCTCTTCGCTTTCTTGGATTCTCCCAGCCGTAGTGTTACGCTTGATTTTGCCGATGTGGACGAAGTTTCAGAGAGGTAGACCATGTCTTTTGAAGCTCATCGCTCCACACTCAGGCTGTCCACAACGCTCTGCTTGATTGGCAGCTTCCTCCTGGTAGTTCCTGCCGTATTTGCAACCGATCTACAGAAGGACAAAGATGACAGTGCCGTGACTGCGCGCGTTTCACCGGCGCACTCGGACGCTCCGGCGCCCGCTCCTGCGATAGTAATGTCGAGTACGGTGAGTGGGAATTCGCAATCCGATGACCAATCCAACGCGAGCAATTCCCCGCCGTCCGGAAACAGCCAGCCGGCGTCTCCCACGCCAAGCGCTGTAGCGCCCCTCACATCGCACCAGAAGTTCACGTACTTTGCGCGCAGCTCATTCTGGTCGCCAACGCCTTATGCGCTTTCGGTTCTTTCGGGAGTGTTCGGTGAGGCAACGGATAAGGACCATGGCCGTCACATGACCGCAGGAGACTTCGCCGCCGATTCGATGACGCACGCGGCGCGCAGCTTTGCGTTCAGGTCCACGGCGGGTTTTTTCGAGAAATTTGCTTTTGCCTCGGCCTTCAAGCAGGACCCGCGGTACTTTCGTTCGGACAAAAAAGGTTTCGCGAGGATCGGCTACGCGGTGAGCCGGATCTTCGTCACGCAAGGCGATAACGGCAACAATCAGTTCAACAGTTCATTCCTTGCTGGAGGTCTGGTTACGGCTGGGATCTCCAACCTCTGGTCGCGTCCCGAAGACCAGACGGTGAGCAGTACCTTTAGCAGATTCGGAACTCATGTCGCTTACAGGGCTTTGTCGAACATTATCAAAGAGCTTTTCGGCAAGCGCTAGCGGCAAAGCCGGCGACAGATCGCGGTTCCACGAACAAAAGCGCCGGCGCAACAGCGCTGGCGCTTTCTCCTTCAGTCGTTACCGCTAAGGTGATTGACATTCACTTATCGGCCGCGACCGCGATGCCCTTCTGACTATTACGAGAATAATAGTCGTACACGTATGCTCTGAGGGCGCCGTGGCCGAACCCGCTTTCGAAGTCATACTGCTTCATTTCGGTGTAGGCGCGGTCGGCGCTCCATCCATCATGCGTCATTCGGTAAATTGCCGTCATCGCGCCGGCGCGGTGTTTGCCCCCGTGACAATGAATGAAGACCGGTTGATTTGCAGGGTCGTTTACCAGCTTGAGGAACTGCGCCGCCTTCTCGTTTGACGGCCATGAACTATCGCTCAGTCCAATGCGGTAGAACTTCATTCCAGCCGCTTCGACTAGCTGCTGCTCACGAGCTTCGCCATCCTCCTGAAGATCAATCACCGTCTTGACGCCGGCGGCGGAGAGGTCGGCGTAATCACTTTCACGCGGCTGGGCGCCGCGATAGAAGTTCTCATTGATACAGCCAAAGTTCTTTATTCTGATTCTGGCGGCGTCGCGTTGTGCAGCCAACGTGACGGTCATGGTGGAGAGTAGACATACGACGGAGGCACCCGTCGCAAGAACATGAAACAGACCTCGGTTCACGCGCATCCCAGTACTCCTTGTTCGAATAAAACTCCGAATACTTATTCAGCTTTCGGGTGGATGCCACTCAGTATGCATCAACCGCTTGTGCGATTGCAATGCTCTCTCTTAGAAAGTAATACCCATCTGTGCCTGGTATGCGCGCGGCGTCACGAAGTGCGTGCCACTGAACGTAGAGAGAAAATTGTAGAGCGCCTCCCTGTTAGTGAGGTTGATTCCCGTAAAACGCAAAGTCACCTTCGCGCGTTCTGTGCGGAACAGGTTGTCCGTTCCAACGCTGGCGTCGAACAAATTGCGAGGAGTGATCCGCGGCGGATTGTGGTCGTCACTTGCGGTTCCATCCGCCGGAATGCGCACCCGAGTCGCTCCGCGATTGGTATCGCTGCACGAAGTTAACCCCGTAGTTGGCGTAGCGAAGATTCCGCCGCAGAACAGTCCGATCTGAGCTTGCTGATCCGGCGTAAAAGTCAGCGCAGTGTCAAAGTCCGGAACAGAGCCCGCCACCAACCCGCTATCAAACCTCCAGGTAAATGCGACGTAAGGCTTGAGTTCCTTAAAGTGATTGAACTGGTACTGCACCTGGCTCGTTTGTTGGAAGGCCTGGTCATGATCGATTCGAAAAACGCCCTCGGGAAGATCTGAGTTGAAAAACAGGCCGCCGGTCTCGGGCGGGAAATAGCGCGCTCGTGTATGCCCGGCTACAAAGAAGGCGGATAGGCCTTTGTACTCTGACAGATTGACCCGGACCGCAACGCCGTCGAGCTTCGACTTACTCCAGGAAATGGGAAATGCAACCGGCGAATTGAGAATGACGTTGAAGTCATAGGCGTTGGTTGTGTATTTCCAGAAGTAGTCGGCATCAATGATTATGTGCCGGCCGATTCCCTGTTGGATTCCGGTGTTGACCTGATTTCGCCTGCCCGGCTGTAGTGGTCGATTGCTTGCGTCGCCGAGAATTCCATCCGCCAATCCGCCTGCTCCAGCCGCGCTCGACAGGATCAGATTCTCATTGTAAGGAGTCTCGAATGTTCGAGTGTATGCGAAACGCAGCACGGTGTTAGTCGGCTTTATGTGATAAGCAACACCGAGTCGCGGTTGCCAAAGGTTACCGTGGCTGAGGCCGTCATAGTTGTCGAAGCGGACCCCAAGACTCAACGACAGATCGTGTATTGTCATCAGGTCCTGGGCATAGACTGCCTCCTGCTTAACATCCGTGTGGCCGCGAAATGCAAACAAATGTCCGCCGCGCGTCAGGTCGAACGGAGCGAGACCCGGTATGAAGCTCTCGCTTGTTGGATCATTGAACGCCGGATCCGTTATCCCGAATTGAAAGCCTTCGGTCAGGAGCGTGTGTTGAACCTGCGCGCCAACCTTTACATTATGAATGCCTCGGTTGTAAGCAACATCTGCTTTGATACCGAGATTGTTGAGCCGGCGCGATTGCGAAATTGTCTGGGTCTGATCGGAGAAGGGGTTGGCGCTTGGCAGGTACTTGACCACATCAAGTCTGTAAAAGGGATTGATGGTCAGCAACAGCGACGGGCTGAACGTATGCACGTAACCAGGCGCGATGTTGATCGTGTGAACGAGTTGACGCTGGTCTTGCCCGAGAGCTTCCTGGTCAAAGGAGTTGGCTATTTGAAAGAAGTTTCGAGCGAGATACACATTCAAGTGCAGCGCGTCGTTGGGTCCGGGGCTATAGTCAAACCGGTCAAAGATCGTGGCGGACTTGCCTCTATCATGGAGGGCAGTAAATTCGGGTGGATCGAGAAAGCGGCTCGAACGCTCGAAATCGAATGCAGTAAAATTGCCGGCCCTCTTGTTCCCAAAGCCGAAGGTGGCCTGCTCCTGCGTCGCGCCGAACGAGCCGTACATAGCGGACAGGCTCCCGAACGGCCGCGTGACGCCGAGTCCCGATTTGGTGATGGCGTTGATTACCAGGCTTGTCTTGTCTCCGTATTCCGCGGGCGGCCCTCCAGTTATGACTTCCAGTGATTGAATCGCGTTGACAGGGAGTTGGGTCGAGAATGCCTTGCTCTGCTGGTCGTTGATCGGCTGATTGTCCAAAGATATCGAAACTTGCGCGTGATCTCCAAGCGGATGGACGAAACCGTTAGAATCTGCGGCTACACCAGGCGCGCTCCTGGTAATCACATCACTCAATCCCGAGCCGGGCGTTCCGAGCGACATTCTCGCCATCAGCGATTGATCGACGTCCGTATGAGTCGTAGGGACGGTCTCGATTACGTCGGCGGCGCTCGATACGTCAACGCTAGCCGAGGCGCCGGCCACGGTGAGTGCGATCTTCAAACTTTGGGGGACCGACGACCGAACATCTACAGGCTGCTGGACTGCACTGAACCCCTGTGCCGAAACGGTGACTCCGTATTTGTTCGGCGGGATGTTATCGAAGCGAAACGTCCCATCCGCATCGGTGTTCGTCGCGCGTTTGTAGCCGGTAACGTGATTTTCAATCACAACGACTGCGCCGGGCACTACCGCGCCAGTTGCGTCCGTTACCGTTCCTCCTACAGTCCCCGAACCGAGTGATTGACCAGGCGTGACGGGCACGCCTGTCAACGAGCATATCGTCAACACCAGCAAAACTGATACAGACACAGTTCGCAAAGCTCTCAAAGCGACGGTCACACATTTTCCTGATTGCATAGCAAATCTCTCCTTGAATAAGTGAAAGGTTGATCACAAAGCCCCCTTCTCTTTGATCAAAGGGGACTGCTCTCGATCAATGTGCCAATACGCTGAATTCTCGAAGGTCCGTAGTAGTTGGTGCTTACGCCGGCGCGCCGGGTCAGCGTGCCAGAGATTCGGACCTCAACGGAACACATCGATCAGGCGAATTGTTCTTTCACGCAGGAGGGGCACGGCCGAATAACAGGAGAGATGAACCCTTCGATGAGGGTGCGCATAGGATGGTTTCGCGAATCGAACACTGTTCGAGCGGCTGGACGACTACAGGCGTAGTACCGGCGTTCGAAACGAAATTGCGTTGAAGCCTGCACGATAAGCAGTGCGAATCGGTGCTCGAATCCGGCGCGGTATCGGAACCTCGAGCGTCGTTTGCGATGAAGCTCGCAGCCGTGGGCGCAAAACGGTGCGGGCCCGAAGGATGGTGATGGGTAACGCTGACAAAAGCCGCGTGCGCTATCAGGCCTAACAACGCGAGCCCAATGACTCGCGATCGAGAACTTCTCTTCAGCTTGCAAAGCTTTCTCAATTCGTTAGGTCTCCGCGCTTTTCGATATCCAATTAGACTACGCTCGTATTGCAGAGTCAACGGCGGGTAGTGGGGTGATAGTGTGTTGCTCCCTCACTTTCGCGTTTCTCCTCTGCGTCCTCGGCGTCCTCGGCGGTTGATTCCGAGCCACTGAGCAGGAAAAACCGCGGAGGACGCCGAGGACGCAGAGGACGCAGAGGACTGCTTGCCCGCAACACGCTAATACCCCACTACCCAGGCAAAAGCAAAGCGGCGTTGCTGAATACGAATCGTAGACTTGTCTCGTTACGACTATGGTCTTATAGTCGGTCCGCCTTCCTGACACGCCCGGGATTCTCTCGTTACAGTGGCGAGACTTATTTATCGAGCGGTAGCCTGTAGATGTCAGTGCGATTGACGCTTCGCTCTTCCAGCAGGCGGGCAACCATCGCGGCGCGTGAACGCACGTTGAGTTTGGCGAAAATGCGCCTCATGTGCGTGCATACGGTCCACGCACTGATCTCCAATACGGCTGCAATGGTCTTGTTCGGATGTCCCTCGGCAACCATCCGGGCAATCTCCTGTTCACGGGGGCTGAGTGCTATTTGGTCGTGCACGGGCTTTGGATGCGAGCGCACCAGCAGGCATCGAACGCCGTTCGACTCTTCATCCAGAAGTACTTCTTGATCACTGGACGCCTCGGGCCCTGGACCGCCTGATTGGTAATCATCGACAGCCTGTTTGACAAGCTGTCTCACCAGGCTCTTGATATCAGCAACGCTGCTGGTGCTCAAACTTTCCTGTTCTCTTATCAGCAGTCGGGTAGCCATGACGTGACCTCCAATATCGAGGCTGACCAACAATCAGGCGCGCCAGGGTCTGGGCATTCAGATTTCAAAACTCCTTGGTAGCCCGTCATCTCTGATGAACCCACCCCATCGAAGCGAGCTTTCTAATCGATAGTCCTTGTAACCCTTATCCAGCGTGCGCCGATTTGCGATCGATACGCGACACGCTCGACGCATTGCAAATTGTTTGCTGCACTACTTTCCGATATTAATTCAATTGAGCATCGGATCAGCCCGATTGAAACTCGGCGCGATCATACGGATCGGCGATGGCGCGAAAAGACGATCGGGGCGGTGAGGTATCTTCAGCGAGTTGGCAACCCGAAGAGACGGTCATTCACACCAAGTGCCGTTGCGCTGCTTGTGCGGTAGCCGCCATCGCGTCTCCGGCGAACAGCGTGCTGCGCAGTATAGCAGAATCTCTTTTGGAATGCTTGTCGCATAATCTAGCGACCCTGCTTTAGCGAACACAATCCAGCTTCCCTATAAAAAGTGACTATTCAGCGCGGCTACTTCGGCATATATTGCGCACGTCCGCAACAAATTCGACAGGAGGTACCGTCATGAGTTCAAGGCAAGGTGGCGAGTTGGAATGGGAGCTCGAAGGCGAACTTGAGGGCGAGATGGAAGGCGAGTTTGAAGAAGAGGGCGAAGAGTTTCTGGGCACGATAGCAAGAGGCATCGGCGGTTTGCTGGGCGGTCAGGGCGAAGGCGAGGGTGAACTGGAGGGCGAGTTCGAGTCGGAGTTCGAATCCGAATTCGAGTTCGAAGGGGAGGGCGAGTTCGAGGGCGAAGAATTCTTTCGCCGGTTCGCTCGCGGCGTCGGCGGATTCATTCGACGAGCCGCGCCGGTCCTTCGAAACGTTGCTCGCGTCGCCGCGCCGCTGGTAGGGACCGCCGTTGGCGGCCCACTCGGTGGGATGCTCGGCCGTGCGGCAGCGTCGGCACTCGGCGAGGGAGAATATGAGTTCGAGATGGAAGGCGAATTCGAGAGCGAATTCGAAGGTGAGATGGAAGGCGAATTCGAAGCCGAAGCTGAAGGCCCAATGACTCAACAGGAAGCGCTGGGTGAATTCATGGCTACGGTCGCCGCTCGCGCTCAAACCGAGGCCGAAGCAGAAGCGATGATCGGCGCTGCCACCTCGGCAGTGCTCTCTCGAAGAGATCGCGCCGCACTCAGGCGCGTGCTGCCACACATCGTGCGCGGCACTGCGATTTTGACTCGGATCCTGCGACGACGCCGCATCACTCGCCCGGCAGTTCGAGCTGTGCCGACAATCGTGCGACGCGCCGCCCAAAGCTTGCAGCAAAGGGCGCGGGCTGGGCAGCCCGTAACGCGAGCCGCGGCAGCGCGTGCCATGGCTACCCAAACTCGCCGCGTGCTTGGCAATCCGAGTACCTGCGGCCGGGCCATTCAGCGAAACGCCAGGGTGTCTCGCGTTGCGTCGAGCGCCACTCGCGTTGCGCCAGGCGCCGTTCGTCGACGCCCGGTAGTCAGATAGCGAACTAGCCACGCCCCGGACCCCGGGACGGCAAGGAGGAATCAACATGTCTACGCCTGCACTTGAACTGGAGTATGAGTACGAAGGAGAAGGCGAATACGAAGCCGAAGAGTTCTTCGGACGTCTGGCGGGGTTGGCGCGGCGAGCGATTCAGTCTCCAGCGCTGAGGCGCATAGGGCTATCGGCCGCTCGATCGGCTCTGGGTGGACTCGGCGCGCTCGGAGGGCAACTGGGCGGCGCTATCGGCGGCTCGCGCGGGGCCACTCTCGGGCGAGGTCTCGGATCCGTTTTGGGTCGGAATGTCAGCGGATGGCTCCCGCAGCGCGAATACGAGGGCGAGTTCGAGATGGAAGGTGAATTCGAGTTTGAAGGCGAATCGGAATTCGAGGGCGAGTTCGAGATGGAAGGCGAATACGAGGTAAATCCTCAAAGGCGAATATACAATGAGGCTTTGATGGAACACCTCGGACATTCGGCTGCAGAAGCGGAATCGGAGGAAGAGGCAGAGGCCTTCATCGGAGCGCTGGTTCCGGTTGCCGCGCGCCTGGTTGGAAGAGCGGCGCCAGCGGTCCTGCGCGCCGCTCCGCAACTGATACGCGGCGCCTCGGGAATCGCGCGAAACCTAATGCGCAATCCCACGACGCGGCCACTTGTTCGAACGGTCCCAAACATCGTGCGCAACACTGCGAGGAGCCTGGCCCAACAGGCCCAACGTGGCCAGCGGGTGACCCCACAAACCGCCTCTCGCACTCTTGCGCGACAGACTGCCCGCGTAATCGGCAGCCCGCGACGTGCCGTGCAGGCCTATCAACGATCTCGAGCGCTTGACCGCGGCTATCATCGTAGACCGGGCGCAGCCAGGCCCGCCGCGCACGGGCTAAGAAGACCGTATCCGGGTCGCCCTCGCGGACCTTATGCGGGCGCGTCACCTCGGTATCCGGGTGGCGGCTACGCTCCGCCGGGTGGCGGCAATGCTCCTCCGGGTGGCGGCTATGCTGCGCCGGATGGTGGCTACGCTCCGCCGAATGGCGGCTATGCTCCGCCGGATGGTGGCTATGCTCCCCAGGGCGGGTTCGGCTATCCAGCTCAGCCTGGCATTGGCTATCCCGCTGGCGTAGCAGCACCGGGCTATCCCGTCCAGGGAGTTTCGGGCTATCCTCCAAGCTCGCCGGCAGGCTATCCGAGTGGCGCTCGGCTCTGCTGTCCGCCATGCACATGCCGTTAGGTGAATTCCTGGAGCCCAATTCCGGGCGATCATAGGTGGCGAAGTCATGTACGCAACCTCGGAATTAACACAAGAGAGTGTCCCACGGCTTACCGCGCCTCGGCGGCGGCGACGCAGGGTCCAGGATGGGCGCGTCCCAGCGATACTTCCGGCGTGGCTTAGGGGCCAGGCGGTAAACGTAACTCGACACGCCGCGGCTCTGAGTCCCTTTCGCCGGGACGAGTTCGGCGATGGCACAGCCGCTCCGACGGAAGGCCACATTCAGGCGGTCAACGAACTGATTGTGACACTGCGCACAGACCTGCTGAAGGTGGCCGGAAACGTCACGAACGCCGCCGAAGCCGCTATAGGCGATGCTTCCACTCCGAATCTTCAAAGGCTCTTGAAACTCAAGGAGCGCGCGCACGATTGGGTGAGAGCCATCGAGCGGGTCTGGGACTTTTACTTCGAGCTGTTCGGGCAACGCCAATCCAAATTTGGCGACTGGCTGCTGAGCTGCGATCGAATAGCGCTGGATTGCTACCAGCAATCATTCCTCGGGATCGGCATTGCCAAATCGCTGCCGGCTCCCCCTCCCTTCTCTTATATGCGCACCGGATTTTCACCGGCGACGTACCGGCGCGGCATCCCGCTTAGACGATTGGGGAGACAGATCAACCCATTCCCACTTATCCAACTTCCCTATCATAGGCTCGTCAACCCGTGGACTCTCGGCGCGATTCTCCACGAGGTGAGTCACAATCTTCAAAACGATCTCGGGATTGCTCGAGTCATACCGCGTAATATTGCACGGCGTCTTCTTCGCGAAGGGAAAGGGAGGTTCGTCGCGTCAGTCTGGACCAGGTGGAACCGCGAGACTTTTGCGGACATGAGCGGACTGTTGCTGGGAGGACCGGCCGTTGTAGGCTCACTGATGGACATTATCGGCAGGTCCCCCGCGACCGTGGTTTCATATTCTCCGCGAGCTCCTCACCCAACGCCGTACTTGCGAATGTTTTTAAGCATAGAGTTGCTCGCGCGCATGGGATTCACCGATGAAGCCGAGCAGTTTCGGAAGACCTGGCACCGGCTCTATCCTAATCCTCGCGCCGGCAGTCTTCCCCCGGAGATGCTCAACGACTTTCCTGAAGTAGTTTCAATGGTCGTCGATTCGATCTGCTACAGCCCCATGGTTGAACTTGGCGACAAATGTTTAGCCGACGTGATTCGCTTCGGCCAGAAGGAACAGCAGATGATCGAAGAGGCCGCGCGACGATTGGCCGCGGGAACCGACCCCGGCATCATCCCTGAACGTTTTCTGATCGGCGCGTCGCGCTTTGCGTTTGACCACCGGCTGGCACGGCCCGGGATTATCACGGAGAACTTCTACAAAGAGCTGGCTAGGAGATAACGCGATGTCACTGGAAGCTTCCTGCAAAGCATTAGGAGAGCGCCTGCGACTCTGGCTTGATGAGTTGGAAGAACTCCATCGAACTGTGATCGAGAAGCCGCTCGAAGGCGACGTAGTACTGGTCGATCTTTTCAGCGACGCCGCCGATGATCTGCTGGGGTGGGTGACCGAAGCGAGCAGTGCAGCGCGTGAGGCGAATGAGTCTTCGGCATACCCGGTGAATCTGGAGCGCGCCCGGCAGGCGCTTCGGACGTGCCACGAGAGCGTCATTGCTGCGCTCGAGAGACTGTCGTCGGAGCTGCTCTCCTACGATCGCATTGAAGAGCTGACAAGTCTTGGCCGGGAGCGGGGCGGTTCGTGGCTCGCATGGTCGAAGAACGTAAAGACCGCCGCTGAATCGTGCCGCGCTCCCGCGTTCGAAGTAAACCGCGCCATGTTTGGTTGCTGGCAGGAGCTTGGCGAACGAGCCGGCACAGCCAATGTGTCAGTGCAGGCAACTAACGTCGGGCAACAGATAACGGTGCCGGCCAGCGAGTTCGCTCACGGACGAGTACCGTGACAGGTGACGCGGCTCGGCGTCGAAGCTGCGCGCGCGGCGGTCAGACTCCGACTAACATCGGGGAAGCGTTCGGAAGATACGACCGAGAGGTCAGAGAACCTGGTTGAACATTCAGGCGAGATCAGCTACCAGGAACCAAGGAGACAGGCAATGGCAAATGGAGACATCGGCAACAAGATAGATGATGCCCTGAGCTATCCAATCTTGACTGAGGAAGTCCGGCTCCCGGCGGCCACGAGGCCCGGCGATGGCGGAGGCGGCTCATCGCAGTCTGCGCAAACCGTCGAAAGCACACTTCGAAATATTCTGGGCTGGCGAGTCAGGGATAACGACCCGAAATCTTTTGTAGCGGCCCTTACCAAGTCGTTCGCGTCGAGCGAGTCGCAGGGTCATACCGAATGGAAGTGGACGCCCCATACTTATTCGATCGAAGCCAACATGGGAGCGGTCACCGGCGCGCAGGCCGCGATCTATTCGCGCGCCACGGTTGCCCTCAATCAAGCCTTGCCCCTGCTCGATGGGCTTCAGACGCTGCTTGCCGCTTCCGATGCGCAGGAGGTCGAGGCGACGAGCGCGATCGTCAGGTCGAGTATCACCGAACTGGTCAACGAATTGGGGCGAGAGGGTGGTCCTCGAGTCGCGCGAGTCGACGAGTACTTCTCGCTGCTGCTGGGCGACAACCCCGACCAACTCAACTCCGAGAACGTAGGCGGTCAATTGGGCGCGTTGCGCGATACCTTCGGTCTCCGGCGCCAAAACGTGAATACGATAGGTGAAGAACAGAACCTCACCAACTTCCTAATCCTGGTCGATGACATCAACGCCCTGGGGCTTACGTGGGCATCTCAGAAGAGCTTCTTCGAGCGCAACAGCACGAATGTGTTTCTGGGTACACAATTGGTCCTTCTGGGGCGGACGCTCGCGGTTGTTTCCGAGTCAGTGCAGGAAGCTTACTTCGCAATGGATTCAGTTTTCCTGGGCCCGGCCGAGCGGCAGGTTACCAGTCTCGACCTTGGATCCGGTTCCCCGGTTTTCCTCGGCGAGCTGCTCGAATGGGTGGACCACTTCGCGGTCACGGAAGGTCCTCGTCTGATCAGTGAGGGCGGCAAGAATGGGGTCATCAAGGCATTCACTCCGACTGTCGAAAAGCTGGCTGACCTTATAGGCCAGGCAGCCGATCTGTCCGCCGGCGACGGGGCTAACCCTTCACCAGCATTTCATTCACCTCGAGTGGCGCGTTCTCTTGCTGATCTGCAGACGCAACTTGATACGACAGTACTCCTCGCGGGACAGATCAAACGCGAGCCTCCGCCTGAGGTTACTTACGTAGATCCGGAAGGGGCAGAGACTTCAGGATTGGTGAGACTAACCATAAATGGAAAAGACTTCCAGGACGGAGCCGGCGTAGTGTTGCGACCCGCTATTGAGGACAACGACGAGATCAATGCTGAGCCTGACGTGGTCTTCATCGATGAAGCGGAGATGAAGGCTACATTCAACCTTAAAGGCGTCGCGCGCGGCAAGTACTCAGTGGTCGTGACCAATCCTGACGGTCAAACCGGCGAGTTGGATGAGGCATTCACCGTAACGGTCCCCGAAGGACCGCCGGGGCTTGATATTAAGGGAGTCAAGCCCTTAGAACTGTTGAATGAGCCCGATCAGCGGGTCACGGTCAGGGCAAACAACTTTGACCCGGATACCGCTATAGTGAGCCTCGAGATTGGGACCTCGCCGGTTACGATCAAACAAGGTGTGCCCACAACCTCGACCAGGAAAAAGCTCAGGGCGTTATTCGATCTCCACGACATCAGTCCCACGACGGGAGTGAAGGTCTTTGTACAACAGCCACCAGATCAAGCTGTACTCGCGCCCAATACGGTGAACATTGTTGCTGGTCCTGCTGTCATTGTGTCGTTTGCACCGTCCAGTCTAAGGATCGCTACCGACCAGCGTTTGACGATTACAGGTAGGAACTTTGATCCAGGCGTGAGCGTGAGCCTGGTCATCCAGGCTACTTCTATTCCTGGCAGGATCAGGAACGCTACTGACAAATTGATCGACGTGTCGTTTGATCTTTCAAAGGTTCCCGCTTCAGCCGTGGCGAACGTGAGCGTCAAAAATCCTGGAGAGGATGCGGTCGAGGCTGTGGATCTGCATATCGACAAACCGGTAGGAAAATAACGTAGAGGCCCGGCGGCTGCGGGAAGTCGTGAGTCGAGGATCGCGTCGTAACGATCGAACGTTCCAGCTCGAAAGATTTCGGAAAAACGGAGATGCACCATGGCGAGAGAACAAGATTACCAACAGATCTTAGATCGAATTGCAGCTTTGCGGGAGACGGTTACCGATCGGCTTGCGGCTGATTTGATCCAGAACCCTCAACTCGCCGATGTAATCATCAAGCAGATCGACGGCATGGTTGCCTCTGTGGTCGCCGCCGATGCAGCGGAACCGCCGCCGCCCGATAAGGGACTTGCCGAATTGATCGGCATCGGTCCGGAAGCTGCAACCAGGTTTGGCGCCACTCGCATTCCGCAGGGCGTCGATGCTTACGACGAGACAGTCACGTCCGAGCGAATCATCGCCGTCGCCGATCTTTATTACATCTATCAGCACGAAAAGATCGGAGTCTTTCGCGCGATCCAAAAACTGCAGGAGCTCTTCCGCGCGGGCACCGTGCAACTCAGCAGCGGCGATGGCGCGTTCGGCCTCTATCAGTTCGATCGTCGCGAAGTTTTGCGTTACACGCAGCGAGACCGGCTGGCTTCCTATCGGCGCGCGTTCGGTTATGGCAACACTCCGGTTGTGTCCGGCTCAAGATCCAACTCAGACTTCCACAGGCGATTCAGCCACTTCATAGATCAAGTCGCCCTCTTCTGGAGAGACAAGCGCATATCGGACGTCATACGCGAGCGCGCGTTCGATCCCACCTTCGGCAGCATAGCCATCGTGCGGCGGGCGGGACTCGATCTCCGCAATAATTTGAAGTTCATGTCATACGGTCACCTCAACGTGATGCGCGTCGAAGTCATGCAGCTTCTGGACGAAGCATTCAGGATCGCCGGCGCTGACGACGTGAAGCGATTGTTTGGCGCGGACAACGCATGGGACGTGTTCGAAACGATACTGGTGCAGCAATTCAATCAGCAGCTCGAGACAAGTCCGCGCCAGCGAATGGCGGTCGCCGGACGCGAAGTACTTCGCTGGCTGGCTCAGCCGCACGTGTTGCAGACTCAGCGAGCCCAGTTCGAAGCGTTGCTCATGGAGATCGCCGAGTACGCCGAGGAGTGGCTGACCAGCGCGCAGTCGATGGGCGTTGCCACGCGAGCCTCTGCGACCCGCATTCTTCCGTGGGAGCGTCCGATGCGCACGAGCCGAAGTTCCCCGCAGGCAACCAATGGTCACGCGCACGAACGGGCACTCGAACAAGAGTACGAAGTGTAAGCCGCGCACGCGCGAGCGCGTTGTTCGAACATGATTCATGCATTCTCGAAAGCAGCAACCGGTTCGTTCCCACGTGAGCGCTGGCTCGAGGAGCTAAAAGAATTCATCCGGTTCCCCACCGTGAGCGCTCAGGCAAGCCACGCAAACGATCTCAAGAAGTGCGCTGCCTGGCTCGGGGAACACCTTCGAGCGACCGGGCTCGAAAACGTCAAGGTCGTTCCCACGAAACGTCACCCGATAGTTTACGCGGATTGGTTGCGGGCGCCGGGCAGACCAACCGCCCTGATCTACGGTCATTACGACGTGCAGCCAGCCGAGCCCCTTGATAAGTGGACGACCCCGCCGTTTGAACCGGCCGTTCGCCGCGACAATCTGTACGCCAGGGGCGCTTGCGACAACAAGGGGCAAATGTTCGCGCACATCAAGGCGTTGGAATTTTACTTACGCAGCACCGGTACGCTTCCCGTCAACGTGAAATGCCTGTTCGAAGGCGAAGAGGAGATAGGCAGCCCGAACCTGCCCTCGTTCATTGCGCGCAACAAGCAAGCGCTTGCAGCCGATGCCGCTGTGATGAGCGACACACGAATGCTCGGCCCCGATCGACCCGCTCTGACGTACGGCTTGCGCGGAGGACTCAGCCTCGAGCTCGAGGTAACCGGGCCGCAGCACGATCTGCATTCCGGAAATTTCGGCGGCGCCGTCCACAATCCGCTGCAGGCGCTCTGCGAAATCATTTCCCGGCTGCACGACCAAAAAGGCCGCGTTGCGATTCCGGGCTTTTACGATCGCGTAAGGCTGTGGAGCAAACGCGAGCGCATTTACATGAAGGCTGCGGGGCCGCGCGACGATGTTATTCTACGGCACGCCGGGACCGCGCGTGGATGGGGCGAACCGGGCTATTCGCTTTATGAGCGAACAACGATACGGCCCGCGCTGACGATAAACGGAATAGCCGGCGGCTATCAGGGAGAAGGAAGCAAGGCAGTCATTCCTGCACGCGCGGTCGCAAAAATCAATATTCGGCTGGTTCCGGATCAGGACCCGCGTGAAGTCGAGGCAATCCTTCGCAGCTATGTGACCCGAATCACTCCTCGCACAGTGCATTCAAATGTCCGCACGCTCCTGGCGGCGCGACCCGCATTAGTAAACCGAAATCATCCCGCCATGCGGGCGGCCGCGCGTGCTTACGTGCGAGGTTTCGGACGGGCGCCGGTTTTTCTGCGATCCGGCGGAACAATTCCCGTCGTCAACACATTTCAACAGACGCTCGGGATCCCGACGGTGCTGATGGGATTTGCTTTGCCGGACGATCGCATTCACGCGCCCAATGAGAAATTCAGTCTATTCAATTTCTACAAGGGTGTTGCAACCTGCATTGCGTTTCTTGCGGAAATGCGCCGGACTGGCGCCGACACATTCGCGCGGCGAACCGCCGGGACATTCCAGACATCGACGGCCAATGTTTGATTTGGCGCCGCGGTCTAACAAGTCGCCGCGTATGAGGTGATGAACAAATGATCATTGACTTTCATTGCCACGCCGGAAAGGGAGACCTGTTAAGCGCACCCGCAAGCACGAATGCGCCAATCGAGCCTTACCTCAGAAGAGCGCGGGCGGCCGGGATCGACAAGACGGTGGTTGTCGCGGGATTCAACAGCGATTACGCCAGGGCCAATGCTGAAGTCGCCCGGATCGTTGCGCGCCATCCCGAACAATTGATCGGATTCGCTTTCGTTCATTGCAAACGCGATCGCGGCCGCATACGGCTCATGATCGAACGAAGCGTGAGGGAGTGGGGTTTTCGCGGCATCAAGGTACATGGAGTTGAGGGCTTGCCTACGCGAGAAGTCTGTGACGCGGCCCGAGCGCTGCATTTACCGATGCTCGTGGATGTTACCGGGCAGGCCCAGGTGGTGGATATGTTTGCGCCGCAATATCCCGATGTAGATTTCGTCATCGCGCACCTGGGCAGCTTCGTCGACGATTTCCGGGCGCTGCAACAAGTCGTCGATCAGTTGGTGCGCTATCCAAACGTCTACGCGGACACATCCGCGGTTCGCCGGTTTGATTACATTGTAGACGCAGTCAAGCGAGCAGGCCCTCGCAAGCTGCTGTTCGGCACCGATGGTCCCTGGCTACATCCGGCATTGGAGAAGTACAAGATCAGGCTCCTAAACCTGGCGCCGGAAAATGAGGCGCTCATACTCGGAGGCAATGCTCTCCGGTTACTGCAAAAGACTCGCGGACGCGGTCGAACTTCGGGCGCTGCGCGAACGCCGGGTCTCCTATCTCATGGATCGCCCCGCATCGCCCGTTCAACCTCACTGACTGAGTACTGAGTCTGGGCCCCGAAGCCTGCAAGACATAATCCAACAGAGCGCGCGTTGCAGCGAATTCTTTAGAACCTTGGTGTTTCTCATTGGTCTGCTAAACTCCGTTTTAGGAGACCCCTCTTGACGAACAAGGTACTGCTGGAACTCGAGAACGTGACCGCGCGGTACGGCGATGTTCAGGTCCTGTGGGGCGTGACGTTCGCTGTGCGAGAAGGCGAGATCGCGACGCTTGTGGGGGCGAACGGCGCGGGGAAATCAACTACGCTCAAGACCATTTCCGGCGTAGTGAGCGCTACTGACGGAGAGATAGTTTTTGACGGCGACCGCATTGACGAGCTTCCCGCTCATAGGATCGCCGCGCTTGGGATCGCTCACGTACCTGAAGGTCGCCGGCTCTTTCCGCTCATGAGTGTGCGAGAGAACCTCGAACTCGGCGCGATCAGCAGCGAAGCCCGGCGGCGGCGCGTCGAATCATTCGAACGAGTGTTCGCCCTCTTTCCAAAGCTGGAAGAACGTGCGGGCCAGATAGCCGGAACACTCTCGGGAGGCGAGCAGCAAATGGTTGCGATCGCTCGAGGCCTGATGGCCAGGCCGCGTGTCTTGATATTGGATGAGCCAAGTCTCGGACTCGCGCCGATAGTAGTTCGGGAGATGTTCGAGATCATCCAAACGATCAATCGCGAGGGGATCACTATCCTGCTGGTCGAGCAGAACGTTCAACAAAGTTTGAAGCTTGCCAATCGAGCCTACGTACTGGAGAACGGGCGAGTCGTGCTTTCAGGCGCGGGCAGCGACCTGCTAAACGATCAGCGCGTTCGAGAAGCCTATCTTGGTGCTTAACGCGAATCCCTCGATGGAGGAGACGGTGTGAAAAGTTCGTTGTTAGGTCCGTGGGGTGACAGTGTGTTGCTCGCTCATATTCGCGTTGCTCCTCTGCGTCCCCGGTGTCCTCTGCGGTTGATTCCGAGCCACTGAGCAGGAAAAACCGCGGAGGACGCCGGGGACGCAGAGGACTGCTTGCTGGCAACCCGCT
>DATNBZ010000180.1:0-28757 GCA_035607285.1 Blastocatellia bacterium | reverse complement strand
TACTTCAACCGCCCCATGACTCGGGGCCAGACTGGCTCGCTGCACCTTGTCTGTAGCGGACTTTCACCGCCAACATATTGCCGATTTCACCGGCGCTCCCCCGTAGGGGTAGAATGTTTATAGTATCGAGATCGCTACGTTGCCAACCCCGTAGGGGTGGAATGTCCTGCGCTAAAGGTGTATGCCGCTTCTAACCGAGCTCGGAAGTTCGCGTACGGTCTTCACTATAAACATCGCACCCCTACGGGTTGCCGAGCGGAACGCTCGATCGCCTCTTCGAAGTACCGCGATCCAGGTCCCATTTCTAATTACACCCGTTATCAAGAAGCGACGTCTCCGCTCCGTGAGTCGACGAGAAAAGCCTGGGACCAGGACTACACTTTTGCGGGAGCTTCGTTACCCGCTTCGATAGCTGCTTTCCGCACATCGACTCGCACCAGCAGCGCGAGACCAACGATGAAGAAGACTACCAGTGACAGGATCGCCACTCGGTAGCTGTGTGTGAATTGCAGCGCCAACCCGAACATCAGCGGCGCCAGCCAGCTTGTTCCTTTATCGCTCACTTCGTACAGGCTGAAGTACTCGGCTTCCTGGCCTTTCGGGATCATCAGCGAGTAGACCGACCGGCTTAACGCCTGGCTCCCTCCCAGCACGATCGCAATCACGGCGCCAAGAATGAAGAACTGCAAGCGGGTTTGCAACAGGCCGTACGCGTACACCAACACGGCGGTCCAGATCACCAGGCTCACGATGATCGCGCGCTTGCTTCCAATCGCTTTCGCAATCCAATTGAAGATCAATGAGCCAAAGAACGCAGCGAACTGGACCAGCAGGATCACTTGCACAAGCGTCGATTGGTCGAGTTTCAGCTCCTCAGCACCGAAGACCGACGCTAGTGCGATCACCGCCTGAATGGCATCGTTATAAAGCAAATACGCGATCAGAAACAGCAGCGTCTGCGGATACCGGCGCGCGCCGCTGATCGTATGGCGAAGCTGCCTGAAACTTGTGACGATCAAGCCCTGCCCGGTCTGAGGTTCTTTGACCGGCAGCCGATTCCTCAGCGTCGCAAGCGGTATCAAAGTGAACACCGCCCACCACGCACCCGATGACGCGAGGCTTATGCGAACTGCCTGGCCGGAAGTCAGTCCCAGTGATTCAGCTTTTGCAAACAAGAACAAATTGACGGCTAACAGCAAGCCGCCACCTAGATAACCGATTGCCCATCCGATTGACGACACGCGATCGCGATCCTCGGGGCTCGAGATGTCAGGCAAAAATGAATTGTAAAAAACAATCGACGCGCCGTAGCTCAAGTTGGCGAGCACGAACAGTCCGCCTCCGAGCATGTAATTTGTTCCTTGCAGAAAGTAAAGCCCGATCGTCGCGAACGCACCGATGTAGGCAAACAGCGCGAGCATTTGTTTCTTTCGGTGAGAGTAGTCGGCGATGGCCCCGAGTATCGGCAGGACGATCATCTGAAGTCCTACCGACAGCGCCACCACGTAGGGAAAGAACGAGCCGTAGAAAACCTTGATCCCAAGCGGGTGAATGAACGTGTTATCGGGCCCAAGAGATTCAGCCGCAGCTTTGGCCACGCCGGTCAGATAGGGCCCGAGGAAAACGGTGACTACTGTTGTGTAAAACGCGGAGTTGGCCCAGTCATAGAAATACCATCCAACCTGTTCGCGTCGATTGTTCATATATGAGGGTACTGGATGAGCGGAAGGTGAAAGCGGAGGATAAGGTATGAGCAGCGCTTCGAGCAAGCAGCGCCTGCGCTTTTGGGGTTGTTGCGGGCTTTGCGGGCGTATATCAGTGGGACTTGGCTGGGACTTAGATCACCCGGAACTCAGAGCGGGGAATCAAGCATTCCGCTCGGCAACCCCGTAGGGGCGCGATGTTTATAGTTACGGACGCCGACGTAGACTTCCTGGCTCCGTTAGGAGCGGCAATACAGTTGAGCGCCGGAACATTCCACCCCTACGGGGTTGGCAACATAGAGAACTCGCCACTATAAACATTCTACCCCTACGGGGTTCCAGGGAATTCTCAGGACACTTCCTCCGGCGAAGAGTCGCGGGCGGTTCCCGGCTCAAGTCCCACTTTTAATCACACCCGATCGAACCCTGCTATCGCACGTGGCGCTTGAAGAAGCCGATCACGCTGGGCAGGGCCTCGAGCGGCACCTCGTGTCCGCCAGGATGAATGTAGGTCACAAGCTCCGAGCCTTTCACTCCCGGCTCTGTTCTCTCAAGCCCATCAACCCTGGCTTTCGCTTGATCTGTATTCAGAAGCCTACGCGCGCGGAGGATGCTGTTCTGTTGAGTCTGAAACGGAACGAGCGGGTCTTTTTCACCGGCGATGATGAAAACCGACTTCGGCGGCGCTTTGTCTATCAACATCCCGCCCGGTCCGGCCGCCGAACATAACGCGGCCAGCTTGTCGCCTCTCGAATTCCAAAGCACATTCACAAATCGACCGCCGTTCGAATGACCGAGAACATACACGCGATCGGGATCGGTCTTATACTTCTTCTGAATCCGCTCGAGCGCCGCGTCGAAGAACTTGAGATCGCGATCACCAACCTCGCCGGGCGCCTTCTGCCATCCGTTTCGCGTGCCCTCAGCATCGGTTATGCCTTTGACTCCCGGAATGCCTTGCATATAGACGACCACGGCTTCAGGCCACAGCTCGTGAATGCGAAACCTGCGAGCGGCATACTGAGCAGTCCCGCCGTGCCCGTGAAACACAAAGACAACCGGAGCGCCCGCGGTACTTGCCGGTTTCGAATTAGGAAAAACGATTGCTTGCCTTTCCACGCCGTCGACAGTAAAGCCTTCCGGCTTCGCCTGCCCAAGCGCAAGCACGCTCATAGCGAAGAGCAGTCCGAGGACCGCAATCGTTGTAATCCTCATATGATTGAAGCTGGTGTTCTTATTGCCTCGGCTGATCTGAAAGTGGTTGGAAGCTAACGAAGCGTTTTTCACTAACATAGGACTAGGCTTGTCAAAAGAAAGTTTGCCGTTGTTCGATTCGAGGGTGTGATCAAAAGCGGGACTTGCAACGGATACCGCCCCACGTAGTAACGACTTTATTCGTTGGGGTTCTCATCAACGAATAAATTCGTTACTACGTGGAAAGTCCGGCTCTTAATCACACCCTCGATTCGACCGAGCCCTCACCCTGCTCCAAAATTATGAAAGTAGCAGCTCGAGGTCCTCTCGACCGATGCTTCGAATCAGGCTATTGTCCGCGTTGATGATCGCATCGGCCAAATCTTTTTTCGTCTTCTGCAGCAGCAGTACTTTTTCTTCGACCGTGTCGCGGGCTATCAGACGATAAGCGAAGACCTGCCGCACCTGACCAATGCGATGCGCGCGATCAATCGCCTGAGCCTCCACTGCCGGGTTCCACCAGGGGTCCAGCAGAAAAACATATTCAGCCGCCGTCAGGTTTAATCCAAGTCCGCCCGCTTTCAGGCTAATGAGAAACAGTTTGCATTCGTCGTCGTTCTGAAATCGTTCGACGCGCGCCTGCCGGTCCCGAGTCTTGCCATCCAGGTACTCATACGTGATCCCTTCCCGGTCCAGCCGCTCGCGCACGATGGCAAGGAAGCTCGTGAACTGCGAAAACACCAACGCCTTGTGTCCTTCGTCGATTACTTCTCCGACCTGCGGCAGAAGCAAGTCCAGCTTCGCGCTCGGCTCGAGTAATCTGGACTTATCTATCAAGCCCGGATGACACGCCGCCTGTCTTAACCGAAGGAGCGCTTCCAGGATTTGAATCTTCGATCTCTTGATGCCTTCGCGATCTATTAATCCGAGCAGCGAACGGCGATAGTGCTCGCGCAGCTCGTCATACAGTTTGCGTTGCACGGATTCCAATTCGCAGTAGATCGTTTGCTCTGACTTCGGCGGCAGGTCTTTGGCGACTTGTTGCTTGGTGCGCCGCAGAATGAACGGCCGTAGCGCTTTCGATAGCAGCGCGCGAGTTTGCTCATCGGGATTGCGCGCCGCCGACGCGTTGAGCTTGAACGACGATGCTGCGCCCAGCAGTCCCGGGTTCAGAAATTCGAACAAGCTCCAGAGTTCGCCAAGATGATTCTCGATGGGAGTGCCGCTCATCGCCAGGCGATGATTTCCTCGCAGCAGGCGGGCGGCTTTCGCGGATTCAGTGTTGGCGTTCTTGATCGCTTGCGCTTCGTCGAGGATTACGTGCCCGAATTGAACATCCTTGAACTGAACTGCGTCGCGGCGGAGCGTTCCGTAAGTGGTGATGATCAGATCGTACTCTTCGAAGTGATCGCAAGTCTTCAAGCGAGCAAGCCCGGTGTGATCCAGGACACGGAGTTTGGGCGTGAACCGCGCAGCTTCTTGAATCCAGTTGAAGACGAGCGACTTCGGCACGACGACAAGCGACGGCGCGTACGCGCCATTTTTCTCAGCGTTGCGCGCTTTCTTGCGTGACGGATTTGCCGCGAGAGTTTTCGAGTCCTCGCAATCGCTTCGCTGCGACTCGAGCAGGGCCAGTACCTGAACCGTTTTCCCGAGCCCCATATCATCTGCCAGGCACCCGCCGAATCCGAACCGCTGAAGAAACTGTAGCCAGCCAAGGCCGTCCCGTTGATAGCTGCGCAGCTTGCCGGTGAATCCCGCCGGCGCATCAAGGGGTCTCACGCCGGCAAAACTCACCAGCTCCTCGCGCGCGCGCTCGAACGACGCGTCGAAACTCGCTTCAGGCTGCGAAGCAAGCAGCGCATCGAGCAGTCCCACCTGACTCCTTGTAAAGCGCACGTGGTCGGATTCGGTCTGGCCCAGACTCGCGAGGAATCCATACTTCTTCAGCCAATCTTCAGGAAGCAGTCCGAGAGCGCCGTCATCCAGCACTACCGTAGTCTCGCCTCGCTTGAGCGCCGCCAGCAACTCCGGCAAGTTGGCCGTCGATTCACCGAACTCGACTGTCCCGTGCAGCTCGAACCAGTCTATGCCCGAAGTCACCTCGATTCGAAACTCGCCGGGCTCGCGATAGATATTGCCTTCCGCTTCGACGTGCCAGCCTTCGACGGCCAGCGTTCGGACAATCTTTGGCAGTTGTTTTGCACTTAGAAAAAGCTGCGGAGGCCGGTCGTAATAGGAACGCGATCGCTGGAATCCGATCTGCGTTAGCCGGTCGGCGCACGCCCGCTCGCGCTCACGATCACGCAGGAGCCTGCTCTTTTGCGCCGGAATAAAGATTACTTCTCTCTGATCATGCTCGTTGACCGGGATTCCCGAGTAATTGAAAGACAACTCACCCTGCAGTTGGTCTCGTTGCCAATAACCGCCGTCCTTCAACTGCGAAATCTTGAGGCAAGGCTGCGGCGCGAGCGCTGCCTCCTCACACTTCATATCCTCCGGCAAGTCGAGCCGCGGGAGCCGAGGCATCCGGAAAACCTCTTCGAGCAACCGATCCGCGTCTTCTCGTGGAACCGTCAGGGGACCGTGTGTTCGCAGATGATTGAGCCATTCGAGCGCGCCAAAATCGTTGAGCCGCGCGACCCGGCCTCTCGCGACTACCAGGCCGCTCTTGATCACGAGCGGCTCGGAGACGTCCATTTGTTCCTCGCCTCGTCGAAGTGAAGCACCGGCTACGATCGCTTTGTCGGCGTCCCGGCGCATCTCCACCCAGAATTCCCAGGGCTCTCCCGCATCCCATTCGAGCGGAAGCATCTCGGATTTCTTACCGTTATCAGCAAAGTTCAAACGGCATCTCCCCGTCTCGCAAATCTTCGGCATCAGCAGATGAGTGACCGGATAAAAGAGCTTGTAGCTGCCCCGAACGGTCTGGCTATCGAGGGAATAACTGTAATGATCGATCGACCCCATCAGCAGTGCGATGATGTCGCGATCGGCGTCGGGCAACTGAGTCGCTCGAATCGTGGGGAGGCCCACGGTCCGAATCTTGCCCCACTCGCCTGTGCGTTTGATCTCGCGATAGCCGAGCGTGATCTCAAGCCCTGGGTTAGATAGGAATCGGCCTTCAACGATGTAGAACAATTCGCGCGTCGAGGGCCAGGCAGCGACACGCTCATGTGCGAGCCCGCTCATAGACCGGCTAATAGAATCGATCTGCTGTTTCCATTCTGGCGGCGGCGCAGGACGCACCGGCCGAGACTTTCCCGATTTAGGCGCCGCCGAGATCTGCCTGCCGGAGCGCGCGCCGAGATCCTCAGGTCGATAGTCCTCGTCTTCATCCAGATCGAATTCATCGTCCTCCAAGGTCAGGTCGCTATCATCCCATTCAAAGTCAATGTCCACCATAACCAGGCGCGAAGCAGCTTCCGTCAGATATCCTTTGCGCTCGGCAGCGGCCATCGTCGCCCAGATATGCTTGCAGGGATAGTTGTCAAAATAAGGACACGTGCAGGCGATGCATAACTCACGCTCTCTGATCGCAAGCAAAACGTCGTAGTCTTCACTACCGGTAACGACGGCATGCACAGTTTCCCTTGTTCCTTCGACGATCTGGACAAAACCTTGGCGGAAGTAAGACTGGCCTCGGCTTCGAACCCCGCCAGTGAATCTGGAGGAGAATTTGTTGGTCAGGTACATAAGCGAGTGAGAGCGAAATTGGATCGTAGACTTGAATAATTATCAGAACAAATCACGCGCGGGATTTCAATGCCTTAAAGCGTGAGCCAAGTCGAGTAGCCTTCGGCCAAAGCCAAACGCCAGCCGTCATTTACCACATCAGGACCTCAAAGACATCCACTCGACCTCGGGCGCGAAGATCAGTTCAACGACGATAGCGACTGCGAACTGGCTGAACTTCTTCCCAGGAGAGGTTCAAACGGACAACGGATGGCCTAGCGGATGATCGGTAACATCCCAAACTGACTCAAGCGAGTTTTTGGCAAGCTTGTTCCTTTATAGACTGCGCACCAATGGTGTATTAGACTCTGTTTCGGATACCAAGAGAGTTACAATTCTCACCGAGCTTAGGTTGACCAGTTGGCGGGACTTGAGGGAGCCGACACTTGTCGTATAAACATCATGGAGAAACCCTGACAAATGGACCCCGTACCCTATGAGAGACTAGAGTTGATGGTTCAATGCTTCGGAAAGGCATTCTATTACAAGGATCCCATGGAATCATTTCTTCTGAGCAGCGGCGTGGCAAGACCGCTGGCTCGGAAACATCGTCAAGAGGGAAGCAAGTACATATGGGCACGGAAGCTACTGACAGAGCTTGGCGAGTCTGACCAAGGACGGATGGTTCAACGGCGCATTCTCACCGACTTGTGTAAACTACGCAATGTGCCCGACCCTGCGGTTCCCGATAGAAATGCAGGATTGCAGGCCCTAAAAGATTTGAAGGAAGCAGCGATTGCCAGCCAGTTGTTTGCTATCGATGAGCGTGAGAAAGCGATCGACAAGAGGAGTATCGCAAAGGAAAAGGAACAGCTGATTCACGAGCGAGCTTCAAGGCTTGAGGTGCTACGCAAGACGTTCAATACAGCTCTCTTCGATGTTAACCGCCAAAGTGCGGGCTTCTCACTCGAAGACATTCTGTGTGATCTTTTCACTCTCTTTGACTTCGAATATCGGCGCTCGTACCGCACACCAACCCAGCAAATAGATGGTCACTTCAAGTATGAAGGTTTTGACTACCTCGTGGAAGCGAGGTGGCGAAAAGATCAACCAACAGAAAAAGAGATCGGTGCGTTCAAGCATGAAGTGGAGGGCAAGTTTCAGAGTAACAGAGGACTATTGGTATCAATCCCAGGCTTCAGGGATGAGGTAGTCGAGCGGTTCAACGAAAGAGGGTCGAACATAATTCTAATGGATGGCCCTGATTTGGTCTGTATCTTGGAAGGGAGAATGGATCTCCGTGACGCGATGAAGATCAAAGTCGATACAGCGGCTCAAGAAGGGATCGTGTTCACTCCAATACTTGGCATGTAACTCAATCAGTACATCAAGCTCAGGCTCTGTTTTTCAATCGGGTAGGCGGACCTTCGGCCTTGTCTTGGGGCGGGCTTGGTGCAAATTCAAAGAATTGACGTTCCCCATCTCCGTGGTAGATCTGCTCATTCGGCAATGGCTACGCCATTCAAGCCTTCGAATCGAAAGCCCGCGGCTGTATCACAGCAACCCGGGAATGACCTTCGGATCGAATGATTTGTCATCGCTCAGAATCGCTCAGATGTAGTAAATCTGATTTTCCATTTCGTCAGCCGTTAGCTGATCCAAGAGGATGAGCAACCGTTGAAGTATCTCATACGGCGACCGACGAACGGCGATGATTACGCCGCTGTGATTACGACCGGTTGCGTGGTATTGCCGGACGAGCGCTTCGAAGTGAACTCGATTGTGAGTGAGCAGTGCTTTTCGTTGGCGTGCGGCATGCGACAACTGTTCCTCATCGCTGCATCCCAACATTCCGGCCTCTTGCGTCGAAGTAACAACAAAGCCGCGCGAGCGCAAGAGCTTCGTCAATAGCGCACTGACGTCTTCGTCGATATAGAGTTCAGAGAAGAGGCGGCTCATCAGCCTGTCACAGGCGGACTGATCATCTCATCCGGTATTCGATTGCGCTCAATGTGTTCGTTAATCTCCGCTTGATGCTCGCTGTAGTACCTAAGTGCGTCGAACACTCGAGCCAGCGTAAGGTGCGGCAGGTGGACTGGAATCTCTTCGGGCGGCGTACCGAGCCGCCATAGCTCGACTATCGCGCGCACAGGCGTTCGGGTTCCCTTGATGATGGGTTCCCCACCTAGTATCCGCTCATCAACTACTATGTAGGAATGTTCCGTCGCGACAGACATATCAAAGTCTCTAATACCGGTCTACGAAACTAGTCAGATTCTACCACAGGGTTCGTGATCCAGACTTGCGACTAGACCGTTGCGCTTGCCTCCCGCCCAGCCAGCAAGGCCGAGACCTCACTCGCCGCCGTACTTGATCTCCATCCTTCTTATCTGAAAGCTCGCCAGCACCAGCACTGCGGCGGTCATCAGCAACAAACCGGGAATGGAAAGATATGCCGGAGTCGGCTCGGCTACCATCGCGAATGGACCTTCAGGGACCGGCACCGGCGCAAGCGAATGCAGATAATGAATGATGCTGATCTTCTTTAATACCGGCGGCAGGAGGAAGTTGATCCACTCCCACCCGTAAATCAAAAGCGCTGGGATTATCGGATTGCGAAAGAAGAGCCCGATCGCCATGAACACCGCGCCATAACCGATGCAAGCGAGCACCGTGATCGCCAGATAACCTGCCGCCTGGCGCTTACCGGCGCCGTCAAAAAAGTAGTTCCCTCCCGACGAGCCTAACCCGACGTACAGAAACACCAGCGAACCGGCGGTGCTGATCGTGAACAATACTACCGAGGCGATCAAACCGGAAACGTACTTGCCGACGACAAGCACTTCGCGGCGCACCGGGGAGAGGAAATAATAGTGAAGGCTGCGATCGACCACTTCTCCACGAAACAGATTCATGAAGATCCACGCGCAACCAAAGAATATTATCGTGCGAAGGATGAGGCCCTCATAAAGGTTCGCGAAGACAATATTGATCTCGCCGATATTGTCGTGACGCGATTGCTGCCAGTGTATCTCGGCAGACAGCGCCGCCATCAGCAGAATAGGCGCAGCGGCGAGCAAGTAAATCAGAATCGCGCGTTTGCCGATGAAGTTCTTTCGCACTTCCAGCCGCAGGATCGCCGCAATCTGGCGACCCCACAGCGACCACGGACGGCCGGTCGACGGCGCGGTTTCGGCAATGACTTCGGTTGATACGCTCATGCGCCTTCGCCTCCTCCGATCAAATACTGATAGACCGCGTTCAAGTCGTCATCCGCGGGCGCGACCGATTCGACGTTCAACCCGTCCTGCACCACTATGGTGTTCAACAAGAGGTAGAACGCATCCGCGTCGCGAGTCTTAACGAAGAGCCCGTGTTTGTCCTTGTGAATTTTTGCTTCGACGACCGAGTCCTGCTCGAACACCCGTGCGGCCAAAAGCCCCGGCCGATCGCAGCGAATCAGAATCTGCATCGGGTGCTCTTCCATCTCGTCTCGAACGCCCTGGATCGCGCCCTCGGCTACTACATAGCCGTTGTTGAGCAGGATGACAGTGTCGCTCATATCATTAACTTCGTGGAGGATGTGACTCGAGATGATCAGGTGGAGGCCTTCTTCGGCGAGTTGTCGAAACAGGCGAATGGTTTCCGCGCGCGCCATCGGGTCGAGCCCGTTCAAAGGCTCATCCAGAATCATCACCGCAGGCTCGTGAGCGATCGCCTGAGCGAATCTCACACGCTGGCGCATGCCCTTGCTGTAAGCCGCGATCTTGCGATGCGCGGCTTCGAGAAGATCGACTCGGTGCAGGGCTTTCCACGCCAGCTCCTGGGCCTCTTTCTTCGGCCGCCCGTGAACGCGAAGATATGAATAGATGAACTGAAAGCCCGTCAGCGCGCTCGGGAAAGAATCAAACTGTGAACAGTAACCGACTTTACTGAAGAACACCTCCGGGTGATCGGGTCTTAGCCCAAGCACGCTCACTCGCCCGCGCGTCGGTCTGATCAACCCGGTCATCAAATTCATCAGCGTCGTCTTGCCGGAGCCGTTGGGTCCCACGAGGCTGGTGATCCCCGGTTCGATCGCGAGAGTAACGCGATTCACTCCGAGAATCTCGCCGTAGAACTTCGAGACGTCTTCGAAGACGATCATGTGGTCATCGGGTTTATCCGTCACCGCACCACCTCGTATGCCCGGACCCTGCGGGTGAGAAGAAACAAACAAAACGCGAGGAACAGGGCTAACATGATCCACGCCGCCGAAGTCGGAAGCACCATCCAACTCGGAAGCCCCGCCGAGTTCGGTGCGCGGAACAAGCTGTCCTCGATCGTCTTCATTATAAAGGTCAGGTTGAAAAGCCCTCCCCACCTTGTTTGAAGCACCCCGTTTACCATAAACCCGATTGCATTCGAGATTATGAACAGTCCAAACAAGGCAGCGCTCGCAGCCAATCGCCACTTCACCCAGGCCGATATTGTCACCGACAACATCGCGAGTAACAGGATCCATGTCCAGCTTCCGACAAAGACCGCGCCGGCGATCCAGAGGTTGCTTGCGGCCCATCCCGCCCCCTCCAGATATGACTGGAAGAGAAATAACAACTCGCCCGGTATCCACGTGATCGCCGAGATCAGAATCAGCAACACGCTCATCTTGCCTATTACATACTCCGCTCGTGAAAACGGGCGGCACAAATAGAGCGGCAGCGCGTTGTTCGCCAAATCGCGCGAGATCAGCGGCGGCCCCATCAAAACAGTCAGGACGAACGCGAAAAAAGTCTGGGTCCCGACAAAAAACTGAAAGAAAAATCCGTTGATCGGCACGATGTCTTTGAGACTGATGCTTAACGCCGCCATCGCCGTTAGGTTGTGATGCAGGTAGATAAGTATTGCCATCACCAGCGGGCACACGAAACATAACGCGAAGAGAGCGGTATACAGCTTGGACGCGAACACATCACGGTAAGCGTGCCGCGGGATTATGAGGAAGCGCGACCACACCGGCGTGAGCGGTCCAGCGTACGGTTTGTAGGCGTGCTCATGTACCGCCATTATTTTCCTCCCTCTCGCATGCCGGCAGCGCGGTTCCCATCCCCATTGCCGCTCTCCATTGCCTTCAGGAAAATGTCTTCGAGCGAGTCACGCTTAAAGTTGAGGCGCCGAATCTGCACCTTGTGCGCGCCGGCAAGCTGATAGAGATCGCGAATGTCTACGTCGTTTTGGAGGACCAGCTTCAAGCGGCGCTCGCTTGTGAGCGCGTATTCGCAGCCCAGAGATCCAATCGCTTCGACGAAAGCTTCGCGATCGCCGCGTGTTTCAAGCTCGAGGAATTTCCGATTCGCCCTGCGTTCTTCTTCGAGATTGCAGTAAACCGCTATGCTTCCGTCTTTGATAATCAATATCTCTTCGCAGCACTCTTCAACGTCGCGCAGCAGATGAGACGACAGGAGAATGTGAGCCTTGCCACTGTCGCGAATCTGCCGGACGAGTTCGATCATTCGCTGACGCGCCGGCGGATCGAGTCCGTTGGTTGGCTCGTCCAGAAAGATCAATCGCGGCCCGTGGACGATTGCCTGCGCGAGTTTGGCGAGCTGTTTCATGCCGAGCGAATAAGTGCCGAGCTGGCGATAACGCGCTTCGCCCAGTCCTACGTAGAAGAGCGCTTCGTGCGCGCGTTCAAGCGCGGCTTCGGAAGGCAAACCCGACAGTTCAGCCATCAAGCGAACGAAGTGAACGCAAGTCATGTTGGCAATGAACGAGTCGCGCTCGGGCATGTAACCGATCTGCGTTCGAATCGGCTTGGCTTCTTTGCGAATATCGCGCCCGAAAATGTGCGCGGTCCCTGAAGACGGCGGGTGAAATCCAAGCAACGTGTGAATCAGCGTGGTCTTGCCGGCGCCGTTCGGACCGAGCAACCCAATCGCGCGGCCGCGCAGCTCGCCTCGCAGCTCTTTGAGAATTGGCCGCCCGCCAAACTGAACGCTCAAGCCATCCAAATGGATGACAGGCTCGGCAAGCTTCGCAGGCTCATCAGACCCTTCTGAGAGGATCGCTACCGATGCAAGCGGCTCAACACTGCTGTTAATAGCATTTTCCATTCAATCACTCTCTCACGCAAGCGGCCATACTACACTTTGCAAAACGCTTCCAACTTCTCTTTCATTAACAAGTCCGATTCCGCTCAATATGTGAAGTTGTCGAAGCCGATTAAGCTGAAACAGAATGGATTCATCCACGACCTCAGTGTACGTTAGTGCCTGACGCTTTGTTCGCCGCGTGATTTCTCTAAGCGGCGTAGTTTGTTTTGTTGACAAACTATTTTGGACGCCATCGCCGCAAAAGATCAAATCGTTCGCCGATGCTCCTCTGCGTCCTCTGCGTCCTCTGCGGTTGATTTCGAGCCACTGAGCAGGAAAAACCGCGGAGGACGCTGGGGACGCAGAGGACTGCTTGCCGGCAACACGCTAATACCCACTAGCCAACGGAGACGATGCTTGACAGCGCTTCGTGAACTTGGTCTAGTCAAACAGGAATGAGCACACCGCCAACCTCCGACATCGATCTACTCATTCAAGGCGATCTCGCCGATCCATTCGGCTTGCTTGGAATCCACGAGATCGAAAGCGGCGAATCGAAGTCTGTCGTCGTGCGCGCCTTCGTTCCCGAAGCCGAACAAGTGTCGGTCGTCGAGGCGGATGGCTCGACCCGGCACGATATGCGGAAGGTTCGCGATGCGGGCTTCTTTGAGGTGACTTTTCCTGACCGGCCGAACCGATTCCCTTATCGCCTGAGAGCGACAAACGCATTCGGAGACTCGTGGGAGTTTCACGATCCTTACGGCTTCCCTCCTCTGCTCTCGGATTACGATCTCCACTTGTTGAATGAAGGCACACACTATCGCAACTACGAGAAGCTCGGCTCTCACGTCCGAATCGTCGACGGCGTACGCGGCGTTCATTTCGCCGTGTGGGCGCCGAACGCAAAGAGAGTCAGTCTAATCGGCGACTTCAATCAGTGGAACGGCCGGCGCCATCCCATGTTTTTTCACTCGGGCGCGGGCGTCTGGGAAATCTTTGTTCCAGCGCTCAGAGAAGAGACTCTCTATAAGTTCGAAATCAAGTGGCGGCGATTCGGCCTCGTCGTTCAGAAGACCGATCCTTACGCGTTTTACTTCGAGCGCAGACCGAAAACCGCGGCGATCGTTTACGACATCAACAAGTATCACTGGCGCGATGAAGACTGGATGAACGAGAGAAAAGATAAGAACGCGCTGGACGCGCCGATCTCGATCTACGAAGTGCATCTAGCCTCATGGATGCGAGCGCCGGAAGAGGGCAGCCGCTATCTCAACTATCGTGAGCTTGCTCACAACCTGGTCGAGTACGTGAAGCAGATGGGCTACACGCACATCGAGTTGTTGCCGGTGACCGAACATCCTTACGACGGAAGCTGGGGTTATCAGACGATCGGCTACTTCGCGCCGACTTCGCGTCACGGCGAGCCCGACGACTTCATGTATTTCGTCGATTACTGTCACCGCAACGGCGTCGGAGTACTCCTTGATTGGGTGCCCGCTCACTTTCCAAAAGACGGGCACGGGCTTGCCTACTTCGACGGCACTCACTTGTACGAGCACGCGGACCCGCGCAAAGGCGAGCATCAGGACTGGGGCACTCTGATCTTCAACTACGAACGCAACCAGGTCAGAAATTATCTGCTCGGCAACGCGCTGTTTTGGCTGGAGAAGTATCACATCGACGGTATGAGAGTCGACGCGGTCGCCTCGATGCTGTACCTCGATTACTCGCGCAAGGAAGGCCGCTGGGTGCCGAACAAATACGGCGGGCGCGAGAACCTCGAAGCGGTCGACTTCGTCAAGAAGTTCAATGAACTGGTTCACGAACAGCACCCGGGCGCGATCACGTTTGCGGAAGAATCAACCTCGTGGCCATTGGTCTCTCGGCCTGTTGCCGACGGAGGGCTCGGCTTTGATTTCAAATGGAATATGGGCTGGATGAACGACACGCTCAAGTACTTCCAGACCGATCCGCTTTATCGAAAGTATCATCAGGGCAAACTCACTTTCAGCTTGATGTACGCATTCAGCGAGAACTTCGTCCTGCCGCTCTCTCATGATGAAGTCGTCCACGGCAAGCGATCGTTGTTGGACAAGATGCCGGGCGACGTCTGGCAGAAGTTTGCAAACCTTCGAGCGCTGTACGGTTACATGTGCGGGCATCCGGGAAAAAAGCTTTTGTTTATGGGCGGCGAGTTCGGGCAGTGGATCGAGTGGAACCATCAGCGCAGCCTTGACTGGCATTTGCTTGATTACGACACACACCGGCAGCTTCATGACTATTCGAGAGACCTGAACACTCTCTACTCGAGCGAGCCTTCGCTGTACGAAGTTGATTTCGATTCCGCGGGCTTTCAATGGCTCGACTTTCGCGACGCAGAAGGCAGCACCATCGCGTTCATGCGCAAAGCAAGAGACGAGCATGATTACTTGATCTTCGCGTTGAACTTCACGCCGGTACCTCGACCGGGTTATCGATTGGGAGTGCCTGAAGAAGTGTTTTACAAAGAGGTGATGAACAGCGACTCATCGGCTTATGGCGGAAGCAACATGGGAAACCAGGGCGGCGTGACTTCGAAGGCTGAAGAGTGGGCCGGCTGGCCTTGCTCCATGCATATTACGTTACCACCGCTGGCGGTTGTTGTGTTGAAGCCTCAGCGTTAAGACCGGGTGAAAACAAAGTAATATCCACGGAAAACGCTGATTCTACGGAACGTGCGCTTCCACGAACAACGAAGAATCTGCTATGGAACGAGACCCACAATGCGCCAGTAGGGTCTGGCACGCTTTAGAATGGGTGCATTCACATTCAGAGCTGCCACCGTGGCTCGTCCTGCGGCATTCCGACCAATCAGTCTTGTCCAGTCTGAACTCCATCGAAAGCAGGTTTCCCAGCTAACTTCGCGTGGATTGAAGAGTGACACGACTTTGCCTGTGCGAGAATCTCTCGCATGCGTTTGCTTGCCCTTGGCTATGTTGCAATGCGAGCGAGCCAGACAGAGGTTCGCGCTTGCCGTCTGTCCACCAAGCGATCTCGGTACTATGTGATCAATATGGAATGCCTGTCCCGTGAGGACTTGCGGAGCGTGACAGTACTCACAGCGCCCAACCGCGCGCGTTCTTACCTGAGCAGCTAAGGCGGGAGTGGCGCTCGAAGTCACTTGTGCGTCTTCGCCCGCCGATTTGTACGTCCATTTCTAGACGACTGCTGCCGAGCCGCTTGTCGAATACGACTGGCAATGGGTCGACCCTTCGTGTCGAAGAGTTCTGGGCGCAGGGCGCGGGCTAACGCTACAGAATTAGCCAACATCAACTCATCCACTTCTGAACCAAGTCTCGTGAGTTCCATTTGCTCTGATCTACTAAGCTTGCCCTCGTTGCATTTGTCCATCAGTTCAGCAATGCGCTTTTGCTGTTCGTGAGGAAGTCGCTGAAGATAGACCGTGATGGTTGTTTGCTTGCGAGCAGTCCTTGCCAGCAGTTGTTCCGCCAGATGACGTTGTAGTTTCAATGGCAATCGCTCAGCCGCCGCGAACGCGTCTGTCAACGCTTGGTTAGCTTGGCTCATGTCTCATCCTCTTCTTTGACTATGCGAGGAGTGTGAGCTCGTATCACGGCCTGTTCGCCAACACCGCGCGGGTAGATTTCACCGCGAACAGCGTTGGGATATTTTTCCCGCAGGCGATCGGTCGCTTCCAGCAGCGAGTCTCCAAGAAAATAATCCTGACTGGGGATATGTATAGCTACCACTTGACCTCTGTTTGCGGGCCCGACAGCGGATTGGACTCGCCGCTCGTAGATACGCTCCCCGGCTTGTGCAGTCTCTTCTCTGATCAAAGCGATGTCAGCGTGAGTGCTCATCGGTTGGATTATATACAAGGATCGATTCTACTCAAACATCTCGCAAACTCAGTCGTTGTCTTAATCGACTGAAATTCAGTTTGCCTGCCAGTTCCCGCATCGCCTGTTGACAAAGCTCTCCCGTTTCTCCCTGCTCGCTCGAAAGTGACCAAAGCAGATTCTGCAATCGCCACAGATCGAGACTGACACCCAGTCGCTCGGCCAGCCGAAGGAAATGAAGCGCCGATTCCGCTTTCGTTTCCTCGCGATCGGTTCGATAAGCCACAAGGCTCGAATACACAAACTCCTCCAGCGCGCCCTTCAACCCCGAGAGGTCAACCGTGCAGCCCAGTGAGTCGGCTTCACGCAGGATTGTGGCTGCCGCCTCGCTGAGCTGTGTCTCCGATAACGCCTCACTCCTCAGCTCCGAGCATGCCTGCTCGAGCTTCTGCGTCAGCACATACTCCGCGGCTTGTCTCAAGCTATCAGGTGCGGGGATCTTCATGCTCGCAAGCAATCGCATCACGTCGCGGCTCTCTTCGTAGATGCGGCGGTAGTGATCGCGCGAGCGCTCGAGCGCGTCTCCCAAAAGCAACCGGCCGATCTTACGCCGTTCATCATTGAACAAATCTTTGAGTGCGAAGCTCTCGCCGTCAAACCCGGCATCGATCGCTCGCAGCAGATCGCGAGTCGAGTCTTCATTGAAGCTGCGGAATAATGTTGCTGCCAGCTTTTCATACTGATCGACGGGCAGGCGTTTCCGAACCGAGCAGTGAAAATCATAGCTGCCAAGGTGCAACACCACGAACATACCTTCAAACCGCTCGCGAGTTATCGACGAACGCACGTTGACCGACCCAATAGCGATCGTGCGCGCGAGAGTCTTCTCGCGACGGTAATCCTGACGATCGAATTCGAATGAGAAGATTCGCTGCTCGGTCGCGTATTCTTCGACCAGCGAGCTGATCCCGTAATGCGCCAGCCCTTTCCTGAGGCTCGTAATCGAAGGCTTCACCAGTGCGTCATAAACCTTCGCGCCGTTTGAAAGATGAGGCTTGCTGCCCGGCGCCTTCGCGAGAAGCGCCACGAATTGCGGTTCGAGGTCGGCGCCGGACGCCTCGCGCGCAAGCTGAATCGCCCTCGCCGCGTACTCGATGTTCTTTACCGTTTCAATGTTGGATATGTCGTCGAAGAACCAGCCGCAACTTGTATACATCAACGCCGCGTGCCGCTGCATCTCAAGCAAGCGCCAGATGTTCACCTTCTCGCTTTCCGGCAATTGATGACGCGCGTGTTTGTCGAGAAACGCATCCCGAGTCTTAGCCGAGCGATCCAGGATCACGCTGATGTAGTCATCAAGCGCCGCCCAAACATCTCTTAACAGCGCAGAGCCTTGATGCTCGAAGACGATGTCCAGCTTACCGCGAAGCCAATCAAACGCTTCGCGGAGCGGCCCTCTCCAGCGCTGATGGCAGTGCGTATTACCGCTGTTGCAGCCGCAGTCGCTTCTCCAGCGCTCGACGCCGTGCGCACAGCTCCAGGAGGTGTTCTCTCTTATCCTTACTTCGTGCGTCGGCGGATGAAGCGCGAGATATTCGCCGTAGTTCGTTATACGCGCGAGGCCTTCACGTGCGATCTTTCCGAGCGCATAAGCCAGGGCCATCTCGCCGAACTTGAAATGATGGCCAAAGGTTTCGCCGTCTGTAGCCACGCTCACCAGTTGAGAATGCTCGCGACGATCATCGAAGCTGGAAACCAGTCGTTCGGCAAACCTGTCACCGCTCCGCAGCAGGTTCTCGAAGGAAATGTCGTGTGACACCGGCGCGTCGTAAAAGAAAAGATCGATGTGCTTCCCGTCGTTCAACTGACAGCGATAAGCCCGAGTGGGATCGATTCGGCGCTGCGGCACGGCTTGCCAGTCCTCACCCGGAGCGCGAACGGCTTCGGCTTGATGTGGAGAAAGGATCGTAAACTTGATTCCATGCTCGGCGAGAACTTGCAGTGTCGAAGTGTCCACGGCGGTTTCGGGAAGCCACATGCCTTCCGGCTTGCGGCCGAATCTGAACTCGAAATCGGCAATACCCCATCGAACCTGAGTGAGTTTATCGCGTAGGGACGCGAGCGGCATGATCGCGTGATTGTAGCATTGAGCGATTGCGTTTCCGTGCCCGGCGTGGTCGGTAACACTGTGTACATCCGCCTCGAGGATCTGCTGGTAGACGTTATTTTGGCGCCGCTCGAGCCACGACAAAAGAGTAGGCCCGAAGTTGAAGCTCGTCTTTTCATAGTTGCTGACGAGCTCGATGATCTTCCCTTCCCCGTCGAGGATACGAGCGACCGCATTCGGCGCGTAGCACTCGGCGGTAATTCGCTCGTTCCAGTCGTGATATGGAGCGGCCGAGTCCTCTACCTCGACGTCTTCGAGCCAGGGGTTTTCGCGAGGAGGCTGATAGAAGTGGCCGTGGATGCAGACGAAGCGGTTGGTCATACTCGGGAATCGAGGCGCGGAAACTTCCGTGCTCAACAGAGCCAGGATATCTCGCCGGTTCCTTTCCGTAGAACTCGTGGTCTGACACTCTAACCTCGAAACGAGTAAGCTTCAACCGAGGCGAGGAAGACAGAAGGCAGTAAGGCGGAGGCTTCTTTGCGAGCTTTGCGGTCCTTTGCGTCTTTGCGCTACGAATTCGCAAGCAAAGAGAGAAATACGCAACGCAAAGACGCAAAGAACCGCAAAGCTCGCAAGTCCTCCGCCCTACTGCCTTCTGCCTTCCGTATCTACTTAGCGGCAGTCTCCGCTGCGCCCTGCCTGGCCAGAAATCGAGTGATCTTACCGCCCAGCTCCTGCGCCGCGGGCGGATCATAGTTGCCCTGCACGATCACAGTGTAACTCCCATCCCAGAAGATGTTCAGGTACGAGTTGATTCCCGGCGCGCCGCCGCTGTGGCCTCTCACGCTCTTACCTTCGACCGTCTCGTCGATGAAACCATAGCTGTACTTGGCGCCCATCGGCGTGTCGACCTTGCCGCTGGTCAGCTTCTCAGTCAGTTCGGCGTTCACCAGTTTGTTCGCGCGCAACGCTTGAGCGAACTTCAGCAGGTCTGACACGGTCGAGTAACCGCCTCCCGCCGAACTCCCCTGCATTGGAAGCGTCAGCAGGTTATTTCGCCGCGGCTCGATCCCCAGCGGGTCCCCGCTGTCGAAGCGCGTATAACCCATCGCCAGGTTTGGCACGATGTCATAGACCGCGTATGACGCCGAGTCCTTCATCCCAGCCGGCTTGAAGATGTGATCGCGCACGTATTCAAAGTAGTTCTGCCCTGACACGCCCTCTACAACCGCGCCGAGCACGATGAAGCCCGCGTTGCTGTAGGACCAGTCCTTGCCCGGCTCGAATGTCAATGGGTCATTGGCGAAGATCGGAAAATAGTCTTTCGGGTTGCGATACTTCTCGCGATTCTGGAAGAACTCAGGTTTGAAAAAGTCTCCCAGCCCGGACGTGTGTGTCAGCAGTTGATGGATCGTGATCTTCGCGGCGACCTCCTTGTTTGGATACTCTGGCAGCGCCCTGGCGAGCGTGCTGTCGTAGGAGAGTTTGCCCGACTGGACCAACTGAGCGATCGCAACGCTTGTGAACATCTTGTTCATCGAGCCGAGATTGAACTTGGTGTCGAGGTTGTTCGGAACATTGTTGGCTTTGTCGGCGAGCCCATACGCTTTGTTGAAGATCACGCGATCGCCCTTGGCGACAAGCGCTACTCCGGAGAATTTGTCGTCCGCCGCGGCCTTAGCCACATGGCGCTCGATTTCTTTGACGGCGTCGGCTTCGCTCATCTTAGTGGTGAGCCAGGCGTCGGCCTTTTCGGCTGCGGGATCCGGAACGCGGCGAAAGCCAAATCCATCAAGTTTGGCCGGCTCGTCCTTTTCCAGACGAGTAATCATATTTACCAAATAGTTTCCGCGCCTGGTGCGAGCGCTGAAGCGAACCTCGCCCGGGCCTCTCGATGGCAGAATCTGCATCAGCTCGAAGCCCCCGCTTTGCGAATAGAGCCTCTGAACTTGCGTCACGTACTCGTCAGCCGAGACTTCCTTGAGCGCGCGGCTCGACAGGTTAGCCTTTATGAAGCTTTCGATCGCGGCTTTGTCGCCGCTGTTGAAAGTCTCAAACAGTGCGCGCGCGAGCTTGCCTTCGGGCGTCGCGGGAAACTCTGCCCTGGCCGCCGGAGGTTGATTCTGTTGATAAGCACTCGTTGCGGGTACGGCGACGAGGGCCGCAAACATTGCGATTGCGATTGCTCGCTTCAAGTACGTCAGCGTGTGTGCATGTTTCATTGTTGTTTCTCCGAGTACGGTTCGACGTTTTGCATTCAGCCAGCCATGTAAGGGCGGTCCTCCGTGGCCGCCCCTTGCCGATGAGACTATGGGCGAGAGGGGCGGCCACGGAGGACCGCCCTTACATGGCGTTTATCTCCTTACGAGAGAAAGCCGAACTACGAACTCATTGTCGTTTCAAAAGTCGTCTCTCACTCATTCATTAACGCTCCGGCTGGGAATTCGTTTGATGGATTATGGTATTATCCGATATTCACGCTATGAATCTGCAAGCCATCGATCTAAACCTGCTGGTTGCCTTCGAAGCGCTGATGGAAGAACGCAACGTGACTCGCGCCGCGAAGCGCGTAGGGTTGAGCCAACCGGCGATGAGCAACGCCCTCACTCGATTGCGCCGGACGTTTGACGATCCATTATTAGTGCGTACGCCGGGCGGTATGGCGCCTACACCCACCGCCCAAACCCTCATCGAAGTTGTGCGCGCGGCGCTCTCACCGCTCCGGGCGGCGCTGGAGAAGAAACCGGCGTTCAACCCGGCGGCGTCCATGCGCGCGTTTCGCGTACTGGCCAGCGACTACGCCGAAATCGTGCTGCTCGCGCCGCTGCTTGGCAAGCTTCGCGAACAAGCTGCCGGGGTCAGCATTCGCGTGCATCGGCCTCCGAACGTGTTTCAACCTCCCTCACGCACGGCGCTGTCGGATTCATTCGATCTGGCAATCGGGTTTTTTCCTGACGCGCTGTCGCTCGACGCGAGCGTGCGGTCAGAGGTTTTGTTCGAGGAAGACAACGTCTGCATCGCGAGGTCGCATCACCCCTCGATCAAATCAAAGATATCGATCCGGCAATACGCGGCCGCGCGGCACGCCGCGGTCTTCTATAAGTCAGAGGGTCCCGGCGTGATAGACACGATCCTCGCGCAGAAGGGACTTTCGCGCGAGCTGGCTGTTCTCTCGCCGCACTTCGCCAGCACACCCTTCATCGTCGCGGAATCAGATTTGATCGCGACAGTTCCCCGCCGATTGGCGCTGAGGTTCAGCAGAGCGTTGAAGCTCCAGGTGCTGCCGGTTCCGTTTTCGATGCCCCCGTTTCGACTGGCAATGCTGTGGCACGAGCGTGTTGACTCAGATCCCGCCCATGCGTGGCTGAGAGGACTCGTTGTTGATACAGCAGGAACGTTGACTACTTAAGTGCGATTTGGAACGCGCAGGGGGACCGTGACTTCCGCGTGCTTTGCGGTCCTTTGCGTCTTTGCGCTGAGTATTGGTCTTGCTTCTTCAATACCCGATACTCAGCGCAAAGGCGCAAAGGCGCAAAGGACCGCAAAGCACGCGAAGGACTGACCGGACGTTACAAGTCAGCAACCCAATAACCGAACGCTACGTCCCGTCTTTTCGTCGCTATACTATTCTGTGGTAGAAATAGAGTAGATAAACACCATCGGGAGATCCGCAATTGGTAATTCAAGGGAGCCCCTTTCTGACTATGTTCTGTGTCCAACCGACCACCCAAGATGAGGTATGTCTTCGGTGATCCCTGAGACCATTTCTCATTACCGAATTATCAGAGAGCTCGGCTCGGGCGGCATGGGACGCGTGTACCTGGCGGAAGACACCAGGCTCGGCCGCCAGGTCGCGATCAAGTTCCTTCCGGCCTCGTATCAATATGATCCCGAGCGCCGGACGAAGTTTTTGGCCGAAGCGCGAGCAACGTCCGCCCTGCGCTCGCCTCATATCGCCGCCATCTACGACATCGGCGAGCACGACGGCGCGATGTACCTGGTGATGGAATACGTCGAAGGCGAGTTGCTGTCCGAGATGCTGAAGCGCGGACCGCTGCAGATTCGAGAGGCGATGGACTTTACCATCCAGATAGCCGACGCGCTCTCAGAAGCGCACTCGCTCAGCATCGTTCACTGCGATGTGAAAGCCTCGAACCTGATGGTGAGCGAACGAGGCGCCATAAAATTGCTCGACTTTGGAATCGCGGCGGCCACGAGCGCCAAAGAGCAGGAGCCCGACGACCGCACCAAACCTGTGGGGCAACAAACCGCGGTCGGCGTCGTAACCGGAACGGTTTCCTACATGTCTCCGGAGCAGGCGATAGGACGCGCCCTGGATCATCGCTCAGACATTTTTTCTCTCGGCGTAGTTCTCTACGAAATGCTCACCGCGCACCTGCCGTTCGAAGGAGAGACACCGATTGAAATCATCGACAAGATAATTCACGGCGAGCCGATGCCTGTTACACGGCTGAACTACAGCGTGCCGCCCGACCTCGAGCGAGTAGTCAGAAAGTGTTTGGAGAAGGATCGGGAACGGCGATATCAGTCCGTGCGCGATTTGCTGATTGACCTTCGAAACCTGCAGCGAGACAGCGACTCCGGTTCGCAAGCCACCACCAGCGGTCTCCGGCGAAACACACAGGTCGTAGCTCGAAGCCGGTCGCGAAAGAGCATTGACTCACTGGCAATTCTTCCATTCGCCAACTTGAGCGGTGATCCCGACCTGGAATATTTGAGCGACGGCGTCACCGAGGGCTTGATCAACAACCTGTCGCGGCTTCCGAAACTTCGGGTGATGGCGCGCAGCACCGTATTTCGTTATCACGGGCGCGAGCTTCCGGACCCTCAGCAGGTCGGCGAAGAGTTGGGCGTTCGCGCCGTGCTGCTGGGACGGCTGCTAAGACGCGATGATGCATTGATCATAAAGCTGGAGCTTGTCGACACAAACGACGGCTCGCATCTTTGGGGCGAGCAATACGTGCGGCAAACTTCCGACATCCTCACGCTCGAGCAGGAGATCTCGACCGAGATCTCAGAGCAGTTGCGCTTCAAACTCACTACCGCGCAGAGGAGGAGCCTGGCAAAGCGCTCGACTGAAAACAGCGAAGCGTACCAGCTCTACCTGAAGGGACGGTATCACTGGAACAGGCGAACCGAAGAGGGCATCAAACGAAGTCTTGATTACTTTGAGAAGGCAATCGCTCTCGATCAGGGCTTCGCGTTGGCGTACGCCGGGTTGGCGGACGCGTACAACCTGCTGGCTAGTTACGCGGCGAAACCGGTCCCGACTCTGTTCCTCCGCGCGAAGGCAACCGCGCTGAAGGCACTGAGTCTCGATGACAAACTTGCAGAGGCTCACGCTGCGCTTGCCGCCGTAAAACTCTGGCGCGAGTTCGATTGGGAGGCCGGCGAGCGAGGTTTCAGGAAGGCCATCGAACTGAATCCCGGCTACGCTACCGCTCACCTGTGGCTGGCGCTTTACCTCGCAGCCATGGAACGAATGGATGAAGCTCTTTTGGAGATAACCTTCGGCTGCGAACTGGATCCTCTCTCGCGCGTTCTCAATCTGAATCTCGCGAGGATACTCTACTTTGCGCGCCGCTTCGACGAATCTGCGAAGCAATGCCTGAAGACAATCGAGATGTTCCCCGACTATTTGATCGCTCACCGCCGGCTCGGAATGACATACGGCGAAGAGGGAATGTTTGAAGAAGCAGAGGCCGAGTTCAAAGCCGCCCTGAGCCTGTCTCCGAAAGACAGTGAGTCGATGTCGGCAATGGCTTACGTTTACGCGGCCGCGGGGCGACCGGATGAAGCGCGGGAGGTTTTTGAGCAGATAAAAGACATCGCGCGTGAGAGCTACGTATCGCCTTACAGCCTTGCGCGGGTTCATATTGGACTCGGCCAGATAGACGAAGCGTTCGCCGAACTCGAGATAACATACAAGGAACGTCACGGTATTTTGACTTACCTTAAGGTTGAGCCGATGTTCGACCGAATTCGCGATGACGCCCGGTTTATAGACCTGCTGCGGCGCCTCGGCATTGGAGATTGAGAAGATGTCCCAGGTGCGTAGGACGGCCGCTCGCGTATCTTTAGTGCTGGGCTTAGTGCTGCTGGCCGCGGCGACGAGTGCGCGGTCTTCCTCTCTTAGATTTGACGTCACTATCGGGCCGACCCTGGCTTCATCACCGAAGAGCGGACGGCTCTTCGTGGTATTGAGCACGAAGAGTCAGCCGGAACCCAGGCTCACAATTGGCCAGACGGGCTTGGACGCTTCGCCTGTATTCGCTCGCGACATTCAGAATTTCGGCGAGGGCGTCACCGGCACAATCGATGAAACCTGTGCGGCATTCCCAATCGACACTCTCGCGCAGCTTCCGGCTGGTGATTACTACGTGCAAGCCTTGTTTGACTCTAACATCGATCTGAAATCATTGAACGCACCGGGCAATCTGTACAGCGAGCCGCGCAAGATTCACTTGAACCCCGCAAGCGGCGCTGCGCTGAAGATCGAGCTGACGAAACGGGTCCCGGATGAGGCGCTGCCTCCCGACACCGAGTACGTTAAGCATATCAAAATTCAATCCGCGCTCCTGAGCAAATTTCATGGCCGCCCTATGTATTTGCGAGCGGGGTTGATCCTGCCCCGAGGATTCGACAGCGAGCCTGGAAGACGATATCCGCTGCGCATCCATATCGGCGGTTATGGCAGCCGCTTCACCGGCGTGCGGCGAATGATGACGGATGGCGCGGGTTTTCGTAATACCTGGCTTGCTGAGGGCACGCCTCGTATGGTGCTTCTGTATCTTGATGGTGATGGGCCTTACGGCGATTGCTATCAGGTGAACTCAGATAACAACGGACCTTACGGCGATGCCGTCACACAGGAGCTGGTCCCTTACGTTGAACAGAAGTTTCACTGCATCGGCCAGCCGTGGGCGCGTGTGCTGGACGGCGGCTCGACCGGAGGGTGGGTTTCGCTTGCGCTTCAGATTTTCTATCCGGATTTCTTTAACGGAACGTGGTCAGGTTTTCCCGACGGCGTCGATTTCCGCGCGTTTCAACTGATCAATATCTACGACGATCAAAACGCATATCTGAACGGGCATGGATTTGAACGCCCGAGCGCTCGCGATCTCAACGGGGACGTGCGCTTCACTATTCGTCACGAGTGCCAGATGGAAAACGTGATGGGCCTGGGTGACAGCTACACGATGTCGGGCGAGCAATGGGGCGCCTGGAACGCGACTTACGGAACTCGCGGCGCGGATGGACGCCCTGTTCCGCTCTGGGACCCGAAGACAGGTAAGATAAACCACGAACTGACTGAGCATTGGAAAAAGTATGATCTGCGAATGGTGCTCGAGCAGAACTGGAAGACGCTTGGACCGAAGCTTCGAGGCAAGCTTACGATTTGGGTTGGCGAAGCGGACGATTACTTCCTGAACAATGCGGTGCATTTGCTCGACGCGTTTCTTTCGAAGGCCAATCCGCCTTATGAGGGAAAGATCATCTACGGCGCCGGCAAGGGTCATGGATGGATGGCTTTTACCGAGCGCGAGATTATGGATCAGATGGTGGCGGCGATTGAGAGCGCGAGAAAATAGACCGCGGATGACGCGGAGATTCCACAGGGAGAGACAGGATGAACAGGATTTTTCTTATCCTGTTCATCCTGTCTATCCTTGTTAAACTCCGCGTTATCCATGGTCTATTCTGAGATTGCGGACAGATGAAGAAATCTTCTATCAATGCATTCCTGATTGACCACGCTCTCGATCTGCTGTTCGTGTTCATTCCGGCGGCGGTGATTCTCCACTATGCGCACGCGCCGGAGTTGTGGACGTTTGTCGCTTCGGGGCTCGCGATCATTCCGCTTGCCGGCTGGATGGGCAAGGCAACCGAGAGCCTCGCGGAACGAATGGGGGCAGGAGTCGGCGGGCTACTGAACGCGACCTTCGGCAATGCAGCAGAGATGATCATAGCTTTTCAGGGCCTGCGCGCAGGCCTGACCGAAGTGGTCAAGGCATCGCTCACCGGATCGATTCTGGGAAACATACTTCTCGTTTTAGGCGTCAGCATTCTGGCCGGCGGGCTCAAGCGCCGAAGCCTGAAGTTCAACCGCGCAGCCGCGACGATGAGCGCGACTCTTATGGCATTGAGCGCGATCGGATTGCTGGTGCCGGCGCTGTTTCACTGGGTCACTCGTGGCGCCGCGGGAAGCGCGGAGAGGAATCTAAGTCTCGAGATTTCTATCGTATTATTTGTCACTTACATTCTAAGCCTGGTCTTCTCTCTCAAGACCCACCGGGATCTCTACCTCGGTACGGGTCACCAGGGTGACCTTGGTTCAATGATGCGGCCGAGGACGGCCGGCGCCGTGCTGCTCGGAGCCACCGCGCTGATCGCCTGGATGAGCGAGCTGTTGGTGGGCGCAGTTGAACCGGCATCCAAAGCGCTCGGCCTCACAGAAGTCTTCGTCGGCGTAATAGCCGTTGCGATCATCGGAAACGCCGCCGAACACAGCACCGCGGTGCTGATGGCGATGAAGAATCAAATGGACCTCGCTTATCACATAGCGGTGGGATCGAGCATGCAGATCGCATTGCTGGTCGCGCCGGTGCTCGTGTTCGCCAGCTACGCGCTCGGACGACCAATGGATTTGTTGTTTACCACCTTTGAGGTAATAACGGTCGGGCTTGGAGTGGCAGTCGTCAGCCTTGTGGCTGCAGACGGCGAATCCAACTGGATGGAAGGCGTGCTGCTGCTGGCGGTCTACTTGATTTTCGCGATTGCGTTCTTTTTCTTGCCGGCCACCGCGCCGGCTATCTGACAAGGTCTACTGGATCGTCAATCGTGCTTGTCGGTGGTCTTGCTGAGCTTCGCGGCGCTTTTGCTTATTCTATCGCTGAGATCGATGATACTCAGGAGATCGCGTTTGGCCCGTCTCCCAAGCTCGAAGTCTATCGTATTGGGGTTCTTAAAGATCGGATTTGTTACGAACCTGGAAATGAGCTCGTTAAGATCGAGCAGGGGTGACCGAACCCGTCGCTTATCTGATGTCACCTCACTCGCCCGATCGTTCGCTTCTTCGTCGTTCGAAGGGAGGAGGAGGTTCGTATTGAGCCGCGCGGCCCGCTTGCTGATGTCCGCCATGACTTCCGAGATATGCCGGTAGTCGGGCGCCACACCCGTAGCGTAGTCGTGCATTACCTCGGCATTGATGCTCTGGATTCGCGCGAAGTCTTCGTTCACCTGTCTTGTAGTTTCTTTAGATGCTTCGAACGTCGGTTTTGCAATGCGGTCCTTCTCGAGCTCCAGTCTCCTGACATTCATGTCGCGCTCGCGCATGTCGCGCACGGCGTCTGATGTCGGTCCGAGATTTGGTCTCGCGGGCGGATTGGGTCTGGACTGAGCCGACGCAACCGCTGGGAGGACTATCAGAGAAGCGAACGCCACGACAGCAACGGCCAGGATACGCTGTTTGAGTATCATTCGGCGCCTCCTTCCAACAAATCAACTGTGAGGCTAGCCTGTATATCATCAGCGGCGTGACGAAAGCAATGAGCGCTTCCAAGTGGGGTATTGGGTGTTGCCAGCAGGCAGTCCTCTGCGTCCCCGGCGTCCTCCGGGGTTTTTCCTGCTCAGTGGCTCGGAATTAACCGCGGAGGACGCCGAGGACGCAGAGGAGAAACGCGAATGTGAGCGAGCAACACACTACCGCCCACTACCGAATTGTGCCATCTCTTGACAAGACGAAAAGGCGGTTATTAAAGAAGGGAGGGATCGAGAATCGACCCCTCCCTGTGATGCTGAGGTCGCCCTTCAGCAGTTAGAAGTTGAACCGCAGAGCCAACTGAATGACCCGCGGGTGGCTGCTGAAGACCTGATCGGGCCGGTTGAAGTCGGAGGTCCCGACCCGGACCAGATTCGTAGCCGCAGCGCTTGTTTGACCGGTAGCTTCCACGCCGTTGACCGAACCTGGAACCCATTGCGCGTGGTTGAATGCGTTGAACATATCGACTCGGAACTGAATCTTCGAGCCTTCTGTAACTCGGAAGTTCTTGAAGATCGAGAAGTCGAGGTTGTTGATGCCGGGAAGCTGAACCGTGTTGCGTCCAGCATTCGTCTTCGCCCCTTCGCGGGCTTGAACGTATTGAGC
>DATNBZ010000177.1:0-5856 GCA_035607285.1 Blastocatellia bacterium | reverse complement strand
TGTCTTCTTCGTCGCAGGTGAAGTGAACCAGCCAGGGTCCTTCCCGCTGAAGGAGGGCACGACGCTGCGACAGGCAATATCGCTCGCGCAGGGCACGAATTACAAAGCCGCCCTGGACCGGGGCATCGTGTTTAGAGAAGGCTCCGGCGGAAAGCGCGAGGAGCTGCATATAGATATCGGATCCGTCATGTCAGGCAAAAAAGAAGATGTTCCGATAATGGCCAATGACATTGTCCTTGTGCCCAACAGTAGAGGCAAAACAATAGGAGGGGCATTGTTGAGAGCGTTCGGTCTCTCGTCGATGGCCCGTCTGCCGATTCCGTAATCGTTCTCACTCTCTGCGGGATGTGATCAAAAGCGGACTTTCATCGGAAGTCCGGCTCCTAATCACATCCCGCTTTGCCCGAGTTTCGAGAAGAGCAACCCTCACCGATTCACCTGGAGAACCACCAATGTCAGACGAACGACTGGAGCTGGAAAAGGTGTCACCGCACGTCGCCCCAATAGTGCGGCCCGGATACCCACACGTGGGAGCGTATCCCGAAGGGCAAGCCTACGGCTACTCGTATGGATACCCGGAAAATGACGAGAGGCTCTACATCCGCAGAATGTGGCGGGCGATCCGGAAACGCAAGCTTGTGCTGATCGTCATCGCAGTGATCGTGACATCGGTCGTTACTGTCGAGGTCTTCCGCCAGAAGTCGATCTATCAAGCTTCAACGACGATCGCAATCGAGAAAGAGAACCGAACGCTCGTGCAAAGCGGCGACCTGATTGTTCAAACCGACGAATCCGATGACACCTATTACGTGGCAATGGGGATGAAGACCAAGATCAGGCTGCTTCAGAGCCGGCCGCTGCTGGAAGACGTGGTCGTTAATTTGAAGCTGGACCAGAATCCCGCTTTCACGGACATCACCACGCAGAAGTCTTACCTGGAGGCGATCAAAACCATCGGCTCAAGATTCCGCGGACAGAGGGACGCGACGTCTTCAACCGCGGTCGCGGAAACACCGATATCCGCCTCGGCGGGGGATGTCGTCCGGTCGCGCCAGGAGAGCGCTCGGCTTGCGCCGTATGTTGACGTGCTTGCGGGGAACCTGACCGCGGAACCGCTGCCGGATACACGAATGTTGGTGATTTCTTTTACACACACTGACCCGTCTCTGGCGGCGAACATCGTCGACAACGTTGCGCAGGTTTTCATGCAACGGAGTTTTGAGAACAAGACGGAACGGTACTCGAGCACCTCCGGGTGGCTCGACAAATCCACAAGGGAATTCAAGGCAAGGGTCGAAGAAGCCGATCAGAACCTGGTCAATTACAGCAAAGCGAATAACATCTACTCTCTCGAAGGCAAGGAGAACTTGGCCACCGATAAACTGACGCGCCTGCACGACCAGGCGACTCGAGCTCAAACCGAACGAATGCTGAAGGAGTCGCTTTTCCAGGAGGTCAAGGCGGGCCGAGTCGCGCAGCTCCCGGAGGCATTTTCAGATCCGAAGACCAACGATCTGCAGAAGAAGCTCGGCGAATTGACCACCGAGGTGTCTCAGCTCGACGTCACATATGGACCCAAGAACTTTCGCGTGATCGAGAAGAAGCAGCAGATCGCGGCGATTCAACAGCAGATCAGCGAAAGTCGCTCGGCGTTGGAAGAAAAACTTAAGGCCGATTACGAGCGTGCCCTGCGCGACGAAGCTTCGTTACAGGCGGCGCTCAATCTGGCCAAAACCGAAGCCGCCCAGCAGAACCAGGCGGCGATTCAGTTCAATATCCTCAAGCAGGAAGTCGAGACCACCAAGGCGCTCTACAAAGACTTTCTCCAGAAGACGAATCAGGCCAAGATTCAGGAGCACGAGCAGCACGGCAACATGAAGATGATCGATCCGCCGCAGGTGCCGGGCGCTCCGGTCGGCCCCAATCGTATGCGGACTATCGTTATTGGGCTCCTTGTGAGTTTGTTAGCCGGCGTGGGATTGGTTTTCGTCCTGGAGTACCTGGACAATACCGTCAAAACCGTTGAAGACGTCAGCCGGTATACTCAACTGCCCGCTCTGAGCGTCATTCCGGCAATCTCCGGCCGCCGCAAGTCGGCTTTGCTCGCCGGCAGCAACGGAAAGAAAAAGATCGCACCCCAGATTGGTCTCGCCAATGGCGTCCAATCGGGATCAGACAAACTCGTCTCGCTCGACAGCCGCTCTTCGGTGGCTGAGGCTTACCGGGTGCTTCGGACCTCGGTCCTGCTATCGTCGGTCGATCGCCCGCCGAAGACAATATTGATCACCAGTGGACAGCCGGGAGAAGGTAAGACGACGACTGTAGTGAACACCGCGATTTCGTTGGCGCAGCTTGGCGCGAAGGTGTTGATTGTCGATTGTGATCTTCGCAAGCCGGCCGTTCACAAAGTCCTGGGGTTGGAAAATCAGCGCGGGTTGACGACGTTATTCTCGAGCGGCACTTCCATCGATCGTGTGATTCAAAAACTGTCTATCGCGAACGTATCGGTCCTTCCGAGCGGACCGATTCCACCGAATCCGTCGGAGATGATCAGCTCGGCCAAGATGAAGCGAATGTTGAGCGCGCTCGAGGAAACCTACGACCACATAATAATAGACTCGCCGCCGCTGCTGAGAGTCACCGATCCGGTGATCCTGTCGACGATGGTTGACGGGGTAATCCTCGTGGTGCACGGAGGGAAGAGCACGCGCGACGTTGTTCGCCGTACGAGGCAGGAGCTGTCGCTCGCCGGAGCGAGGATCTTCGGCGTGGTCTTGAATAACGTGGAGCCCGGTCACGGAGCGTACGAGGACTACTACTACGAGGCCTATTCCGATTACGAATCGGAGAGCACGGGGACAATCGGCAAGTGAGCGAGAAGCCGCTGCCGTTCTGCCGTGCTGTTTTTCCATAGCCCAGGCGTTTACGCCTGGGATCGTGAGCGGCCAAACAGGTCTCGAGCCCCGTTTAACGGGGCTTCTTGAGAGTGCTTTAGCGATCTTCGATGCCCAGGAGAAAAGCCCGATAAATCGGGCTTAAAATGAGCTCAACCCCGGTGAACCCAGGCGTAAACACCTGGGCTAATGCAAAGGGACAGGCAGTAGTTTCTAAGGACGGACGTCCCTACACGACATGCAAGATTCGATAGGCATCCCTGACCTTACTCCTGAAGCACCGCTACGCAAGCGAACGGCTCGTGCGGCGCTTGCTTCGGGAGGGGCGGAGATTGTCACGCGAATCCTGACGGTCGCTCTCTCGATAGTTACCGCGAGGATGCTCGAGCCGCGCGAGGTGGGGCTGCTGGGGCTTGCGGTAATAATGATTGCGGTCATCTCGATTGTGGGTTTCTATCCGGAAACAGCGGCGGTCGCCGCGAGGGGAAATGCAACCGATAATAAGTACGCCATCGCCTCAACAGCAATCCGCGCGATAGCGCTATGCGTGTTGATTTTACTCTTCCGGCTGGGATTTCACGTCCTCTCCGTTTATCTGACTGGTAAAGATGACGGCGCAAGCGAATTAGCGGCGCTGGTCGGCATTCTCATCTGGAGTCCGGTTGCTGAGCTGGCAGGCGGCTATCCGCAGGTGGTATTGCAGCGTCGGCTGGATCTGTCTTACATCGCAGGTGTTCAGCTTTTGCAACCAATCGTGTTTGTCGGGTTGGCGGTTGTCTTGTTGCTGCGGGGCCACGGATATCTCGGAGTTGCGTGGGCGAACCTGATAGCGACGGTGATTGCAACCACACTCTTGTGGTCAAGGCTGTGGTGGCGAAGACTGTTGATGTGGCAGGGTTGGCCTTCAGTTGCAAACTGGCGGGAGATGATCGGCGGGTCGGCGAAAGTGTTCCTGGGCGGATTCGGAGGCTTTCTCGGAGAGCGCATTGATAATCTGCTGGTAGCCGGCGCAATCGGACCGGCGGCGATGAGTTTTTATTCAATGGCCTGGAACGCGTCGCGGACACCGGCGAATGTATTTGCGAAGGCCATTAGTTTCGTTCTGGTTCCCACGATTGCCCGCATACATGAAGACCGGGCCCGTGTGCAAAGAGCGCTTCGAGAGTGCTTGCGGCATTGCTACTTTCTGCTGACGCCGGTTTGCGCCGCGATCTTTGTCTCGGCCCCGCTGCTGGTGTCGTTCGTGCTGGGACCGAAGTGGCTTCCGTTGGTGCCCTGCCTCCGGGTAATGATCATAACCGTGCTTGTGGCGCCTTTTCTTTATGTAGCGAGCGCTTTGTTGATTGGCTCGGGACGGGCCCAGTTTACCGGTGTCGGCACGGTGGTCCATCTAACAATACTTGTAGTGCTCGTTCCGGTTTTGGCTGGCCGCTGGGGCATTGTCGGGGCCGCCTATGCCGAGATGACCGCTTCGCTTGCACTGACCATGGTGCTGCTCGTCATAGCGCAACGAGTTACGCGGCAGATGAATCGATCGGTCATATCTGCGATTGTGCTGCCGATTGCCGCGTCGGTTTCTGCCGGAGCCCTTGCATGGACAGTCGACGCTCATGTGACTCCCGATCTCCTGCGCTTGATTGTCGAGTTGGGATTGATCGTGATTTGCTATCCACTATTGATCCTGCTGCTCGGGGGAAGGGCGAGGCTGTTCGACCTGACTGTCTTGTTGCGTGGTGTCTTGCGCAGGCAGGTGCTGGCTGCGGAATAAAGGACTAAGACAACCGGCAGGATGAAGATTCTTCGATGGGAACCGGTGTAGTTTGGTCGGGCCTTGTCTTCCCAGGCTCTCAGAAAGTTGTGACGCAAATTCCTCCGCGAGTTCAACACTGGGTAAGACTCGCCTGTCAACGCGAATACCGCACGCGCAACAGGGAGCTCGAGAGACTTCGAAGGACGCCTCGGTATACCAGAACACAGACTGATCTGTTGGGCGCACAACTGGGAATACCGGACGCGGCGTCGTTCCTTGTCTTGTACGAAGACTTAATTGTGCGGGAGGCTTATCGATTTGAGACCAGTCGAACCGAGCCGGTTATCATTGACGGCGGGGCGAACATTGGAGTCAGCACCATCTACTTCAAGAAGGCCCATCCACAGAGCCGCATAATTGCGTTCGAACCTGATCCGGAGATCTTCAAAATCCTTGAACAGAACTGCAATGCGTTTGAGTTGAGCGGCGTCGAGCTTGTTCAAAAGGCGCTTTGGCTGAGCGATGGCTTCCTGCAGTTCAAGCGGGAAGGAAGTGACGCCGGGCGCGTCGCCACGGCCTCAGATGACGGCGAGGTCATTGACGTTCCTTCTTGCAGGCTTCGTCCATATCTAAATGAGGAAGTGGACTTGCTGAAGCTCGACATCGAAGGCGCTGAAACCGCGGTGTTGCACGATTGCGCGGATATGCTTTCGAATGTCCGGCACTTGTTTGTGGAGTACCATTCCTTTGTCGACGCTCCCCAGACGCTACGGACGATTTGCGAACTCCTCCACGATGCCGGGTTTCGTTTGCACGTTCAGTCTCCAATGTCTTCGCGTCAGCCGTTTGTCCACCGAGACGTATACCTCGGTATGGACCTTCAGCTCAATATTTTTGCATTCAGGCCGTCGAATTCCTAAGACCGATTCAAAGCGAAATTTCTTGTGACATCAATTGACCAGGCCGAACCCTTGACGCTCGGGAATTCCGCAGCGAGCCGCGTCCGATCGGCGGACTCCAGTCGGCGTCTTCATATTCTGCTGATGAGCCCTACGGTGCAGGAAATGAAGGGCTCGGATCGAGATTGGGTCACGCTGGCAAATGCACTGGGATCGGATCAGTTTCGTATTTCCTGGGCGGGCGCATCCGGTTGCGAATACCTGCGGCCCTACCTGGATCCTGGCGTTGTCACGCGGCTGATCGACGTGGGTC
>DATNBZ010000172.1:0-51724 GCA_035607285.1 Blastocatellia bacterium | reverse complement strand
TCGTTTGCATCCTCGCGTGAAAATCCACGCCGCAATATACTGTTTCCGTCATAGCGCCTCCCCACAGCGGTCAACTGTCCGGCGCGCGTCTGAGTTTATCAGTCGCGCGCCGCGGGAGGCGCCCCGCTTCATAACATCACTGCCCAGTCGCGGCAGGCCGGAGGTGAAACTGCTGGCTTGCCGCTAAATGAGTGAACCACCAAATCTGAACGCGACCAAACATCAAAGCGCCGCACTCAATCGACCTGCTCCAACGGCGGTGTCTTAATTTGGAATGCGGCGGCAAGGTACTCCGCGGCGCCGCTTTCATTCCCAATCGATTCAATCACCAGCCAAAGCGGCGCCGCGGAGTACCTTGCCGCCGCACTCCAAATCAAGACAGCGCTCCTCTAACGCTATGGTTGTTTTCCGGAAAGGCATCTTGTAGAATCGCCGAGTATCTTGCGGCGATCCTTTTACCGGACGGCGGCCGGCGCCCGATATAAAAAAGGCAACCATTACACGAGGGGTTTACGATGAAATTCAAGCAGCACCATTGGCTACTGGTCCTGACGCTTGTTTTGCCACTAACGTTTGCCGGTGCTCATACCGTGCAGCGGTACCAGAGCCAGTCAGATATGGCTGCCAGGCAGAGAATCGCTGAAGACTTCAGCGGCGCGATTCTCGTAGCGAAAGACCACTTCGCGGGGCAGGTTGATTTCAACAAAGTTACGAAGGCGTCGATAACCGGGATGCTTCGCACGCTCGATCCGCATTCGATGTACTTCGACCGCCAGCAATGGGAAGAGTTTCAAAACGATCAGAGCAGCCGCTACTACGGCATCGGTTCCACCATCATTCAACATAGCGGTAAGGTCTTCATTGTCTCGCCAACCGAAGGCACCGCGTCGTTCAGAGCGGGGCTTCGTTACGGTGATCACATCGCTGGAATCAACGGTGAGTCAACCGAGGGTTGGACTCAAGCCCAGGTCAGAAGCAAGCTGCTCGGGCCGGAAGGCACCACGGTAAGCGTCAAGGTCGCGCGCCTCGGCATGGATAAGCCAATCGAGTTCAAGCTGACGCGCGGACCCGTGCCGCTGCCGTCGGTGGCGAACTATTTCATGGTCGGTGGAGGCGTCGGTTACATCAATCTCGAGCGCGGTTTCAACACCACAACCTATGATGAGGTTCACAATGCGCTCGGAGAATTGCGGCAGCGCGGAATGACCTCCCTGGTCCTCGACCTTCGAGGCAATCACGGCGGGTTGGTAGAGCAGGCGCAGCGCGTTTCCAATCTGTTTCTATATCGCGGTCAAAAGATCCTCGCGATGCGTGGACGCCCGAACGTATTTCCATCGCGCGAATACGTAGCCAACAACCAGGTCCCCGAAGACTACCCAATTGTCGTTTTGATAAACCGCCTGTCAGCCTCCGCGGCTGAGATTGTGGCAGGCGCGCTCCAGGACCATGACCGCGCGAGGCTGGTTGGCGAGAACAGTTTTGGAAAGGGTCTTGTGCAGAGCCCGTTCCCGCTATCGGACGGCTCGGCGCTCGTGCTGACCACCGGGCACTACTACACGCCGAGCGGACGGCTCATTCAACGCGACTATAGCGGCCGATCGTTTTACGATTACAACCTCAAGCGCGGAGAAAACGGAACACACACGGACGAGAAGCGCACCGACTCGGGGAGAACCGTCTATGGCGGCGGAGGAATTGACCCGGACGTCGAAGTGAAGATCAGAGTTCCGCAACACGAGTTCGAGCTTCAGCGTGTGTGGTTTGATCCGGCCTTCGAGTTCACCCATCAGTTGGTGGCGGGTCAGATTCAGGGGTTCCCTGAATTCAAACTTGATCGGCAAGCCAATCATCACCACCAACTGGAACCGAATGAGTATCAGATTACTGATAAGGTCCTGGCGGCATTCAAGACCTTTCTCGGCGAGCACAAGGAGTTCAAACTCGACGCGGCGCGCGCGGACAAGGACGCCGACTTCGTCAAGAGGCAGATTCGGTACGAAGCAGTGACCGCGGCCTACGGAGTCGAAACCGCATATGAAGTGCTGCTGGAGTCTGATCTTCAGATGCAGCGGGCGCTCACTGAAATACCGAAGGCCAGGATCATGGCTGAGGATGTCCGTCGCTTGAGAGCGGGCCGCGAAATCGAACCTCGCAGGAACTAGGTCCAGCCAAACAGTTCGCGATAATAAAGTTTGTCACAGTCAGATGGCGGCCCGAGCTTGCAAGTTCGGGCCGCCATCTTTTTATGGAGTGGGCCTCGAGAGCGATCGCCCTGCGACTCGAAAGTCAACTGGAGAGATCGATTGGTAGTGGGGTATTAGCGTGTTGCCAGCAAGCAGTCCTCTGCGTCCCCCGCGTCCTCCGCGGTTTTTCTGCTCAGTGGCTCGGAATCAACCGCAGAGGACGCAGAGGACGCAGCGGAGAAAGGCGAATGTGAGCGATTCCCAACCTTACGGTTTGACGTCCTTTCGCTTTTTATCTTCCATTGCTTTCGCGCGCTCCTCGCTTTCCCTAAGGTAGCCGGCGTTGCGCACCCTGATTGACGCGCTCCCGCCCTGTATTGCGGCTTCGATCTGTATTCCGTCGCAATTCAGGATCTTGTTCGGGGATTCATTCGGACCCGACATCCAGTCTTGCGCTCGCGGAAGGTTGAACGACTCGGAAAGCTTTGCGACCCATTCGTCAACGGACCTCCAGGTCGCGCCGCCGTACTGGGCACTGAAATCCATCACGCGACCTTTATAAACAGCGGCGGCTACTGACTCAATCCCTGCAAAACTGTTGGCGTCGCCGTCAACTACGGGATCGAACCCGAGAGTGACAACCTCGTCGCCAGTAGCTGATTTCGCTCTTTCGATAGAGTCCCTCAAGTCTTTCTTTTTGGTAATCGCCGGAAACAACGCGAGAAATTGTTGAATGCTCATGCCCAGGCGGAGACCGCGAACTTTCGGCGCGGTGGCTTCCGTCAGGTTGCATCTGGTTTGAACAGGATATGGGTTGAATGCCAGCGAAGATGACGACAACATCACCAACGCGACTGCAGAGAGAGCAGTAACAAGCTTTTTCATTTGGTGTTCTCCTTGTTTCGAGTGCTGCCAATCAATCCATGCGACTCGCTAAGAGAGTGAATGCAACGTCGCCGGTTTGGCCGTTCTCGATATTCGATCACAGCGCGCTGACCGCGAACGCGCGGTGACGTGGATTGAAAGCTTCAGTAAGGGCGCGTGCTTAAGGTCCCGGCGGATCAGGAATTCCGCGAGCCGAATATTACGGGGGATTGCTTACAGACGCAAGTGATCTAAATGCCTGGCGGAGGCTCCATCCGAAGAATAAGAGCCAGCCAAGTGAACGTGCCAGTAAGCGGTCCTCTGCGTCCCCGGCGTCCTCTGCGGTTTTTCTTGATCAGTACAGGGAATTAACCGCAGGGGACGCCGAGGACGCAGAGGAGAGACGCGACTGTGCGAGCAACACACTATCGCCCCACTGCCTGATCGAAGCGCCGGTTGTTTCGCGAATATCTTTCCGCTAATATTTCTTTGACGATTCTTGTGACGATTCTGCTGAAGCAAGTAGCGAGATGTCTCTTCCCGTGACTCGCATACGCGCTTCCGATGTTGTTTGCCGAGGAGTCATTCACGATGAAAGTGCAAAAACGGTATTGGTTGCTTGTTGTCGCCCTTGTTATTCCGATCACATTTGCGGGCGCGCACCCCGCGCAGAGAGCTGGACAGAGCGGCGATGACTCAACCACCAGGCAGCAGATTGCGCAGGACTTCGGAAATGCGCTTCTGGTTGCCAACGATCACTATGCGGGACAGATCGACTTCAGCAAGCTGAATAAGTCGGCGATCCTCGGGATGCTTCACACTCTCGATCCTCACTCTAACTATTTCGATCCGAAGGAATGGGAGAAGGTTCAGCAGGATCAACGCAGCCGTTACTCAGGCATTGGCTCTACTATCGCACCGCGAAATGACAAGGTTTACATTGTGTCTCCATTCGACGGCACACCCGCCTATCGAGGAGGCGTTCGCTACGGCGACCAGATCGTTGAGATCAATGGAGAAAACACGGAGAACTGGACATCGCTCCAAGTGTCACAGAAGTTGATCGGGCCCGAAGGCACGTCGGTTACCGTGAAAGTCACGCGGCTCGGCGCAAGCCAGCCGCTTGAATTCAAGTTTACTCGCGAAGCGGTAAGGCTCGATTCGGTGACCAACTATTACATGGCCGGAAACGGTGTCGGATACATCGACTTCGAGCGTGGATTTAACGTTACCAGCTATGATGAGATTCGGACCGCGCTGGCCGATCTCCAAAAGCAGGGGATGACGTCTCTGATACTGGACCTGCGCAACAACCCCGGAGGCCTGGTGGACCAGGCGAAGAAGATCACCAACCTGTTTCTTTATCGAGGCCAGCCTATAGTCACTCTCCGCGGGCGCCCGAATATCTTCCCGACTCGCGAAGAAGTCGCGACCAACACCACACCCGAGACCTTTCCGATAGTGGTATTGATCAACTCGCGATCGGCTTCCGCTTCTGAAATTGTTGCCGGCGCGCTGCAGGATCACGATCGCGCGGTGATCGTCGGCGAGAACAGCTTTGGCAAAGGCCTGGTGCAGAGCGTGTTTCCTCTATCGGACGGTTCGGGGCTCTGGCTTGTGACCGGGCACTTCTATACGCCGAGTGGACGGTTGATCCAGCGGGAGTACGCCAATCGTTCCTTCTATGATTACTATCTGAAACGCGGAGACAAAGACGCGGTTCAGACGAGTGACGAAAAGCGCACCGACACGGGGCGAACAGTCTACGGGGGCGGGGGCATTCAGCCGGACACGCTGGTGAAGTTCCCAACTCATGAGATCGAGCTTCAGCGCGTTTGGGTTGAGCCTCTGTTTCAGTTTAGCCGCACGCTTGTGGCGGGGCAGATCCCGGGATTCGCGGAATTCAAGATCGACAAAGTGTGCGATCATAAACACCGCCTGACGGCTAGCGACTATCCGATTAGTGACAAGATGCTGGCAGCGTTCAAAACGTTTTTGCGCGCGCACAAGGAACTGAAGGCCGACGAGTCGCGAGTCGACAAAGATGCCGACTGGCTGAAGCGGCGGATTCGCTACGACGTAGCGATTGCGGCGTTTGGTGAAGAGAACGCTCGAGCGGCGCTGGCTGATGGCGATGTGCAACTGCAGCGCGCGATAGCCGAGCTTCCCAAGGCGAAGTCGCTGGCGGAAGATATTCGGCGGATGCACGCGAGCGGCGGGACGCGGCGGTGAAGGCAGGAGAATCGGAAAGGCTTTAAAGAGAGAATCGGGGAAATTGCAAATTGCAAATTGAAAATTGAAAATTGCAAATTGAGAATTGCAAATCTGAAATTTGAGATGTGAGATTGGAGATGTGAGTATTGGGAGATTTGAGATTGGGGGATTTGAGATTGGGGGGATTGGGGGATTTGAGATCTCAAATTTGAGATTCGAGATTTCAGATCTGAGATTCGAGATTCGAGATTCGAGATTTCAATTTGAGATTTCGAGATTTCAGATCTGAGATTTGAGATTTGAGATTTCAAATCTGAGTTTCATCCGGCCCAAATTTGCAATTTTCATTTTGCAATTTGCAATTTGCAATACCCGATTCCTTTAGGTCCCCGATTTCAAATCTCCAATCTCCAATCTCCAATCTCCAATCTCCAATCTCCAATCTCCACTCTCAATCCTCACAGGCGCATCCATCCGCCCTGTGCTATACTCGCCCAACATAGAAGCTCCATACCCAATGGGGGACTGATTGAAGGAGAAACAGCACGAAAACTCGGAGATGGTTCGCCTCTGGACGCGCGTAACCGTGCGGGTGATCGTCGTCCTGGTAGGGCTGTTGGTTGGAAGCTGGCTTCTCTATGAGATTCGCACCGTTCTGTTGTTACTGGTCCTCTCGATATTCTTCTGCTACTTGATCGCGCCGATCGTTCGTTTGATCGAGCAGCCCGTCTACATCGGACGCTACGAGATCAAAATGCCGAGGAGCATTGCAATCATCGTAGTGTACTTGTTGATAGCCGCCGCGTTCTTCGCGGTGCTGCAACTGGTGTGGCCGCCGCTCGCGCAACAGGTCACCGAGCTTGTCAAAAACCTGCCCGGTTATAGCAAGTCCGCGCAGGCGAGCGTCACCAAGATATTCAACGATGCCAATAGCTGGATGAAACACGTCAAGGTCCCTCAGCAATGGCAAGACGCGATCTTCGCGCGGGCCAGCGATGTGGCGAGTTCCATCGCCGAGTGGCTGGCGGCATTAGTCGCAGGATCATTTGGTTATGTTCAGTACCTGACGTGGTTTGTGCTGCTCCCGGTATTATCGTTCTTTCTTTTGAAGGACGCGTCTTCCTTCGAGCAAAACCTGTTGGCGTTGTTGCCCAATGAGCGGATACAAAAGCGCGCTCACTGGCTGTTGATGGATATCAGTGGAACGCTTGCGGCTTACATCCGGGCGCAGATCACCGCCTGCCTGGTAATTGGCGCGGTGATGATGATCGGGCTGACGCTGATAGGCGCCCCGTATCCGGTCGTGCTCGGCGCGATAGCCGGGTTGCTCGAGTTCATCCCGCTGGTCGGCCCGCTGCTGGCGGCAGTCACCATCTTTGGCCTGACGCTGACCGTGTCTTTCAAGACGGCGCTGCTGGTAGCCCTGTTTCTTGCGGTCCTTCGCATTTTTCAGGACTACTTCATCTATCCTCGAATAGTCGGACGTGGAATCAAGATGCACCCGATAATGGTCATCCTGGCCATACTGGCGGGAGCCGAGATCGGCGGATTGATTGGGATCTTTCTGTCGATCCCGGCGGTCGGGCTGATCATGGTTTTCTACAACCACTACCTTGCGTATCGAGGCATACAGAATCTGCACGTCGTTGTTTCTGAGGATCAAGGCGACCCTTCCGAGGAACCTGAGCTTGCGGTCGCCGTCATCGAGTCGAGAGACCTGGATAAACCCGGCCGCTGAGTTCACCGCGCAACCTCCGCGTCCCCGGCGTCCTCTGCGGTTAACTTCTTTCAGACTAGATTAACCGCAGAGGACGCCGAGGACGCAGAGAAGATCGCAGAGCGATTTACTCTTTCATGAAGGTAAAGAAATGAGCAAGCGAATAGCAATCGCTGCATCGAAGGGCGGAACCGGCAAGACTACTACGACCTGGAACCTCGGGTTTGGACTTGCGATGGCTGGCGCGCGAGTGATGCTCGTCGATTGCGATCCGCAAGACAATCTAAGGTACATCGCCGGAGCCGACCACGCGCGCGGCACAGTCGCGTCAGCTATCGAGCACGGCAGCTTCCATCCGAATCATATCCGCGAAAACATTTGGCTCGTACCGAGCGGCGGACGGCGTTTGTGGCAGGTTACCCTTTCAGGCGACGGTTTGGGCGACATCACGTCGCCACTCAGACATGCGCTTGCAGCAAGGGACGACGAATATGATTTCGTCTTGTTCGACTGCCCGCCCGAGCTTGGCCGAATGACTTCAGCCGCATTGTCGTTATCGGATTACCTTTTAGTCCCTTGCGCGTGCACGTGGCTGGGCTTGCGTTCGATCGAGCAGATGATCGAGTTCATAGATACACACACACGAGACGCGCGAATCGACAGCGAACGAACAGGCATCGTGATGACTTTCTACACGACTCGCCGCGCAGGTCCCGAGATGGTCCGCCACGAAGCGAAGAAGTTATTTCATGGAAGAGTTCTTAGAACGGTGATTCGCGAGCGAACTGAGCTGGACTATTCTCAAGCGGAGCACAAGTCAGTCTTCGAGTACGCGCCTCGAAGCGACGGCGCTGAAGACTACACCGTGCTCGCGAAAGAAGTTTTGAAGCGCCTGGCTTAGTATCCGGATAAGCAGAGGAGCGGTTGGCTTTGCGCATCGATTACGCGCGATGCGGCCCGACTATCAATGAGGAGCAGACGCAGTCTCTGGATGTCGCTCATGCGGGAACGAATGCCACCGAAAAGGAATGGTGCATCAAGGAACTGAATCTACATTCTTAATACGCTTTGAAGGAGTTCAAATGAGAATGGTTCTCCTGTTCGTGTTGTTAGTGTCCATGGCGGAACTTACTTATAGTTGTTCTGCCAAATCTCCTTCGTCGAGCCCTACGTCACCAGGATCCAACCAAACTCCAGCCGCAGTAAACACAGAATACTTGTGTCAGCACTGGGTCAGTTCCCGCGAGGAAGAACGGCAAACAGATAAGGATCAAATATACCGCCCCGAAGACTTCAAAGCCTTTCCACCAAGCCGATTCAGGATGCAATATATCTTCCACAGGAATGGGGATTGTGAATGGTATTATTTGGCTCCGGATGATGGTCACTATTTCAAGTCTGGCAAGTGGCGCATTGATCCGACCGACGAGAGTGTCATTCAAATAATCAAGGGTGATGCGACGGAGTCATACAGAGTAACCATGCTAACGAAGGACCTACTGCGTATTGCTGTAACAGTGCCGTCGAGGTGGGCGCCGTTTGTTGAATTGGCACGACGGGGCGTGTGCTCCGACATCCGAAACCGGCTCTTCGTGATCGACGATGTCCTCGTCTTCCAGGACTCGGAAGGCAAGTGTGCGGACGCAAGCTACGGTCAGGTCCTGTACGGAAAGACGGTTAACGATGTACTTTGCAGTTACACTGACTCGATCGCGGGACCTAGAAAGAGCTGCAGGGATCCAAAGTATGCGGGGTTATTCGATACCATCATCACCCACCTCGACGAGCCCGATCTTGGTCTGGGTCCCAACCACACGGTACAACGACTGTCCTTTTGAACGCCCGAGCCGTGGTCCGCAGAAGGATTTCACTGACGAGAGTTGTCCTAGTGTGTGTTGCTGAACCTGCGGAAGCGTATCCTGTCGCCGCAGATCATAAGTAATGCATAGCACGAAGGACTGTAGCCCCATTAAGGGCGCGATGTTCATAGGCCAGGGAGCCAGCCCTGGGTGGCGCGTCGGCTCCAAATCTCTAGCCCCGTAGATCCACAGAGCCACGGCGGTTTGGTCCTCCGCCCTCCGTCAGGAGGGCCATGTATATAGCAATCGAGGCGGCGAGTCGCAGGAACTCCGTCAGGAGTTCCATGTGCCCGTGAGAGCATCGCTACATTTCACTCCTGACGGAGTGAGCAGACCGCGCGCTGTCATTATCTATAAACATGGCCCTCCTGATGGAGGGCGCAGCCAGATGTAATGTTTCGCCCCTTTCGGCCATAACACCATAAAAGGTAGACTACTGATGCAAGTCTTTATCAGCATCGGCCTTGCTAACAAATCTTTCTCACAAAGGAGTAACCCATGGCTACGAGTTTTCTGAAAGCGCCTCCTTCGGGATCCGTCAGGTTAATAAACTTTACGCGTGCTCGAGTTGTGCCTGGCATTGTCCCATGCACGTTCTTTCTGGTCGTTTCCGGAACCAAACCGTATCTCAACATGACCGTCGAGCTGAAACCGTTGATCTACGTTCGCCAGCCGGATTATTGGGGAATAGAGGTTGTCGGTTCGCTACACGGCATAGAAATCCCGGCTACTGCGCCATACACCGTTCATATCCCACTGAACCATATTCTCGGTAAGAAAGGGATAGAGGTAATCGGCGCGAACAAAAAGCAGAAGATCAACGTCGCGCAGTGCAACCCGACCGATGTAAATAAGACGAGCTCGAAGAAGAAGTCCAAGTAAGTCATCGAGCGTTGCTGACTTGTAACGTGTGGTAGCCCTTCGCGTGCTTTGCGGTCCTTTGCGACTTTGCGCTGAGTATTGGGTCAATACCCAGCGCAAAGGCGCAAAGGACCGCAAAGCACGGGAAGCTTATTAAGCAACGCAGAATCCGAAAACTACCAGTCTGTTTGGCGGCGGCGCACTCCATTGTCTATACTTTTCCTGTGCAAATGTATGGCGACCACGAGTTCTCGGGAAAACTCTTCATCGTTGAAGGCATAGACGGGTCCGGGAAATCCACTCAATTAAGCCTCCTTCAGCAATGGCTCAAGCGTGAAGGCTACATGGTTTTCTTTTCGGAGTGGAATTCTTCTCCGCTTGTGAAACAGACCACCAGCCGCGGCAAGAAGAAGCAGATGCTTACCCCGACGACCTTCTCGCTGCTTCATGCCACCGACCTCGCGGACCGGATCGAGCGTCACATCATTCCTCCCCTGAAGGCCGGCGCCATCGTGCTTGCCGATCGCTACATCTACACTGCGTTTGCGCGTGACACCGCGCGCGGCGTCAGCCCGCACTGGGTGCGCGAGCTCTACCGGTTTGCGGTGAAGCCGACTATCGCATTCTATTTTCGAGTGCCTCTCGATGTGTCGCTCAAGCGAATTCTGAGCGCGCGCGCCGGGTTGAAATACTACGAGGCGGGAATGGACCTGGGGTTGAGCGACGACATCGAAGAGAGCTTCGAGCTGTTCCAGGGAATGATCAAGGACAGATACGAAGGCATGATCGACGAATTCGGTCTCAACGTGATCGATGCTACGCGTTCGATCGAAGAGCAGCAGAATGAGGTGCGCGCGATAGTCGAACGCGAAATCGTAGACGTGCCCAAGCATCCGCTGCCACATCCCGCGTTCAGCGAGTACTGGATCAATGGATAACCGGCCGAACAATCACGCGTTTGAATTCTACGGCGAGGGCTTGCCCGGAATCGATTTGTCGGAGCTGCGCGGCAGGCTGATTGTAATCGAAGGCCCGGACGGGGTTGGCCGCTCGACTCAAGTGTCGCTGCTCAAGCCGTGGCTGGAATCCAGCGGCCACGCGGTGCTCGACACGGGAATGACTCGGTCGGCGCTTGCGGGGAAGGGAATCAAGCAGGCCAAGGCGGGTATCACGTTGGGTCCGATATCCCTCTCGCTATTCTACGCTACGGATTTTGCAGACCGGCTCGAGAACGAGATGATACCGGCGCTGAGGGCCGGCTTCATCGTGTTGACCGATCGTTATATCTACTCCTTGATCGCGCGAGCGATCGTGCGTGGGCTGGATCCCGCCTGGATAAAGGCCTGTTATGGGCTCGCGCTGAAGCCCGACGCGGTGTTCTACATGCGCGGCGATGTGAGCGACCTAATCCCGCGTGTATTGAGCAGCCCTACAGGATTTGATTATTGGGAATCGGGGATGGACATTCATCTCGGCGATGACTTGTTCGACAGCTTTGGCGAATACCAGACCAGAATGTTATCGGTCTTCGATTCGATGGTCGATGAGTATGGCTTTGACGTCATCGACACGACTCAACCAATAGGCACGATCTATCGAACTCTACAGGGCCGAATCGGAAACCTCCTGCGCGAGTTCTATTGAAGAGCCTTTCCATTCACACGTCTTAACTTTGCGTGCTTTGCGGTCCTTTGCGTCTTTGCGTTGAGAATTCTCGACGGGAAATTCTCAACGTGAATTCACAACGCAAAGACGCAAAGGACCGCAAAGCACGCTAAGGCCGAATCGCTCGTGTTTTGTTCTATTGCGATACGCCGGTCTGTATTAAACCTCCAATAACGTCACTGCCGGCGACGCGAAATCAGTGCAGATCAAGTTCAGCAAGAATGGCATTGTGGTTGCTCAGTCTTAGAATGAGCTTGAAGGGCGCGCCTAGCGCTTCTTTAAATTCCGGCTCGCGAGAAAAGGGGAGGAAACGGTTATGCTTTGGACAATTCTTGTAGTTCTTATGATTCTATGGTTGCTGGGGTTGATCGGCGGCGTCGGTGGAGGCTTGATCCACTTGCTGCTGGTCGTCGCGGTGATCGTTCTAATCTTCCAGTTGCTTTCCGGTCGTAGAACCGTGGTTTGATTGTGGCGACTCGCGAGCCGCGCAACAACGGGCTCGAGTGTGTTTCGCTAGTCGCGTCAAGCCATAGCCAAGCTTCTTTGTGAACCCACAAGGCTACGCGAAGCAACAAGCCGCTAGCAAATGATTAACCAATCGGCGACTGCCGATAGACGGTTTGACTTGGGTGAATGAAGCCAATGCCCGGCCCGGGCTCACAAGCTTGGGCCGGGCAATATTTGGTTTACGCCAACACTCGTATGCATCATTACCGGGGGCCGTGGCAGTGGCATTAACCGAATACAAACGCAAACGCGATTTCGCCACGACTCCGGAACCACGCGCGCGAGTTTCTAAATCCCGTCGCAAGCCTCTCTTTGTAGTCCAGGAGCATCACGCATCCCGGCTTCACTATGATTTTCGACTGGAAGCCGACGGCGTGCTGAAGAGTTGGGCCGTGCCGAAGAAACCAACACTCAATCCGTCGATCAAACGCCTTGCGGTGCATGTTGAGGATCATCCGGTCGAATACGCCAGGTTCAGCGGCGAAATTCCCAAAGGAGAGTACGGGGCCGGCAAGGTCGAGATATGGGACAAAGGCACTTATGAGAATCTGCTTGCCGACAAGCCTCAACCCGAGACGGTGACGGAAGCGATCAAACACGGGCACGTCGAGGTCAGACTCAAGGGTAAGAAGTTGAAAGGAAGTTTCGCGCTTGTTCGAATGGATGGTTCAGGCAAACCAACCGGTAAGCCATCGGACAAGAAGAAAAACTGGCTGTTGATCAAAATGAAAGATGGCGCATCGAAAGGGGCTCGCGCAAAAGGCCGTTCGAAAGCACGGGGACGCGCAAGGAAATCGACCGGGAAATCGACCAGGAAGTCAAACGGTCACGACAAAGAACAAGCGCCTCAGAATATCAAGTTCACGAACGAAGACAAGATCATGTTTCCTGAGGTCGAGATCACCAAAGGAGACGTACTGCGCTACTACGCGCAAATTGCTGATCGGCTCCTGCCACACCTGCGTGACCGCCCAATCACCTTGGAGCGGTTCCCGGATGGAGTCGCCGAAGATGCTCCTCACTTTTGGCAGAAGGACACGCCTTCATACTATCCGCCATGGATTCCGCGCGTTAAGCTGGCCAGCGGGGATGGCGAGCAGGTCAACTACGCTCTGGTGAATGACGTTCAAACGCTGTTGTATTTGGTCAACCAGGGAGCGATCACGTTCCATCCGTGGTTTTCGCGCGTCGAGAATCTCGATCGACCTGACTACGTTCTGTTTGATCTCGACCGAAGTAAAGCTACGTTTGCCGATGTGATAACCGTCACCAAAGAGCTTCACAGTTTGTTGAAGCGGGAACACGTCAAGGCGTATCTCAAGACAACCGGGAAGTCCGGCTTGCATGTGTTAGTCCCGTGTCAGCACGCTCACGACTTCGATGAAGCGAGGGATTGGGCGATACAGATTGCAAATAAGGTTGTAGATGCTTTGCCCGATACCGCGACGGTTGAACGTAGCAAAGCAAAACGCGGCGATAGAGTCTATGTCGACGTGATGCAAAATATGCGTGGTAAACACGCGGTGCCGCCGTATTCGTTGCGTCCCGTTCAGCAATCTGCGGTCTCGACGCCGCTGAGATGGAATGAGCTGACGGCGAAATTGGATCCGGAAAAGTTCAACTTGAAAACAATATTTCGCCGGCTCGCGCAGCAGAAGAATGATCCGATTGCGGCGCTCGCAAAGGCTTATGCCGCTGGCCAGGCAGAGTAGACTGTCGAGTCTGCAGTAAGCCGCGTAGTGGGCGGCGCCGCGTAGCGGTGACCTCTCGATAGTTCGCAATGGTGCGGATACAACGGGCGTTGCGGCTACCTGTGGGTCCAAATCCATTCATTAGGTCGATAGGTAACCGCCAATCCGTAAATTATCAGGAGGCCACCGCTACCCGGTTACCCTCGGATTCGCGCGGATTCCTGCGCTAGCGAAATCCATGTTACAAGCAACTAATGATGCTTGAAGTACTGCACCGCGCGCTCGTGCTTTTCGGCTTTCTCTCGAGTATAGAAAGTCCCGAGGTTTTTTCGTTTGCCCGTCTTGGCATCCTTCTTACGAGAATAGAGCCGGTATTTGCCCGACTTCAGTTTTCTGATCATAGTGACTATCCCCATCAATGCCAGAGCAACACGCGTTCCTGTGGACGCCGCTGGCACTTCAATTGCCGACAAATCTCGTAGCGTCGCCGTCAAGAGTGATTCTGAATGAAATGAGTTCATTTGGTGGACGCGGCATGCATTCAAATGAAACGGGAGAATGAACGATGCCACAGGGAGATAAGGGAAAGTACACCGACAAACAGAAACGGCAGGCCGAGCATATCGAAGAAGGTTACGAGAAAAAGGGTGTTTCCAAGAAGGAAGCCGAGAGCCGCGCGTGGGCGACCGTGAACAAAGAATCCGGTGGCGGCAAGAAATCCGGCAGCGGCCGTGGAAAGTAAAGAGAGCCACGCATCGAGCAGCAAGGGAGGAAAGAAAGGGGCGGTGTCTTAATTTGGAGGGCAGCACAGGCTTCAGCCTGTTCCAAATAATAGAGCAATTTGGGAATCTTACAGGCTGAAGCGTGTGCTACCCTCCAAATTGAGACACCGCTAAAGAAGGGCCGCAAGAAAGGCGGGAAGAAGTCGTAGTGTTGGAAATCGGTTACAAGCTCTGCGGTGAAGAACACGGCCCAAACGATTTGATCCGCTACGCGCAGCAGGCGGAAGCCGTGGGCTTCACCTTCGCGATGATCTCAGACCATTTTCATCCCTGGACCGACCAACAGGGTCAGAGTCCTTTTGTCTGGAGCGTCGTCGGCGCCATCGCGCAAGCGACTAAACGGATCCGAATCGGAACCGGAGTGACTTGTCCTACCATCAGGATTCATCCGGCGATCATTGCTCACGCGGCGGCAACCGCGGCGGCGATGATGCCTGAGCGTTTCATGCTCGGCTTGGGTTCGGGCGAAAACCTGAACGAGCATATTTTGGGCGATCGATGGCCGCCTGCAGACATCCGGCAGGGAATGTTACGCGAGGCGATCGATGTGATTCGGCTTCTGTGGCGCGGAGGTGAGCAGAGCCACTACGGCGACTACTTCACCGTTGAGAACGCGCGCATCTACACTCTCCCAAAAGAACCGCCTCCAATTTTGATTGCGGGGTCGGGTCCCAAATCCGCGGAGTTAGCGGGTCGCGCGGGCGACGGGTTCATCTCGACCGCGCCGAAGGAAGAACTGCTGGACAGATTCAGGAACGCGGGCGGCGATGGTAAGCCAATCTACGGAGAGGTGACAGTTTGTTGGGCAAAGCAGGAAGCGGAGGCGCGGCGCATTGCCCATCGCTGCTGGCCGAACGTCGCCATCGAAGGCGAGCTGACCCAGGAGCTGCGAGTACCGGCCCACTTCGAGCAGTCTTCAAGGATGGTCACCGAGCATGATGTGGCCGAAGCAATAGTGTGCGGTCCTGACGCGGACAAGCATCTTGCCGCGATTGAAAAATACGCGCGCGCGGGCTTTAACGGCGTTTGGATTCACCAGGTCGGCCCGGATCAGGAAGGCTTCTTCAAATTCTATGAGGAGGAAGTTCTTCCGAAGTTTCGTCGATGAAAGCCAGCGCCGGCAGGTGACATGTATGACATGTAACCGAGCCTGGTTTTGCTCGGATGTGAAATGGCAAGACTTAAAGACAAAGTCCAAAACGCGCTTGATGAAGCGCGGTTATTGATCCTCGGCACTCAGGTGCTGTTAGGCCTTCAGTATCGCGCAGTCTTCGAGCGCGGGTTCGAAAGGCTGTCGACTCGTTCGCAGTATTTGAATCTAGCCGCGCTGAGTCTGCTGCTGATCGCGCTTGCGTTATTGATCCTGCCCGGCGCCTATCATCGAGTCGTTGTGAGCGGCGAGGACACGGAGGGCGTTCATCATTTTACGACTCGCGTGACTGAGATGGCGCTTGTGCCTTTTGGCGTAGGCTTGAGCCTCAACGTTTTCGTAGCAGGAGAGAAGCTTGCCGGATCGCTGGCGGGTCTGTTTCTCGGCTTGGCGATGGGCGTAATAGCGTTCACATTCTGGTACGGCATCGAAGCCGTTCAGCGTAACAAACATCATCCTGAGCGGAACCGCGAACAGGAGTCGGGCGCGAAATCCGGTGACGCGGGCGGTACGAAACTCAGAGACAAGATCGAACATGTTCTGACCGAGACCAAAGTCGTATTGCCGGGAGCCCAGGCGCTTCTGGGATTTCAATTCATAACAATGCTCACGGATGCGTTCGACAACTTACCCGCGTCGTCGAAGTATGCGCACTTCGTCAGCCTTTGCATGATAGCGGTCACCATCGTCCTGTTGATGACTCCCGCGGCATATCACCGAATTGTTGAAAAGGGCGAAGAGACTGAACACTTTCATACTTTCGCCAGCCGGATGATATTGGCGTCGATGGTGCCGCTCGCGCTAGGAGTCTGCGGCGACTTCTACGTCGTGACGAGGAAGGTAACGGATGCCGCCGGGTTTTCATTGACTGCCGCGGGAATTGCGCTGGCGCTGTTTTATGGTTTCTGGTTTGGGCTGACGGCTTATTTGCGAAGAGAGCGAAGGCGATACCGGGTGCCCGGCAAGTTAGAACGCGGAGGCTTGAACGCAGTCAAACAAGGTTAAGTTGCAAGCGAAAAGTGGACGCGGCTAATTCAAAGGCGAGGAGCAAATTGTAATGGCAGATGCAAAAGTCACTACCGATCATGAAGTAATCAGGAAATGGGCTGAGGATCGCGGCGGCAAGCCCGCGGCGGTGAAGGGCACAGGAAAAGGCGACGACCCTGGGATTCTGAGAATCGACTTCCCGGGCTATACCGGCGAAGAATCGCTCCAGCAAATAACGTGGGAGCAATTCTTCGACAAGTTTGAAAAGGAGCACATTGCGTTCCTGTACCAGGAGGAAACGGAGGACAACAACACCAGCCGGTTTTCCAAACTGATCAACCGCAACAAGCCTGACGAGCAGGGACGAAAAAAGGGCGCCGGAAATTAACTGCTCACCTGCAATAGGTGATGGCGACGTCGCTGCAATCATGCCAGCCGGGTTGCGCAAGGGAGCTAATGGCTAAAAAGAAATCGAGCAGGAACGGCAATGTCCTCGAGCGTTTTTCGCGGCAGGTGACGAACTGGTCCGGCAGCTCGTGGGCATTCATTGTCGCGTTCGGGGTAATAGTGGTCTGGGCAGCAACCGGGCCGGTCTTTCATTACTCCGACACGTGGCAACTTGTGATCAATACCGGCACGACAATCGTCACATTTCTGATGGTCTTCCTGATTCAACGGGCGCAGAACAAGGAATCGCTTGCGGTCCAGTTGAAGCTCGATGAAATCGTCGCCTCGCTCGAGGGAGCGAGCAATCGTCTGATCGACATCGAGGATCTCAGCGAAGAGGAGGTTGAGAACCTGCGTAAACACTATCAAGAGCTCGGGAAACTCCTTGAAGGGAAAGATGATCGAAAGTCCCACTCGATCGATGAGAAGCGTCCGAGCAAGAGGCGCGCAAAAAGAACTTCGAGTTCGTAAAACGGGTCATCGAAAACCGCAAGGGCGAGCGCGGATTTCAAGGGGCCGTAATCTATGTCAAACGTACAAACAGTCGAAGCAGAAGAAGTAGAGATACAGCAGCAAGAGAACGTACGAAACGCACTAAAGCAGAATCCGATTCAGGATGAACCGCAAAAGCCCGTCGCACAAACCAAAGACAAAGTCTGGTTTGGCGGATACGTGTTGGTGCTGATCGGGTTGGGAGCGTTGTACTATCTCTTCACCTTAAACTTTTTCGGATTCTCAGATGGCGCGATTCTGAAGTTCACAAGATACACCAAAGCGGCAATGTTACTCGTCCTGTTTCTGGGTCTTGCAAAGACATCCGAGGTCTATCTGATCGGCAGCGTAGAGGATGCGGTCTACCGTTACAATCTCAAACGAATCCAAAGACTGATTGTGGTCCTGATCCTTGCGGTCATCGCGGTCAACGCGCTCTTCGTCGATTGGCAAACCGCCGTTGTTTCATTCGGAGTGATCTCTTTGATTCTGGGCCTGGCCCTGCAGACAACTCTGACGAGCTTCATCGGATGGGTCTACATCATGGTGAGGACGCCATACCGCGTTGGCGACAGGATCAAGATGGGAGATGCTACGGGCGACGTGATCGACGTGAGTTACCTGGACACGACGCTTTGGGAGTTTGGCGGAGACTATCTATCGACTGACCATCCGACGGGCCGCGTGATCAAGTTCCCCAACTCGAAGGTCCTCAGTGCGACGGTCTACAACTACTCTTCGCCCCTGTTCCCCTACGTCTGGAATGAGATCAAATTCAACATCGCCTACGAGAGCGATCTCGGCTTCGTTGAGAAAACGATGAAGGAAACCGCCGCGGAAGAAGTGGGTGAGGCGATGATGTCGCGTGTGCGCACGTATCGCGAGCTGCTCGCTCAAACGCCGGTCGATCAGTTGGAAGTGCGGGAACACCCCTCGGTGGTGTTTAGAGTAAGCGAGAACACATGGCTTGTCGCAATAGTTCGTTACCTCGTTCATCCGAAGCTGGCGGGACGGGTCAAAACACGGCTTATCAAAAAACTGCTTGAACGATTGAACGCGGAGCCCGAGCTGGTGATGTTCCCCAAAGGGAATTCCCGATAGCGTCCAACCGTTGGTAGCGTCCTAAAGTTTTGTTGGTATTCACAGACCCAAGACAACGACCTCAGGCCGAGTGACGACATATTTGGAGTGCGGCGCGGTCTGTGCGTACGCGCCGCTTTGACTGCGTTGAATCGCCACCAAGAGACAAAGCGGCGCATAGGCACAGACCGCGCCGCACTCCAAAGGAACGCCGCGCCGGTTTCCTCGTCGACCCTGGCCTGTGATCGCTCACTCATGGTTCAACAGCTCGCAGAGCTCCTCTGCGCTGAGTTGATAAGTTTCATTACAGAAGTGGCAGATCAACTCCGCGCCGTTGTCCTTCCTGATCATGTCCTGGACCTCTTCGCCTCCGAGCGCTGAGATGATCAGCAGCGCGCGCTCACGCGAACATTGACAACGAAAGCTCGGCTCCATCTCTTCGAGCACAAGGAGATTCAGATCACCAAGCACCTCCTGCAACATCTCGACCGGCGAGTGACCCGACCTGACCATGTCCGTGGCGTAAGGCGCGCGGGAGATGCTGCGCTCGAGTTCAGCCGCGAGCTTATCATCGCTGCTGGGCATCATCTGCACGATATACCCGCCGGCCGCGGCGACCCTCAATTGATCGAGTGAGAATTCGGCTGTGCGCGGCTCGCGCGGGCCGTTCTGCGGCCATTCGCCTTCCGCGCCATTGAGGGTCATCAGCACACCCAGGCTCACCGCGGAATTGATCTGCTCGGATTTCGCAAGATAGTAAGCGATGTCTTCGCCGATCTCGCCCGACACGATCGGAACCATTCCGCGATAGGGCTCTTTCATCAAGCCGATTTCGAAGCCGGCATCGCGAGTGACGTACAGCTTGCCTCCGCCGACAACGGAGGCCACATCGAACTTACCCCGCTCGTTCATTTCCGTGGCATCGGCTTGCGGATTCGAGACGTAGCCTCGCACGTTCCCGTACGGATCAGCCTGCGCGACTATGCTGCCGATGGGACCCTCGCAGTCGAAGTGCACGGTCAGCTTTTCCAGGTCCTTTACGCCGCTTCCCAACAGCAATCCGCCGGTAAGCGTGCGGCCGAGCGCCGCTGATGCGGTAGGAAAAGTACGATGGCGGCGGCAGGCTTCGCCGACAAGGTTGGTTGTGACCGCAGCCATGCATCTGATCTGATTGTCGGCCGCCGTCGCGTGAATTAGTTTGTCAGTCATTAGTCCGTAGTCCGTAGTCAGTAGTCAGTAGTCAGTAGTCAGTAGTCCGTAGTTCAGTAGCCCGTAGCCAGTGGTTTAGTCCAGTTATCAAGCAAAACGCTACGGACTACGGACTACTGACTACGGACTACTGACTACTTAGCAATGCGATCGCGTGAGGGAGCGAGCTGCGAATTGCGGTGAAGTTCTGGACTGCGCCGCGTGTGCTTCCAGGCAAGTTCACAATCAAAGTCCTTCCGCGTATGCCGCACACCGCGCGCGACAACGGTGCAAGCGGAGTCTCATCCAGACTGCGAAAACGCATTAGCTCCGCGAGGCCCGGCGCTTCCTTCTCTATTACCGCAAGCGTGGCCTCGGGTGTGTTATCTCGAGGCGCGAATCCGGTCCCGCCGGTAGTGAAGATGAGGTTCACGTCGCCCCGGTCGGCGTACTGGCGGAGCTTGTCTGAAATCAGATCGCGATCATCCGGCAGAATCTCAGTAGCAGCAATCCGGCCACCGAGCTTCTCGAGTTCCGCGACGACCGCTGGACCGGAACGGTCTTCACGCTCGCCTCGTGAAGCCGAGTCACTGATTGTCAGCACGACCGCAATTATTTCGCCTTTTGCCATTTTCGTCCTGTAAGTCAGCCGCTTAACGGTCAGTAGTCTGGTTGATATATTGCAGCGGCCTGGGAGCTTTGTAAATGTCCGACACTTCAGTTTGTTGTCTTACCCCGGCCCGATATCGACAAACTTCAGTCTGTCGTCTTACCCCGGCCGATATCGACAAACTGAAGTTTGTCGGACATTTCAAGCGAGTTTAATGACGGCCTGCGGTGTGTAGATCGAGCCGGTCGGTTTCAAGTCGCTTCGCATTACGATGACTTCGGATGCGCTGAACCGTTCAGCCGTGAAGCCACTTTCGATCAGCAATTCGGCGAGTTGTGTCGCGTTCTTTGGTCCGCGTAGCCGGCCGATCGTCAGATGAGGCGAAAACTTCCGCTTCTCACGGGCGAAGCCCTCTCGATCGAGTTCGTCTTCCAGGCTTGAGTAGAGTTGCCTTAGCGCGTCGGGAACTTCAGAGAAACCGATCCATAAAACCCGCGGGTTGCGTGTAGAGGGGAAGCAACCGGCGCCGCCGACTTCGATTTCAAACCCATTGATACCGGCGACGGCGCGCTGGACGGCCCTGGCGACGTTTTGGATCCGAGTCTCTTCGACTGCTCCGAGAAACTTCAAAGTCAGGTGAATGTTCGACGGCCTGGTCCAGCTCACCTGAGCATCGATCGCTTTCAATTCTGTTTGGAGATTGCCGATCCGCTCTGAGATTGAATCTGGAATCTCGATGCAGACAAACGTGCGGACAGTGTCTTTCTTCTCTGAGTCTCCGCGTGGCATCGCTCGATTTCGCTCAGAAGCAAGAGGTATAACTGGCTCATTGGCTTCCGTGGCACGTTCGTAGTTCGGCCTTCAGGCGGAAGTTCGTAAGTCAGCGTAGACGTAAGCTACGAACTTCCGCCTGAAGGCCGAACTACGACGTGCCACGGAAATTTCGCTCATACCGACCATATCTTCGAGAGGACTCGCTTGAAGTTGCCGCCCAGGATTCCTTCGATATCCTTGTCGGCGTACTTGCGGCGAATCAGTCCTTCGGTGAGATCGTACATTCTCTTCGGATGATCGATTCCTTCGATATCGATCTTCTCCCGAAATCCGTAGCTGCCCTTGTAGCCGGCTCGCAACTGCTTGTTCAACTCGGGAGGCATCGCGTCGTAGCCGTACAAATCGATGTCGCTGCCGACTCCCAGATGCTCGGGACCTGTGAGCTTGGCTACGTGATCGAAGTGATCCAGCTCGTGCTCGATTGTCGTCGGCTCGTCGGCCTTCACAAACATCCGTACGCCGGTGATTCCCATCACGCTGCCCGCTGCGCCCATTTTCTTTATCGCTTCATCGGTTTTGCAACGCGGATGTCCCGGCACAAGAGCGCGGCAGTTTGAATGGGTGATCAGCACGGGCTGCTTCGAGATCTCGAATGCGTCAAGCGTCGTCCGGTCGCCGCAGTGTGAAACGTCGACCGCCATTCCGACTTTGTTCATCCGCTCGATTATCGCGACGCCGAAATCGCTGATGCCTTCGTCGCGGCGTTCGGTCGAACCGTTGCCGATCATGTTCCGCGAGTTGTAGGTCAGTTGTGATACGCGCTGGCCGATTCCGTGAAAGAAGTTTACGTCGGCCGGCGTTCGAAATTGCTCTGAGTTTTGCAAGCCGAGCAGCACCCCGATCTTTCCCGAGTTCTTGACTCGCTCGAGATCGGCCGCGCTATCGATACGCATGAAGTCGTCGGTGTGATCCGCGATCAAACCGTTCCAGGAAGCAAAGAACTTGAGCACTTCAAGGTAGGCGTCCGGCCCTCCCATTCCGACCGCGATATGAAAGACGTTGATGCCGGAATCTTTGAAGGGCTGGAGCTCCGCCGATGTGAAGGTTTCGGGATTGGCAAACCATTTGGCCTGCTTTGTGAAGTTGAGCGTGAGCGGACTGAGCATGTCGATGACCGTCGATCGCTTGACCAGGTCGATCGCACGCGCCGAGTACTCCTTTAGTGACGAGGCAAACACTCGGTAGCGGCCTCGATTGATCATCGGCGCCGCGAACGACATGAGCCCCGCGACGGCCGCTGACTTCAAAAGTTCACGTCGAGTTATTCCCATCGACATCCCGCCTTCATCAGGTGTTTACCCTTGCTTGCTTCCCACCGGCGGGACGTCCGAACACGAACAGTTGTTGTCGGTCATTTTCATGTCAGTGATTTGACATACGGTCTTGTTCGGACTCACTTGAATAATCGCAGTGCCCGCGCCGGCGCCGTTAGCGGAGGTGTCCCACTGGATATGGACTCGACGAGCCCCCTTGGTGTCGTCGATGCTTCCGATGCAACCTCTCGTTGTTATCGTGCCCTTGCCGGTCGCTACCAGAACTCCGCCGCAGCAGAACCTGTAAGCGCCGCTCACGGCATCGATCAGCACGACGTTGCCCGGGTTCACATCGTCCTGCAGGCAGAAGCTGAAGCCGGTGATTGTGAACGTGCAAGAAGCCGTGTTCCCGGACGTGTCAGTAGCCGTGCACGTGACTGTGGTTGTGCCGATGGGGAAAGGCGATCCTTGAGTCACAACGACGCCGTTCTGGTTTCTACAGACGACGACAACGCCCGGGCAGTTGTCGGTGGCGGTTACGTTCAGCGTGCCCGGCGTCGTATTGGCCGGCGGACAGCTTGCCGGCGCTACAAAAGTGCCGTTCGGTGGACACGTGATCGTTGGAGGTTGCATGTCCTGGACCGTGACAGTGAAGGAACACGTAGCAGTGTTATGCGAGGCATCCATAACGCTGCAATTGACTGTGGTTGTCCCTTTCGGAAAAGCTGAACCCGAAGCCGGCGAGCAAGTCGGAACCAGACCGGGGCAGTTGTCGGTAACCGTCGGCGGCGGATACGTAACGACCGCCGAGCATTGATTCGGGTCTGTTGGCTTGGTGATGTTTGCCGGGCAGGTAATCGTCGGCGGCTGGGTGTCGTTGACGGTCACAGTGAACGAGCAACTGGCGGTGTTGTTCGACGCGTCGCTGACGCTGCAAGATACCGTAGTGGTGCCCACGGGGAAGGCGGTCCCCGAAGCCGGCGAACAGGTAGGCATGCCTACGTTCGGGCAGTTGTCGCTGACCGTCGGCGCTGGGTAAGTGACTACGGCTGAGCACTGATTAGGGTCATTGTTCCTCGTGATATTGGCCGGGCAGGTGATGCTCGGCGGCTGATTGTCATTAACGGTGACAGTGAATTGGCAGCTACCGGTATTCTTCGATGAGTCGGTCGCCATGCAAGTAACCGTCGTTACACCCTTCTGAAATGTCGAGCCCGAAGCGGGATCACAAGTAGGAGTAAGCGGTCCGTCACAGTTATCGTTTGCAGTAGCGGTGTAGGTCGCGGTTGTCGAACACTGATTGGGGTCCGTGTTCTTGACGATGTTCGCCGGACACGAGACTGCGGGCGGCGTTTGATCGGTGACGGTGATGGTGAACGAACACGGCTTGGATGTATTTCCGAAAGAGTCGCTCGCCGTGCAGGTGACGGTTGTGGTGCCGCGCGGAAAGGTTGATCCCGCAGCGGGCGCGCAACTGACCATGCACCCTTGTGCAGGTGACAGCGGTGGTTTGACTCCGACAGATTTCGACGGTGGTGGCTTGCTCCCGCCGCCGTTCTCGCAGGGGCAATCCGCCGTCGGGCTAAAGTCGACCACTGCCGAGCAGAGAGTCGCACCGGTGGAGATTGTAAAACTCTCCGGGCAAACAATCGTCGGAGTCGTGGTGCAGGGCACGAATTCATAAGAGCCAACATCGCAAGCCGATCCTTGCGGCCTGCCGACGCCGCGCTGATCGGTGGTCACCACTGCCATTGGAGCGCCTACCTTCGGGCGCTCGGGAGTGCCAAAGACATCAGTGCAATCGGGGGCGGCATCGATCGCGACGCTGCCCGGAAGCAACGCGTGAGTCTCAGTGTTGCCGCCGTTGTTTTGCAGCGGACCGAGATTGAGTTGGGCGGGCGTGACCACTGTGAAGCCCGGACAGGTGCCGTTAGTTGTGAAGTTGACTCCTGTGGCATTGAACGTACCTGAGTTGGAACAATCACCTCCCGAAGTACTGTTGGCGACGATGGAGTTCTTGATGTTCACTGTGTTCGGGGCGGCATTAAAGATCCCGCCACCGTTGAGGGTGGCCGAGTTGCCAGACAGCGTGGTGAAGCTGATGTTTGCCGTGCCCATTGCATTCAAGACTTGGAAGATGCCGCCGCCCTGTTGTTGCGCCGTGTTGCCCGACAGCGTGCTGTTGGTGATCGTCAGCGTGCCACCGTTATTCAAGATGCCGCCGCCGTCGGCACGAGCGGAGTTGCCCGACAGCGTGCTACTGGTGATCGTCAACGTGCCAAGGTTTTCGATGCCGCCGCCGAAAGCTGCGGAGTTCCCCGACAGCGTACAGTTGGTGATCGTCAGCATCGCGAAGCCGTTGTTGAAGATGCCGCCGCCGCCGGCGGATCCGGTAGTGGAGTTGCCAGACAGCACAACATTGCTCAGTGTCAGGGTGCCAAGGTTTGAGATGCCGGCACCTTCGGCGACGCTCATGGAGTTGCCATCGCTGATAGTCAAGCCAGAGATCATTACGGTGACCTTGCCGTTGACCTCGAAAACGCGCGATGCATGGTTGCCGCTGACGGTGATCGAGAATACTCCCGGCCCATTTATAGTCAGGTCTTCTGAAATCGCGGGCAATTGGCCCGAAGTGAGCAGGATCGTGCCGGCAAGCTCGTCCTGAAAATCTATGCTGTCAGGACCCGGGTTCGCATTGGCATCGAGTATTGCCTGGCGTAGCGAGCCGTCGCCGCTGTCATCGAGATTCATAACCGTGAAGTTATTTGCCCGTACTCGACTCGTGCCGTTCGTTAGCCCAATGCCGATCCACATACCTATTACAAGCGCCGCGATCGCCAACCCGCTGGTTACCTTGGTCATGATGTTTCTCCTGGAACTCTTTTCGAGGACGGCTTCTTTTGGGGGAGTTGAAGCGTACTCTCTACTATGGAACTGACTTCAAATGGGGTAAGAAGCAGTCTATCCAATCGATTGAGGCGATGTCAATTTGAGCGTACTTTTCGGTTATTGGGTTGCTGATCTAGTGACGGCCGGTCACTCCTTCGGGTGCTTTGCGGTCCTTTGCGCCTTTGCGTTGTGTATTGGGTCTTACTCTTTCAATACACAGCGCAAAGGCGCAAAGAACCGCAAAGCACGCGATACTCATTTCGTAAAGGCGGGAGGCGAATTCGAACAGACGCAGTTGTTGTCTGTCATCTTCCTGTCACTAATCTGACATACGGTCCTACTGCCCGTTTGCACAATCGCGGTACCAGCTCCAGCACCTCCGGTCGCGGAAGTATCCCACTGAATGTGAACTCTGCGATCACCCTTTGTGTGGTCTATGGAGCCTATGCACGCTCGAGTGGTGAGCGTGCCTCTGCCGCTGGCGATAGGAACACCGCCACAGCAGAAGAAGTAATCGCCAGTCTGGGCATTGATCAGCACCACATTGCCTGGGCTGGTCTCATCTTGCAGGCAGAGACTGAACACATTGATATTAAAGCTACAAGTCGCCGTGTTGCCGGAAGCGTCAGTAGCCGTACAAGTCACCGTAGTCGTTCCTACAGGGAAGGTCGAGCCCGAAGCAGGACTGCAGGCTACTGTCACGCCCGGGAAGTTGTCCGTTGCCGTCGGCGGCGGATAAGTTACAACGGTGCCAGTGGCAATAGGACATGACGAAGGTGCAGCCGTGTTGAGATTCGTGGGGCAGGTGATCGTCGGTGGTTGGTTATCGGTGCAGCCGTTCAGCAGGATCGAGACGGTATTGCTGCCAGAGTTTGCCACCGCCAGATCGAGCTTACCATCGCGATTGAAATCCCCTACCCCTACAGAGGATGGATTTGTGCCCGTGCCGAAGTCGGTCTTTGCCCCAAAGCTGCCGGTGCCCATGCCCGGGAAAATCGAGACGTTGTCGCCTCCAAGGTTCGCGATAGCGAGGTCGGGCTTGCCGTCGAGGTTGAAGTCCCCCACCGCCACGTAGAAAGGTGCGGACCCCGCGAAGAACGGCGATCCAGCGGCCTGGGTGAAGCCGCCGCTGCCATTGCCCAGCAGGATTGTCATGTCGTTGTTTAAATCCCCGACAGCGAGGTCGGGTTTGCCGTCAAGATTGAAGTCGCCGACCGCCGCGGCGAAAGGAAAATCACCAACGCTGACAGGCGAGCCGGCGGCCTCTGTGAAGCCGCCGCCGCCGTTGCCCAACAGGATCGTCACGTTGTTCGAGTGAATGTTCACCACGGCGAGGTCAGGCTTCCCGTCGAGATTGAAATCGGTCGCCACCAAGAATTGAGGATGAGTCCCCGCCGGTACTGGTGAGCCCGGTGGCTGCGAGAAGGCGCCCATCCCATTGCCCAGCAGGATCGTCACGTTGTTAGTGTTAAATTCCGCCACCGCGAGGTCGGGCTTGCCGTCGAGGTTGAAGTCGGCGACCGCCAACGCCTGGGGCCCGTCTCCAGCGCTGACCGGCGAGCCCGGCGGTTGTGCGAAGCCACCCACTCCATTTCCCAGCAGGATCGTCACCGTGCCGCCCGGAGTGAAACCGTTCGCGATCGCGAGGTCGAGCTTGCCGTCGAGGTTGAAGTCCGCCACCGCCACGAAGTCGGCTCCGAGCCCTGCGCTGACCGGTGAACCAGCGGGCTCACTGAAGCCGCCGCTGCCATTGCCCAGCAGGATCGTCACATCGCTTGAGTTAAGGTTCACCACTGCCAGATCGAGCTTGCCGTCGTTGTTGAAGTCGCCCACCGCGACCGATTCTGAGAAGTTGCCCGTGCTGAAGTCGGTTTTGGGAGAAAAGGCTCCGGAGCAGCCAACTGGTGTGGTGTTCAGCAGAATCGAGACGGTGCTGCTGAAAAAATTCGCCACCGCCAGGTCGGGCTTGCCATCGCCGTTGAAATCGCCTACCCCGACTGAGGCTGGAGAGCTGCCCGTGCCGAAGTCGGTCTTAGCCCCAAAGCTGCCCGTGCCCGTGCCCAGGAGAATCGAGACGGTGTTGGAGTTAAGGTTCGCAACCGCCAGATCGAGCTTGCCATCGCTATTGAAATCGCCCACCGCGACTGACGCTGGAGAGCTGCCCGTGCCGAAGTCGGTCTTCGGCCCAAGGCTGCCCGTGCCCGTGCCGAGCAGAATCGAGACGGCGCTGGAGTTCTGGTCCGCGATCGCAAGATCAAGCTTGCCATCGCCGTTGAAATCCCCGGCCGCGACGGAGCGTGGAAGACTGCCCGTGGCGAAGTCGGCCTTTGGCCCAAAGCTGCCCGTGCCTGTGCCCAGCAGAATCGAGACGTTATTGGAGTTAAGGTTCGCCACGGCCAGATCGAGCCTGCCATCACCATTGAAGTCGCTCACCGCGACTGAGAATGGGGAGATGCCCGTTCCGAAGTCGGTCTTCGCCCCAAAGCTGCCCGTGCCTGTGCCCAGCAGAATCGAGACGGTGTCGCCAGATTGGTTTGCTACCGCCAGATCGAGCTTGCCATCGCCATTGAAATCACCCACCGCTTCGGAGCGCGGAGCGCTGCCCGTTGCGAAGTCGGTCTTCGCCCCGAAGCTGCCCGCGCCTGTGCCCAGCAGAATCGAGACGGTGTCGCTATCATGGTTTGCTACCGCCAGATCGAGCTTGCCGTCGTCATTGAAATCGCCCACCGCGGCCGAAGCTGGACCGGCGCCTGTACCGAAGTCGGTCTTCGCGCCAAAGCTGCCCGGTCCCGTGCCCAGCAGAATCGAGACGGTGTTGCCATCAAAGTTCGCCGCCGCCAGATCGAGCTTGCCATCGTCATTGAAATCGCCCACCGCGACCGAGGCTGGACCGAAGCCTGTGCCGAAGTCGGTCTTCGGGCCAAACGAAACGGATTGGACCGACGCCTCTGGTTTGATCGGCCCGCCCAATACAATCACGAGCAGGGTCAGCAACAGAACACTTGAAAAACGGATCAACCTGAAGAAGTTTTGTCGTTGCATTTCTCGGCCTCCCTTAACCAACTGAATCGATCACGGAGCAACGCGTCCAGACATACACGGTCGCTTTGAGTGCCATTCGCCTTTCGCTGAAAGTCTCTTGATCGAGACAGAACTTCGTCTCCAACACAACTAGACGTAAGAACCGGTGTCAACAATTCACTTTTTTGGCAGTGTCTTAATTTGGAGTGCGGCGGCAAGGTACTCCGCGACGCCGCTTTTGTCTGGTGATTGAGTTGATCGAGAAGGGAAAGCGGCGTCGCGGAGTACCTTGCCGCTGCACTCCAAATTAAGACACCGCTAAATCTTTTGCGGCTTTGGATCGGAACAACTAGAATGAACATATCGCAAAACGTCGGCGGACGGAGAGCGCAATGTAGGTGGGAGTTGATTCTTGGAACAGGTCGTAAGTTTTCTGTTCAACCATAGAGAAGCGCTCTTCTCAAAGAGCCGGTTTAGTTTGGGCGCGCGTCCTTCGGTGCTCGTGCTCATCGCTCTCATAGTCGCACTTGGGCTTCTCCTATATTTTCTTTACGCCGTTCCCTCCGTGAGACTCGCGCTTCGGTGGCGCGTGGCTTTGATCGCTCTCCGATGCGCGCTGGTGGCGGTGATTCTCTTTTGCGTTATGCGGCCGGTGATCGTCGTCCCATCAGTAATTCCCCAGTCGAGCTACGTCGCGGTGATGATGGATGACTCGTCCAGCATGAAGCTCCCGGATGATGGAAGCCGCACGCGGCTTGATTCGGTAAAGCAACTGATGTCGGCTAACAGCGCGTTCTACGCCGCGCTCGCCGACAAATTCAAGCTTCGGGCTTACAAGTTTTCGTCGGCCGCCGAAAGAGTGCAAAACGCGAGCGAGCTTTCCGGCAACGGCGACGAGACGAGTCTCACCGCCGCACTCGATCAGGCCTCGCGAGAGTCGGCGGGCTTGCCGATGTCCGGGGTGATCGTAATCAGCGACGGCGCGAACAACGCCGGAGCCAGCGATGACGACCGCTCGAACACGCTCGCGGCGACGCTTGCGAACCTGAGGTCACGCAACCTTCCGGTGTTTGCGATCGGAGTTGGACCCGAGAGCCTGGAAGGCGACGTCGAGCTGGTGCGCGCTACGGCGCCTCGACGCGCGCTCGCCGGATCGCCGGTAACTGCGGAGCTTTTGGTGAAATCCGGCGGCGCTCGAAAAAGCGTCACCGTGGATCTTAACGAAGATAACCACCTGCTCAGGTCGCAGGAGGTCCCCGTGCAGGGCGACTCGACCACGGTGGCTCGTGTAACGTTCACTCCATCGTCGCCCGGCGTTCACCACTACACGCTGGTCGCGAAACCGGCGCCCGACGATCCGATCCCCGATAACAACTCGCAGGAAATCGTCATCGACGTTGTGGATTGGAAGCCCAGGATTCTCTACGTCGAAGGCGAGCCTCGCTGGGAATACGCCAAGCTGCGCGAGTCAGTAGCCGAAGAGAAAAACATCGTCCTTGTTTCCGTCCTGCGATCGGCCGATGGAAAGTTCTATCGTCAGGGCGTCGATAACGCCGACGAATTGGTGAACGGTTTTCCCAAGTCCGAAGAAGAGCTTTTCAAATACGACGCGCTGTTCCTCGGGAGCATGGAAGCCACGTTCTTTACGTTCGATCAGTTGAAGTCGGTCGAGCAATTTGTTTCACGGAGAGGCGGCACACTCTTAGCTCTCGGCGGCCCGAAAGCCTTCAACGCAGGCGGCTACGGGAACACGCCGCTTGCCGATCTGCTCCCGATCTTCCTGAACGGCAACCAGGAAAAATCGACGGATAGCCAGACATTCAAAGCCGCTCCGGCCGACCGCGGCCGCGACCATCCAGCCGCTCGACTGGTCGATCAATCAGACGCCAACGCGAAGGCATGGGAGCAAATGCCGGCGATCACCCTGCCCGAGGTAATAACCGATCTGAAACCGGGCGCTTCCGTGATCCTCGAAGCTCGCAACATCAAAGAAAAGAATCGAGTTGCGCCGCTGCTCGTTGAAGAAAGGTACGGGCGCGGAAAAACGATGGCGCTGCTCGCGTCCGACACCTGGCGTTGGCGAATGATGCTCGAGTTTAAGGACAAGTCGTTTGAGACCTTTTGGCGGAACCTGATGCGATACACGGTTGAGTCGGCGCCGCGGCCGGTCGAAGCGTCAACCGAGCGAAGCTTCTACGGCACAAACGAACAGGTGCGCATCCGCGCGTCGGTGGCGGATGACAAGTTCATGAAGATCAATGACGCAACCGTATCGGCGCACGTGACCGGCCCATCGGGTCGCGCAATTGATGTCCCGTTGAAGCAGACGGTGGAGGGGGGCTTCGAAGGTTATGCCGCAGCGTTTCACCCGGATGAAGACGGGCTGTATCGCGTCGAAGTGACTGCGCGGCGCCCGGGATCGAAACAGGGCCCGGCGCTTGAATCGGCTCAAACCAGTTTCACCGTTGGACCTCTCAACAGGGAGGCGCGCAACGCGGCGCAGAATCGAGAACTGTTGAAGCGCATCGCCAGCGAGACGGGCGGCGGTTATTACGCCGCCGGGCAGGTGGACAAGCTCCTGGATGACATCACTCACACTGAGAACGCAAGTTCGATTCGCGTGAGCTACGACCTTTGGGATATGCCGATAAATTTTCTACTGGTCGTTGGCCTCGCAGCGGGTGAGTGGTTCATTCGCAAACGCAAAGGCCTGGCATAGCGTCGTTCAGTTAACAGGAATGAGAATGAAGACATTGCGACGAGAGTTTTCTCTGCGAACGTTCTGCGCCCTCAGCGTCTGTGCGGTGATTGGGCTGTGTTCGTGTGCGATGAGCGCGCAACGCAACGACAATCAACAATCGGCTAAGCTGCCAGTTGAACAAGAAGCCGCGAAGCCGAAGACGGGCGTGAGAAAATCGGAGGTCACCGATCCAAACAAATTCGCAGTGATCGTCGCGGGCGTCGGAGGTGAAGACGCTTACAAAAAGAAATTCACGGCCCAGGCCTTGCGGCTCCGCGAACTGTTGACCGCGCAATTCGGCTTCGCGGAGAAGAATGTTTATCTGCTGACCGAAGTATCGGCGGCGGGAGCGGAGGACGGCGCTCGAGAGCCCGATGCCGCCGCTTCCAAACCGGCGACTGCCGACGAGGTGCGCAAGACCTTTGCGGCTATCAAATCAGCCGCAAACGCCGAAAGCTTCGTGCTTGTGTTTCTGATCGGGCACGGCTCATTCGACAACCAACAGGCCAAGTTCAATCTGGTCGGGCCCGACCTCACTGCAAAAGACTACGCGGGGTTACTTGGCTCGCTGCCCGGGAAACGCTCGGCGTTCATCAACTGCGCCAGCTCATCGGGCGAGTTTATCAAACCGCTCTCGGCGGAAGGACGCATTGTAATCACCGCTACGCGAAGCGGAAGCGAGCAAAACGCCACGGTGTTCGCGGAGCACTTTATTGCGGGGCTTGTCGATTTTGCGGCGGACGCAGACAAGAACGGGCGTGTCTCGCTGCTCGAGGCATTCACGCACGCAAGCAAGCTGACCGCTGATTGGTACAAGCAAAAGAACCGGCTGGCGACCGAGCACGCGCTCATCGACGACAATGGCGACGGGGTAGGTCACGAAGAAGCGACCGGTGGAGACGGCTCGCTTGCGAAGCTGGTTTTTCTCGATTCGAAGCAGCTCGAAGAAGCGGGCGGAGACGCGGAGCTTACAAAACTGATCGCGCGGCGACAACAGCTTGAAGAAGCAGTTGAGAAACTCAAGGCTCGCAAGAGTGAAATGAAACCGGAAGAGTATGAGGCGGAGCTTGAGCGATTACTGGTTGATCTGGCAACGGTGAACCAAGAGATTAAGACTCGGCAGAAGAAGTAATCATGTAGGGGCGGCCCTCCGTGGCCGCCCCTCAATGGTGGAACAATGCCCACGATGAATCAAGGCATCAGGGCGAAACAGAACAAGTAGAAGACCTGTATGGGCGGGCCCTCCGTGGCCGCCCCTCAATGGTGGAACAATGCCCACATCACCAGACTTTCCCTATCCGCGCCGGTACAACAGTCTTCGTCTGCTTGGGTTCGACTATGGCAACGTCGATTCGCTTTATTTTCTCACAATTGATACTGACGCATCGCGTCCGTTGTTCGCCGACGTAACATTATCAAAGGCGGTGCTGACCAGCTTGCTGAGCAATCAGACACAGGCAAATATTCGGGTCCAGGCTTTCACACTGCTGCCGGATCATTTTCACCTTCTTGCAGGCGTCAAGGAGGCCGGCAGGAATCTCTCGAATGCGCTCGGCGCGTTCAAGAGCTACACGACCCAACTTTATTGGAAACGGAGCCGGGAAATCATCGAGCAAAAGCGTGTAGCGCTTCCGGCGGCTGCGATTCAGAAGGACGCCGGAAACGACGCACTGTTGCTGGCGGCGGTCATGGATTGGAGAGCAGTGCTGCGACCTGAAGCGGTCGCGCTTAAGAATTGGCCCGCATTACACCCTGAGCAGTTCCTCGGCAAGCATCTTTGGCACACAAAGTTCAACGACCACGTAATCAGAAACGACGCCGATCTGAGAGAGACTATGGAATACATTACATTCAACCCGGTCAAGCGAGGGTATGTGTCAAAGCCACAATTCTACCCGTTTACTGGTTTCGGGTCCCTGGTGCCTGAGGGAGCTTATTTAACATAAACCGAAAGGAGGGGCGGCCACGGAGGGCCGCCCATACATGTTCGTAAGACGGTTCGCCATCATAACTATTGTCTTTCTGTTTGGGTGCTCCTTCAACTCGGGGGCGGCGCAAGACGTTTCCGTCGCGCGCGGTAAACAACTTCTTAAACACGGCGGCTACAAAGAAGCAATCACGCTGTTTACCGCGCTCGCCTCAAAGAACCCAAACGACGCTGATGCCACCGAAGGCCTCGTTCGCGCGCTTATCGAAACGGGCGACTACTCGAGCGCGGAGAAAAGATCGCGCGACTTCCTTAACGCCCATCCGTCAGAAGCAGCGCTGAGGGTAGCTCTCGCTGAAGTTGCATTTCAAACCGGCCGTTACGCTGAAGCCTCTTCAGAGTTTGAACGAGCGGCAAAAAATGCAAAGGGCGGCCTGTTGCTGCGAGCCATGCTGGGTCAGGCGCGCGCCCTTCGCATTCAAGGCAAGGTGGACGAATCGCGAGCGGCGGCTCAGGAGCTTGTTGCCTACTACAACAACAATCAACCGAAGTCGGCAGAGGAACTGACCGCAATCGCCGAGGCCCTGGTCATTCTCGAAAAGTACAAAGACGCCAACGAGTTGTTCATCGACGCTCGCGAAGCCGATCCAACGTCAGCCGAGGCGTTCACCAGCCAGGGCGAGTTGTTAAACGAGAAGTATAACTACCTGGAAGCGGCGAGCCTCTTCGCTGACGCTCTGAATCTCAATTCGAATTCCGTTCGAGCGCACGTCGGATTGGCGACGAGCAGGAAGTTCGAGTCAAACGAAGCCCAGTTGCTCGAGGTCAACAAGGCGCTCGACGTGAATTCAAATTGCGTGGCGGCGCTGGTGCACCGGGCGTCGATCGATGTGGAGTCAAGCAACTTCGAAGCGGCTACACAGGAGATCGATCGCGCCCTCAAGGTAAATCCAATCGCGCTCGATGCGATTGCCGTTCGAGCCGCGATGTTCTTTCTGTCTGACCGAAAGTCCGATCTCGACACCGAGATCAAACGCGCGCTTGCAATCAATCCTCATCCGGGTGAAGTCTTCGACACGCTCGCGCAGTTTGCGGTAAACAATCGGCGCTACACCGATGCGGTTGCCTTTGGGCGGAGGGCGCTTGAACTGTCGCCCAATCTCTGGAGCGCGCGAACCCAGCTCGGCATTCAGTTGATGCGTATCGGCAAGATCGGTGAAGGCCGCGCTGAACTAGAGCGAGCGTTCAAGGGTGATCCTTATAACCTTTGGGCCAAGAACACCCTCGACCTGCTTGACTCGATGAAGGATTACGATGAGACGGTGCGCGGGCCTTTCTTGATCAAGTCATCTCCGAAGGAGACCGGTGCGCTTGCGACTTATGCCGCCGACCTGGCCGAAGAAGCTCACAAGAAGCTCACGGCAAAGTATCGTTACACACCGCCTGCTCCAATCTTAGTAGAAGTGTTTCCAAACCATCCCGACTTCGCGGTGCGCACGCTCGGGCTGCCGGGGCTTGGCGCGCTAGGAGTGTGCTTCGGGACCGTGATCGCGATGGACAGCCCGGCGGCGCGACAGGCGGGCGAGTTCAACTGGGGGAGCACGTTGTGGCATGAATTCACTCACGTGATCACGCTCGAGATGACCGATCATCGGATCCCGCGGTGGTTCTCGGAAGGGTTGTCAGTATTCGAGGAGCGGCGTGCAAGAGAAGGCTGGGGCGACAAGTGGTCGCTCCAAAATCTGAAGGCGATCAAGGACGGCCGCTTCGTCAAGATCAGCGACCTCGACGCCGCATTCACGCATCCCAAAGCGCCCGACGGTGTGCCGCTGGCTTACTTCCAGGCTTCGATGGTTTGCGATTTCGTGGATGAGAAATTCGGCTTCGAGAGCATTCTAAAAATGCTTTCGCAGTATAAGGACGGCGCTTCGACGACCGATGTTCTCCAGCGAGTGTTGAAGCTTACACCCGCGGATTTCGATCGGGCTTTCACCGAGTTCATCAGCTCGAAGGCAGGAGGATGGCTTGAAGCTCTGGGAACCGGCCCGGTACACGCGCCGGCAGGCCAGCCGCCTTCAAAGGAAGTGTTGCTTGCGGAGTTGAAGTCCAAACCCAACGATTTTTTCGCGAACTTGCGGCTTGGCGCGATCTACAAGAATGAAGGCGAGCCCGACAAGGCGGTAGAACTGCTGAAGCGCGCCGCGGAATTGTTTCCTTACTACGCCGGCGAGGGCAATCCTTATTCGCTGTTGGCGGACATCTACGAATCGCGCGGCCAGAAAGCTGAAGCGGCCGGCGCCTTGGAAACGCTGATGCGCTACAACGAGACGAATGCGGCCGCGTTGGCTAAGCTCGCGCAGTTGAAGCTCGGGTTGGGTGATCAGAAGACCGCAGTCGAAGCGCTCAAGAAGAGCTTCTACATACAGCCGTTTGACCCCAGCTTGCACAAGCTCGCGGGCGGCGTTTATCTTGACTTGCGGGACCCCTCGCAAGCGATTCGAGAGTTTCGAGTTGAAATAGCACTCGCTCCGCCTGATCTCGCGGGAGCGCATTACGACCTTGCGCGCGCGCTTGAAGCGGGAGGCGATCGAACGGAAGCCCGCCGCGAGGTGCTGCGGTCGCTTGAGATCGCGCCGGGGTTTGATAAGGCGCAAGAGCTTTTATTGAAGCTGAGGGTGAATGCGAAGCCATAGAGAACAAGGGATGGGAATATTGCAAATTGCAAATTGCAAATTGAAAATTGCAAATTACCCGCGCGCCGCCGTGGTGAGCTGGGTGGCACTTTCTCTGCTGTCGGCAGGGTTGTTGGTTGGCCCGATGACTCGTTCGGCGGCGAGCGGCGGCGCGGATAAACCCTTTCATTACGAAGACGACAGGCTGGGCGAAAAGAAAGACGAGTCCGACAAATTCAAGTTCGTAAGGATAAAGAACTATCAGATTTCGCCGGGCGACCATCTGGGTGACGGACCGGTTGAATGGTCGCACGACTATCCCGAAGCGGGGCTTCACCTTTCAAAGATCCTTTCCGAGTTATCAAAGCTCCAGGTCGTGTTGGACGAGAACGAATGGATCTTTTCTTTTGCCGATCCCAACCTGATGAAGTATCCGTTCGCTTATATGTGTGAAGTCGGCTACATGCAATTGACCGATGATGAGATCGCCGGCATGCGCGAGTATCTTCTTCGCGGCGGGTTTATCCTCGTGGATGATTTTCGCAGCGCGGGCCAGATGCGTAACTTTGAATACTACGTTAAGCGGGCGTTTCCCGAGGCCGAATATCAAATGAAGCCGCTCGATATTACACATCCGATCTTCAATTGTTTCTTCTCGATCAAGACGCTTGACGTGAGACCTCCTTACGACCGGGGCAAGCCTCAGTTTCTTGGTTTCGAGGACAAGCACGGGCGGCTGATGATGATCATCAACTACAACAACGATGTCAGTGATTACTGGCAGTGGTCTGGCGATCCTTACCAGCCGTTGCCCGCCGAAGATACTCAAGGCGCTTACAAATTTGGCGTCAACTATGTCTTTTACTCGTTGACGCATTGAGGCGAGTTCCGCGTTCGCGGTTCAGGGTTCCGAGTTGAGCCGCAAAGTTCAACTGTGTGCGCTAAGCCCGGAACTCTGAACCACGAACTCTGAACCCGGAACTATGAACTCTGAACCGAGGTGAGAATGGCGATAGACACTCAACAAATAGTCAGAGAAGATGAGCTCCTCGATAAGCTTGTAGCCGCGCGCGAGCGCATCCTGCACGAAATTCGCAAAGTCATCATCGGACAAGACGAGGTTGTCGATCAGGCGCTGATCTGTCTCTTTGTCGGCGCTCATTCTCTGGTAACCGGGGCGCCGGGACTTGCCAAGACGCTGCTGATACGAACCATCGCAAACGTGCTCGATCTTTCATTCAAACGGATTCAATTCACGCCTGACTTGATGCCTTCCGACATTACCGGCACAGACATCATCGAAGAAGATCGCTCCACCGGACGACGCGAGCTCGAATTCATTCGAGGCCCGATCTTCGCAAACATCATCCTCGCCGATGAAATCAATCGCACGCCGCCCAAGACCCAGGCCGCGTTGCTCGAGGCGATGCAAGAGGGATCGGTGACCGTTCAGGGCGAGACCTATATTCTCCCGAAACCGTTTTATGTGCTGGCGACGCAGAACCCGATAGAAATGGAAGGGACCTACCCGCTGCCCGAGGCTCAGCTCGATCGGTTTATGTTCAACATCAACATCGACTATCTGAGCGAAGACGACGAAGTAGACGTGGTGAATCAGACGACTTCAGTGCAGGACATCAGCTTCGACAGAAACGTAACCGGGCCCGACATCCTCTCGTTTCAAAGACTGGTTCGACGCGTGCCAGTCGCCGAATCGGTTACGCGTTACGCGGTGAAGCTCGTTGCGGCGAGCCGGCCGGTAACCGAAGGCTCGGCCGATTTCATAAAGCGGTGGGTGAACTGGGGCGCGTCGGTTCGAGCCTCACAGTTTTTGATTCTCGCCGGCAAGGCTCGAGCCGTGATGAATGGGCGTTACAACGTTTCGATCGAAGACGTCCGCGCGCTTGCGTATCCGATCTTGCGACATCGGATACTTCTGAACTTTCATGCCGAGTCCGAGCGAGTGAAGCCGGATGATGTGATTCGAAAGTTGATCGAGATAGTGCCCGAGCCGAAATCCGGACTGTAGGAACAACTGCATGCCGACTGTTGTCACAACCTTGATCTTGAGCCTGCTTTTCGCTCAATCAGCGGGACAGGTTAAGAAGACGGACCGTGAGTACGATGACTTGAACGGCCCGGTTCGCTCTGTGCGAATCGAGTTTGAAGACTTAAGAGACCAATCAGTTGGCTCAAAGACCAACGGGCACTTCCTCGAAAAGATAGCTCTGTATGATGTGAGTGGGCGCTTGACGGAAGAGATTCGCGGTTTTGGAAACGATTGCGTCTCATCCCGCCATGTCTTCAGTGATGATGGTAATGGCAAAAGGACGGAGGCAGTCTACTGGGGTAAGAGCCTGGCCGGGGACGGCAAATTGGATTGGCCTCAATCAGTTGCTTCACCGGTAAATTACAAACAGGTTTTCAAGTTGGATGGCGCCGGGAGGCGGTATGAAGTCAATGAGTATGACGACACCGGCAAACTCTTCCGAAAGGCTCACTACAAATATGACGACGCAGGCCGCGTCAGGGAAACTGTTGATGGACAAGATTCGAGCCAGGAACAATGTGAACTAAAGTACAACGAGAAGGGACTGGTAAGCGAAAAATCGTGCCGGCGCTCGTACTCTGCCGGCCACGAGAAATCAGAATATGCTTACGAGTATGATGCAAGCGGCAACTGGATAAAACAGACCGCAAAGAGTTCAAGCAGTCGACCCAATGGCTCGTCCTATGAATACAAGAGAATCACCTATCGAGAGATTGCGTATTACTCCCTGCAAGGTGACGCCGCAAAACAAACGGCCGATGGGTTCGACACAAACAAACTCGCGCCGTGTGCGCCGATGATCATTCGCAAGTCCGGCGGAGTGTTGCAAGGCAGCGCGATTAAGCGCGTTGAACCGAGATATCCGTTGCAGGCGCGAGCCGCGGGAATTTCCGGCTCGGTTGTCGTTGAGGTAACCGTCGATGAAGCCGGAAAGGTTTTCGCTGCACGAACAATCTCCGGTCCTCCCGAGTTGCGCGAAGTGTCCGTGAGCGCTGCCAGGGGCTGGGAGTTCCAGCGAACCACACTGTCCAAGGTGCCCGTGAGAGTCATTGGCACCATCACATTCAACTTCAATCTCTGAACTCAACAATGTAGCTTCTAGGGTGAGATGCAAAACATCGCGCCACAAACCGGAACTCGCTTCCTCGCACCCGAAGTGCTCGCGCGCATCAGCTCGCTCGAACTGATCGCTCGTTCTGTCGTCGAGGGCTTTATCTCCGGGCTTCATCGTTCGCCTTATCTTGGCTTCTCCACTGATTTCGCCGAGCATCGTCCTTACATGCCGGGTGATGATCTTCGTCATCTCGACTGGAAACTTCTGGCTCGAACCGATCGGCTCTATATAAAGAAGTACCAGGGCGACACGAACGCGCAGCTTCACCTGCTGGTCGATTCCAGCGCGTCGATGGGCTACGCGAGCGGCGAAGTAAGTAAGCTTCAATACGCGCAATACCTGGCGTCTTCGCTGGCGTTTCTCGGAGTCCGGCAGCACGACTCCGTTGGGCTTCTCGCTTTCGACGAAGGAGTGATTGAACACGTCCCGGCGGCTTCACGCTCGGGTCACCTTCACACGATCCTCGGAGTCATCGAGCGACTCGCGCCGGGCAAAGGAACCACGATTACCGATCTTTTGCACAAGACGGCCGAGTTGCTGACTCGCCGCGCAATCATAATTCTCATTTCGGATTTGTACGACGAACCCGACCGGATCATCGAAGGGCTCGAACATCTGCGCTTTCGGGGCAACGACGTGATCGTGTTTCACGTGATGGACAAACAAGAGCTGCAATTTGATTTCGTCGAGCCGGTTGTTCTTGAAGACAGCGAGACCGAAGAACAGCTCCACGTCTTACCCGACGTGTTGCGGGACGAGTACCTTCGGGCGATAGAAGCGCACATCAAGTCGTTGCGCGATGGCGCCGCCGGCAACCGCATAGATTATGAGTTGAGTCGCACTTCGGAACCGCTTGATGCTGCGTTGTTTGCGTATTTGGCGAGACGGTCGCAGTTTGGATAGAGAGATGAAGCAACGCGTAGGGCTGTCAGACACCGATCCAGATACGGAGCGCTTGATGATCGAGCTGGCGCGAGCAATGCCGGGCTGGAAGAAGATCGACCAGGTCTTTGAGTTAATTGAAACTACGCGGGCGCTGGCTTTGGCCGGGCTGCGCAGCCGCTATCCCCAGGCGTCGGAGGACGAATTGAAGAAGCGACTCGCGGCCCTGGTGTTCGATCGCGAGACCGTAATCAAAGTGTACGGCTGGGACCCAGAGGTAGAAGGCTACTGATGGACTTCGACAAGGCCGATGTAGTGCTCAAAGTCATCGAGGTGTTGGAACGGTTTGGCATCGACTATCTGATAGGTGGATCTTTCGCCAGTTCTTTCTACGGCATTGCGCGCTCAACCAATGATGCCGATTTGGTAGCGGTCGTGAAGCCCGAGCAAGTGCATTCACTCTTTGAGGCTTTCGAACCAGATTTCTACGTTGCGAAAGAAGCAATACGTCGGGCCGTTCAAACAGGCAAGCATTTCAATGTCATTCATAGCGATACGAGTTTTAAGGTTGATATCTTTACGCCGAAGCGAAAGGGCTTCGCCGCGCAGCAGATTGATCGGCGACAAATGCAGCCTTTCGGAAGCGGGTTGAGTCGCGAAGCTTACTTCGCATCGCCCGAGGACACGGTACTCGCGAAACTTGATTGGTATCGAAGAGGCAAAGAGGTGTCGGAGCGCCAATGGCTGGATATTTTGACTGTTATCAAAGTGCAACGTTCAAAGCTGGACCTGGAGTACATGCGACATTGGGCCGCGGAACTCCGTGTCACAGATCTCCTGGAAGAAGCTTTAGCTGAAGGGCAGCAAGTCTGATTGCTAGCGACGAGTGAAACCTCAGAATCGATGGCTTTTCTAAATCCAATCTTTCTTCTCGGAGCGATCGCGGCGGGCGTCCCCCTGCTCGTTCATCTCGTGCGCCGTACTCGCGCGCCGCGAATTCAATTTCCCTCACTGATGTTCCTCCGCAAGATCGAGCAAAAGACTATCCGCCGTCGCAAGCTTCGCAACCTTCTGCTGCTGTTGATCCGCTGTGCAGCGCTGCTGCTCTTGGCGCTCGCGTTTGCCCGGCCTTTCTTCACCGGCGCGACTCCGGTCTCCGCGTCGGGTGATTATACGAGCACGGTGATTCTGGTCGATGGCTCTTACAGCATGCGTTACGGCGAAGTGTTCAATCGCGCGCGTCGATCCGCGCGTAACACGATCAACGATGCTGCGAGCGGTGACCAGGTTGCGGTCGTGCTGTTCTCGAAGAGCTATCAGGTGTTGGTCCCATTGAAGCCCGATCTCGCCGAGGCGACGACGGCGGTGAATCAGATGCAACCGGGCCTTGACTCGACCGACTACCTTCAGGCGATCCAAGCCGCCGACGCGATTCTGAAAGACGCCGGGCGCGGCCAGCATAGAATCTATCTGATCTCCGATTTCCAGGACGCGGGATGGAATCGCTCGGCGCCGCCCGTCAAGCTGTCCGCCGACGTCAAGCTGTTCCCCGTAGATGTGTCGGACCCGAAGCCCGCGAACCTGGCGGTGACCGGCGTCGATTCCGATGCGGTCGTCTATGCGCAGAAGTACGCGGGAAAGGTCGTTGCTCGCGTCAGCAACTTTGGAATTGAAGACGCGGACGCCGGTATCGAATTCAAGCTCAACGATCTTCCTGTCGAACGAAAGCCTCTCAGAATAGGCGCGGGCGGAACGCTGAATGTAGAGTTCAGCGGCTTCAATGTGCCGGAGGGTTCGAATCGCGCGACGGTTGAAATCACCGGCGATAACTTCGCGCTCGACAACAAGTACTCCTTCACAATCAAGCGCGAGAATCAGAGCCGCGTCCTGGCAATCGACACAGCCACGCGCGGCCGCAGCGAGAGCTTCTTTCTCCAACAAGCTCTCGCCGCCGGCGAAAACAATCAGTACGCGTTGACGGTGAAAAGCGCCGGCAGCCTGAATCCATCCGAGTTTGACACGTCGCGGGTGGTGATCGTGAACGATGCGTCGATAAGCGAAGGACTCGCTGGCCCACTGAAAGGGTTTGTTGAACGAGGTGGCGGATTGATTATCGCGGCCGGTAAGCACACCGATGCGAGCGAATTCAATCGGTTGCTTGGACCGGTCGCGCCGGCGCAGTTGGGCGAAACGGTTCAATCGCGCGGTTTCGGCTTGATGAGTCAGGTGAAGGCAGATCATCCGGTCTTCGGCGTCTTCGCTCGCGGCGGACGATTGACGTCGACCAGAATCTACGGCTATCACCGGGCAACCACGAAGGAAGGTTCTCTGACTCTTGCGGCGCTTGACGATGGGAGCCCGATTGTAATCGAAGGCTCGGCTGGAAGAGGCAAGGTGTTATTGATTACGACGACGCTGGACACCGCGTGGAACGATCTGCCGCTTACGCCGATGTTTTTGCCGCTGTTGCGCCAGATGCTCGAGTACCTCGGTGGGCGCGAAAGCGCCGCATCCTACACGATTGGGCAGGCATTCACCACGCCGCCGGACAAGGACGGCTCGTTGCCGGCGATCGACAGCCCGAGCGCAAAGCGTATCGACGATGCGCGCAAGAATTTATCCGGCGAGCAATCGCTGGATGCGGGCGAGATAGGATTTTATCGATTGCGGTATCGAGACCGTGACGAGTTTGTCGCGGTGAACCTGGATACGAAGGAATCGGACCTGGCAAAGCTCAGCGTCGATGAATTGATTGCCAGCGTATCGCCTTCTGCGGACGACGTTGCCGCGCGGTCCGCTCAGGCACCCGTATTGACGGCAGAAGAGAGAGAGGCGAAACAGCGGCTATGGCTACCACTGCTGCTTACAGCGCTGTTGCTGTTTGTGGGTGAGGCGTTGATCGCGCGACGGATTCGAATTCCAAAGTTGATTTGACGAAATTGAACAGGGATGGACAGGATGAACAGGATTATCAACGAACAAATCACTATCCTGCACATCCTGTCTATCCCAGTTTGAATTCGGGTATATCGCTTCCCCTACTGCTTACAGCGCCGTTGCTGTTTGTGGGTGAGGCGTTGATCGGGAGGCGGATTCGAATTCCAAAGTTGATCTGAGGGATACAACCACAAAGGCACAAAGCCACAAAGGTGATGGGCATGTGGCATGGAAGCTGGAGGCTTTGACTCTGAGCGCTAACTTTTTTCTAAATGTCTTTGTGTCTTTGTGTCTTTGTGCCTTTGTGGTTGATCTCTGTAGGTATTGGTCGGGGTTGCGGAATCACGATATACTCAACGCATTAGCTCAAGGAGGAACGTAGGATGAGTCCTCAACTGCAGAACGTCAGCGAAGTTATCAACCGGGTCCGGAAAAGAATTCGCGTGCGCGATGCGCTCCGAGGCGCCGCCATCACGCTCGCCGTTGCTGCGGTGTCGCTGCTCGCGGTGGCGCTGATTGCCGGACTCTTGAAACAAAGGCATAGCGCGTTGATTGCGCTTCGACTTGTTCCGATTGTCACGACGCTGGCAGCCGCGTGGCTGTTCATCCTGCGGCCACTTCGAACAAAGCTGCACGAAACGAGCGTGGCCCGGCTGATTGAAGAGAAGTGCGTTCTGGAGGATCGGCTGGTCACTGCGGTCGAGTACTCCGAGAATCAGCGCGACGCCTCACCCGATATTGTCGATCGCCTGGTTACCGACGCTTCGCGGCGCTCCTCGGCAATCAACCTTGATAGAGTCGTCGATCCGCGACGCGGGTACGCCTACGGGGCCGCAGCCGGGCTGATCCTTCTGGTGTTGATAGGAGCTTTCGTCTTCGGGCCGCGGTCGGTTTCAACCGGACTCGCAGAACTCTATTCAGGAGACGACGATTCGGTAGCAGCTAATTCGATGTTCATAAACGTGAGCCCCGGCACTGCAAAAGCGCCGCGAGGCTCGGATCAGAAAATCAAAGCGACGCTGGCGGGATTTGATTCGCCGATCGCTCAGGTCTTCATGCGCAAGGTGGGCGCCGAGAACTGGATCGCCTACACGATGGAGCCGGCAAAGAACAACGGCGAGTTTGCGTTTACCATTTTCAACATCCAGGATCCGGTTACTTACTACGTCGAATCCAACAGCATTCGCTCCCCGGAGTTCGCGCTTGAAGTTGTAGACCTTCCTTTCGTGAAACAGATCGATCTGGTGCTGAACTTTCCCGCTTACACGCGGCTGGCGAGCAAGAAGATCGAGAACGGCGGCGAAGTCGCGGCGCTCAAAGGCACTGTAGTCCAGGTCACCGCTCAATTGAGCGCCGGTGTGAGGTCGGCGCGAATCGTAATCAGCGACGGCGCGAAAGTGGAAATGGCCCCGGTCGATGAAAACCACTTCAGCGGCGAGTTCACGGTAAAGGCAAACGGGACTTACAGAATCGAGCTCACCAGCGATGGTGGGGACCGCTACAACGGGTCGAACGAATACGACATCACCGTGCTCGAGGATCATGGACCGACCGTCGTCATCGACAAGCCCGGGCGCGACATGAAGGTCTCGAGCGTCCAGGAGATCTTTACACAGGTGCGAGCCGAAGATGATTACGGCGTGTCTTCAGTTGAGCTTTATTTTTCAGTCAACGGGGGAGAAGAGAAGCGGGTCCAGTTGCAGGATCTCAAGAGTGATGCGGCTCACACATTGTCGGGCGCGCACACGTTTTTCCTCGAAGAGTTCGGATTGCAGCCGGGCGATTTCATCTCGTATTACGCAAAGGCCCGCGACAATTCGGCGAGTCCGCAGGAGTCGACCAGCGACATCTACTTCATGGAAGTGCGTCCTTTTGATCGCGAATTCCGGCAGGCCCAGCAGCAAGGTCAGCCGGGAGAGGGCGATCAGGATTCGAACGCGCTGACTCGACGACAGCGCGAGATCATCGCCGCAACCTTTCGCATGCAACGCGAGGCTCAGGCATACACGCCCGAAGAGAAGGACGAAAACTTCGGGGCGGTCACCCTCAGTCAGGAGAAGCTCAAAAAGGATGCCGAGACCCTGGCGGAGCGCATTCGGCGCAGGCTCGGCGATCAGCTTAATACGGAAAAGGAATTCGCGAAGCTTGTCGAATATGTAACGCAAGCAGCAAAAGAAATGACCGGGGCTATTGATGAGCTTCACGGCAAGAAGGCCAAAGAAGCGCTCCCGCCCGAGCAGCGAAGCCTGCAGCAACTTCTGCGCGCCGAGGCGATCTTCCGCGATATTCAAGTGGCCCAGGGACAGGGCCAGGGTGAAGGCCAGCAGCAACAACAGCAACAAGAGTTGGCTGATCTGTTCGAGCTTCAACTGGACAAGATGAAGAATCAATATGAGACCGTCCAGAATCAACAGAAGCAGAATCAGAGCCAGCAGCAGGATGAGATCGCGCGGCGTCTGGCTGAGCTTGCGCGGCGGCAGCAGCAGCAACTCGAGCAGCAGATGCGCTCGCAGATGCAACAGCAGGGCGGCGGTGGCGGAGGCTCGCAGCGACAGCAGCAGCAGATGATCGACGAAGCGCAGAAGATGGCTCGCGAGCTTGAAAAGCTTTCGCGTGACCGCCGCGATCCGAAACTCGCAGAGGCCGCGCAGCAGATGCAACAGGCTGCCGATGAGCTTAAACGCGCTCAAGCTTCTCAGTCGCAGTCATCTTCTCAGTCGCAGGCGGGCGGACAACAGAGCGCTGCCGATCAGCTTCGCGCGCTTCAGCGAATGGAGCAGGCCAGGCAGATGCTCGAATCGGCGCAGCGCACGGGAGGACAGCAGAACGCGCAGCAACTGCGACAACGCGCCGAAGAAACCTTAAAGCGACAAGATGAGATCAGTCGCAGCGTTGATGATCTCGCGCGAGGCGGTCAGGGCGCCGCAACCGAAAGCAAGAAGGCGCAACTCGGAGAGAAGAAGCAGGCGCTGGCCGATCAGGTCGCCGGCCTCGAACGCGATATCGACCAGGCGGCGCGCGGTATGGGACAGGACCGCCAGCAAGCGAGCGACAAGCTCCGCGAGGCTGCCGGCGCCATTCGTCAGAATCGTATTCCAGATCGCATTCGGCAGAATCAGCAGTTGGTCGCCAACGGCTTTTACGAGCAAGCGCGTGAGCGCGAGCGAGTGATCAAGGGCAATCTCGAAGAAGTGCTGAAGGACCTTCAAGCCGCGGAGGGCGGCGCGTCCAAACGCGCAGGTGGAGAAGGACTCGAGGAGGCGCTCAATCGAGCGCGGGAGCTTGCAGACAATCTCGAGTCGTTGCGTCGTCGTATGGAGTCCGGTGATCAACAAGGTCAGGACAAGAACGGCCAGCAACAGGGACAGCAAGATCAGCAGGGAAATCAGCAGCAGGGTCAAACCGGCTCCCAGAGCCAGTCTCAGGGCAGCCGTGGCCAACGAGCGGGCCGTCAGAATGGTCAACAGGGTCAGCAGGGCCAACGCGGCCAGCAAGGCCAACAAGGTCAGCAGCAAGGTCAACAAGGCCAGCAAGGTCAGCAGCAAGGTCAACAAGGTCAACAAGGCCAACAGGGTCAGCAAGGTCAACGAGGACAACAGGGTCAGCAAGGCCAACGAGGTCAGCAGGGACAACAGGGTCAGCAGGGACAACAGGGTCAGCAAGGGCAACAAGGACAACAAGGACAGCAAGGTCAGCAAGGTCAACAGAGTCAGCAAGGCCAGCAAGGGCAACAAGGGCAGCGGGGTCAACAAGGACAGCAAGGTCAACAGGGCTCGCAACAGGGACAAGGTCAGCAAGGGGCGAGCCGTGAGGGCAATCCGTCACAGGGCGGCGCGGAAGCTTCTTCATCAATGGGTGGTGGACCGCCGCGGCCCGGAAGTCGCCAGCTTGAAAGCGAGCTTCGACAACGAATCGCAGATGCCGAAGAGCTTAAGCGAGCGCTTGGACGTAACAGTGATCTCGCTCGCGACCTCAATCGCGCGGTAGACGAATTGAAACGCATCAACCCGAATGCCTTTGCCGACCCATCGCAACTGGCAGCGCTGAAGAGTGAAGTGATAGATCCGTTACGCCAGATTGAAATCGAACTTGCGCGAAGGCTCCAGGCCAAGCTCGGCAATAACGGAGCGGGAGCCTTCGGAGATGGCGACGCACCGGATCGCTATCGCAAGATGATCGAAGAGTATTATCGACGGCTCTCGGCCCGCTCCCCCGAGCAGAAGCCGTGACACCGTGCCGGCAATCAAGAACAACCACAATTTGGAGTTAGGGTATGAATGAGAGAGTCGCATTCTGGAAACGTCTGCTAATCGCGCCCCTGCTGTTTGCATTCCTGCTAACGGGCACTGCCGGCCGCGTGGCTCATGCGGCGCGAGATCACAAATCATTCGCCGCGCTCTCCGCCCGCCTGTCCGAGCCCGGTGGTTACTTCGATTCGGACAATCTGATCTCCAACGAGACTTCTTACCTGCACGTCATCGGAAAGATCCGCGAGCTTGGCGTTAGCGGCGGCATTTATATCGGAGTCGGTCCGGATCAAAGCTTCTCTTACATAGCAAAGATTCGCCCGAAGATGGCAATCATCATCGACATTCGCAAAGACAATCTGCTCCAGCACCTCTTGTTCAAAGCGATGTTCGCCCGCTCGCGCAATCGCGTCGAGTACCTGTGCACGATGTTCGGTAAGCCGTTTCCGAAAACAAAAGGTTGGGACAGTCGCGGCGTGAAGGAGCTGTCCGAATACATCGATACCACGGCCTCCGACGCGAAGTTGTTCGAGAAGACCTCGAAAGAGATCCGCCAGGATATTCAAAAGTTCGGAATACCGCTTACGCAAACTGACCTGGAGACGATCGGTAAGGTTCAACACGCGTTCTTCAGCGCGGGGCTGGACATTCGCTATTCGAGCTATCATCGGCCGCCCCGTTCGATCTATCCGCCGTATCGTGAACTGCTGCTCGAGACGGACCTCGGCGGGCAGCAGCAGAACTACTTCAACTCCGAAGATGACTTTCAGTTCATCAAGAGGCTAGAGGATCAGGATCTGATCGTGCCTGTTGTGGGGGACCTGTCGGGGCCGCAGGCGATGAAGGCCATCGGACAGTACGTCGCCGAGATCAAAGAACACGTATCGGCGTTTTATGTCTCGAACGTCGAGTTTTACCTTCAGCGGCAGGGCACGTTCGACAAGTTCGCGGAGAATCTCAAGTCGCTGCCGATCGACAATCGCAGCGTCATCATTCGAAGTTATTTCAACTACTACGCGCCAGCCCATCCGCAGGCCGAGCCCAATCATTTCAGCACGCAGTTGATGGAACGGATCGACGATCTGCTCAAGCAATGCGCCTCGGGCGAGTGCGAGTCCTACAACGACATCGTGACAAAGAATTCGATTTTGTTGAAGTGAAAAGTCCGTAGTCCGTGGTCCGTAGCAAGCAAGCAAGCAAACTGACATTTCAGCGCGTTACTACGGTCAACTGACTTCGGCTGCTAGTCTGTGCATTCGTACGCGTCAGATTTCGGGCTCTGCGGCCCCCTGGAACCCCTCAATGTTTCACTTTGCTCACTTCATACCACCTCGTGACGAGGTGGGTATGCGCAAACTCGACCTGGCTTCGCCCGCTACGCGGGCTTCTTTCCTCGCTTTGCTTCTATCAATCCGGCAGGGCTTCAATAAGCGCGTCGACTTCTTCGCGGGTGTTGTAGAAGTGTGGTGAGATTCTCAGGCGATTCATGCGAGGCGCGGTGTGGATGTTCCTCGAGTTCAGCAACCGATGCAGATCTCTCGGAGTGTGACGCGGGTGCGTGCAAGTTACTATGGCTGAAGTCTCCCCGGCGTTCCTCGGGCTGACTACTTCATAGCCTTTGGATGTCAGCCGTTCCGCCAGATAATCGCTCAGGCTCAAAAGATACTCTTCGACCTTTTCCGGCCCGGCCTCCAGAAACAAGTCGATCGCCGCGCCAAGGCCGTAGACACCGGCGGTGTTCAATGTGCCGCACTCGAAACGCCCGGCCCCTTCGCGATAATCGAGACTGTATTCAACCGCCCGGTGAGAGAATTGCTCGTAGTTTTTTACCGAAGTCCATCCAAGAACCGTAGGCTTGATGCGATCGATCACTCGATCGGAAACGTATAAGAGCGCGATGCCTTCGGGACCGATCAGATACTTATGAGCATCGGCGGCGAATGCGTCTACGTAGTCGCGTTCAACGTCGAGCTTCAACCCACCAAGGCCCTGAATTGCGTCGATGACAAAAATGACGCCGCGTTCGCGGCAGAACTTTCCGATGCGCGCGAGGTCGGAGCGATAGCCGCTCGCGAACTGCACCCAACTGATGGTGAGCGCTCGCGTGCGGTCGTCGATCAGCGAAATGAGTTCCTCGGGATCAATGCGGCCGCCGCGCTCGTGAGCGAGTTTCATCTGAACGCCGTGCGCCTCGCGAAGTCGCAGCCAGGGATAGATGTTCGAGGGGAATTCGACATTGCAACTAACAACGTTGTCGCCTTCTCGCCAGTCGATGCCGTTGGCGACCGCAGAAAGCGCGTCGGACGTGTTCCGCATGAATGCGATCTCGTGAGGACGCGAATTGACCAGCGTCGCCGCCGATTGCCGGGTCTCCTCATAAGTGCGGCACCAGTCTTCGTAGTTGGCCGAGCCGTTTTGCGTCACGTCTTCGACGAGGGCTCGCATCGCATCGCGCACGCGTGTTGAGAGCGGCGACACGGCCGCGTGATTCATGTAGATGTATTTTTCGCAGACGGGAAAAAGAGAACGAATTACCTGGTTCATATTATTGTTCGGGCGGCAATATGCGGCGGCCTTTATGCGGCGGCCCTTATGGAGTGCGGCGGCCATCCGTGCATAGACGCCGCTTTGGCTTTGATTCCGGACTCCAAAGCGGCGTCTACGCACAGATGGCCGCCGCAGTACAAAAGCTCATCCGAGGTCAAACGTAGCGTGTACCTCGCCGACTTTCACGCCGCGGCGGTTTTCGATATTCGGGTTATGAAACGATTTCAACTGCACCACCTCTGCTTCATTAAGAACGTTGAGTTGCTTCAACGTTTCGACTACCGCTGGACCGATACCACGGTTCGAGCCGTCTTCAACTTTGATTGCGATGCCGGCGCCGTGCGGGAACTGTTCCGACGGAAGCACGCCCACGCAATAAACCGCTTCCGCGCCTATCTTGCAAACCAACTTCCCGTGCGCCGCTCGAGTAAGCTCGGTATCGAATCTACCCTTTGTTCCGCCCAGCATCTCCGGGTGGTTGATCATCGCCGTAACGATTCGACGCATCGCGCGGACGAAATCTGAATCCTCATCGGGTGGATTGATCAGGCGCGCGAACGCCAATGCAAGCGAACGCAGCGGAACACCAAACGTTGGAGCGCTGCAGCCGTCGATTGCCGAAGGGATTCGCTCATCCAGATCAGACATTCTCGCGAACGTAGCGGCGATCTCGCGTTGCACCGGATGCTCGCCCGAAACGTAGTCGTCAAGCTCGAGCCCCCGAAACACGGCGCTCATCAACATGCCGGTGTGCTTTCCCGAGCAGTTGTTGTGAAGCTGGGTGAAGGGCTTGCCATCTGCAAGGAGCAGCCTCGCTGTCTCGCCGTCAAAAGGCGATTGAGCCCCGCAACGCAGCGCAGTTTCATCGAGCCCCGCGCGTTCGAGCATGCCGGCGACAGTTTCGGTGTGAATCGGTTCGCCTTCGTGTGAAGCGCAAACCACCGCAAGCTCGCGCTCGTCGATATTGAAGTGATCGGCGGCGCCGCTTGTGATAAACGGAATTGCCTGGATCGGTTTGATCGTCGATCGCGTCGAAGTGATCAGCGCGTCGTCGCCCAGTCGTTTGAGGAGATTGCCATTGGAGTCGGTGACGACAATCGCGCCGCGGTGTCGCGATTCAAGAATCGCCCCGCGCGTGACTTCGACCAGGATCGGAAGTTCATGGGTCATGCAGTTGAATCCGAAGCGAGAATTCCAATGTACAGCACGGCAAGCCAAAGCTCAAAGTTATGGTAGTGTCCTAGAGTTGTGTTGGTATTCGCAGACGCATGGCAACGACCGCAGGCCGAGTGAGGAACATTTTGGAGTGCGGCGCGGTCTGTGCGTACGCGCCGCTTTGGCTCTTGGTGTCGATTCAAAGCAGCCAAAGCGGCGCGTACGCACAGACCGCGCCGCACTCCAAAAAACACCGCGCCGGTTTCCTCGGCGACCAACACAACTTTAGGACACGATTAAAGTAATAGAGAGTTGGCGTTAGTGGAGTATATCCGTAGTCCTGTATGGGCGGTCCTCCGTGGCCGCCCCTTAGTGAGGAAGCGCTTCATTGAAGGAGGGGCGGCCACGGAGGACTGCCCATACAGGAGTGCCCTTAATCGCTATCGAAACCTTTGTTACAAGCAACGAGTCTTGACCGCGTGCTCACTCGATGCAGATTCGGCCGGCAATAGCGCGGTACTTTTTCTCACTGATGCCTTGGATGATTATTACGTCTTCGGTGCGGCGGAAGCTTCCGTGCCGGTCGCGGTAGTCGATTATTCTTTGAGCCATGACCTCGCCGATCCCGGGAAGGTCCTTCAGTTCCCGGGCGGTCGCTGCGTTCAGATTAACGCACTGCTTGTGCGATTGAGATTGCGAAACCGAGGCCTGTGCGACCTGCTTCTGCGAGGAAGAGTCGTTCGAGCCGTCTCGATGCGCCTTACAGGACGATAAAGTAATCGCCATGAGCGCAATCAGGATAATCCGCGGTTTCATTTGAGCTTGAGCCTGACGCAACTGAAGCCTGTTGAGTTAGCAAAATTACAACGCGAAGCGTTCGTGAATCACGGACACACTTACGAGCCGATGATCTGGTGGATGACCTGATCGAGGCCGTAACTTTCAAGCTCGGTTCGACTCCGCGCAAGCAGCTTCCCCAGATCCTCCCTAACGTAAGCGCGAAACTTTTCACCGTAAGTATTTGTCTCCGCTAGAGACTCGATTGCTAACGAAAGCGCCTCTGTAAGCCCGGCTACGAATTGCTCTGCGGTAGCCTGGCCCACGAAAACGATCTCGCCGGTGAGATATTCAAACTCCGAGGCGAACGGATCAAGAAAAG
>DATNBZ010000161.1:0-29377 GCA_035607285.1 Blastocatellia bacterium | reverse complement strand
GGAAATCCGACCGTCCGGGATTATAGGGGGGCTCTGGGAACCGTAGACGGCAGTCGAACTAGGAACCCGTCGCGATCTAGAGGCGACGGTCACTCTCGATCTGCAGTGCTGTGCGCCCAGTTTCTATCCCGATCGGGCAGTACAGTGGACAACAGATGTATCGGCACAACAAAGCACTGCCCGACTAAAGTCGGTACTCTGAACGCCCGCTTCCCCAACTAAAGTCAAGATTGAGTGACCGAACTGCGATCTGAGCCACCGACCCCGCCAGGGGTCGGATAAGCATTCTATCCCTGACCGGGTTGGTCGGCGGCACGCTAGCTTTCCATAAGCATTCAACCCGTAACCGGGTTGGTTGCCGGCGACGTGTCCCTCTATACTAAAGCCGCTAGTCAAAACTGATCTCCTTATCCTGGGAAGGGGAAACGTGTGTCGAAATATCGACCTGACTTTGCGCTACAGCGGCAGCGCTTTCGTCAGGCTGTCTTATTAGCTTCGTTGTTGGTTGCTTTTGTAGCGTCCGCCTATTACCTGGCGTCGCCGCCTCGCGCGCAAGTCGCCTCGAGCAGCATCGTCATCAGCCAGGTCTATGGCGGCGGCGGCAACTCCGGGGCTACATATAAGAACGATTTCGTAGAACTCTTCAATCGAGGCAATACCACGATCGATGTAGCCGGCTGGTCCGTTCAGTATGCTTCCGCGGCCGGAACTACGTGGAGAGTCACCAACCTCTCAGGATCAATACCAGCCGGCGGCTATTATCTTGTCCAGGAAGCGGCGGGCGCGGGCGGCACAACGAATCTGCCTCCGCCTGACGCCACCGGCTCGACTGCCATGAGCGCAACCTCGGCAAAGGTCGCGCTCGTCAATAACTCAGTGGCGCTCAGCGGCGCGTGTCCTTCGCCGAGCGCGAACATCGTTGATTTCGTTGGCTACGGCTCGTCCGCTACTTGTTCAGAAGCAAGCCCGACCGGCACTCTGAGCAACACTACCGCAGCCCTGAGAGCCGGCAACGGCTGCACCGATAGCGACAACAACTCCACTAATTTTTCGATTGGCGCTCCCATACCGCGCAACAGCGGATCGACCGGCAATCCCTGCAATGGATCTACCAACCCATCCGGCACGGGCGCGGCTAATCCTTCGGCGTTGAACCCGGGCGACGGTACGCTTCTGACAGTCACAGTGACTCCGGGCAGCAATCCCGCGAGCACGGGACTCGCAGTTAACGGAAATCTTACGTCGATAGGCGGATCGATGACGCAGCCGTTCTTCGATGACGGTACACACGGAGATTTGGTTGCGAGCGATAACACGTTTTCGTTTCAAGCTACCGTGGCGGCGAACACAACCAACGGCGCTAAGAGTTTGGGCATTTCAATCACAGATGCTCAATCGCGCACCGGCGGTACGACGATCTCACTCACCGTTGGATCTTCGAATCCTTCAGGTGTGGGCGCGGCCAGTCCCGCATCGGTGAGTCCGGGCGGCTCGAGTCTACTGACCGTCGCCGTGACTCCGGGCGGCAATCCTTCAAGCAGCGGCCTCGGAGTCACCGGCGATCTCACATTGATAGGCGGCGGGGGCGCTCAGCAGTTCTTTGATGACGGCACGCACGGCGACTCGACGGCGGGCGACAAAGTATTTTCATTCCTGGCAAGCGTTCCATCCAACATTACGACCGGGCAAAAGGTGCTTAGCGCTACGATCAGCGATGCTCAGAGCCGTAGCGCGTCCGTGTCCATAAACCTGACGGTGCAGGCCGCGAGTGTTTGCAACGGGTGCGGCGTGGAGCGATGGTCGGTGAAGACCGGCACCGATTCGGATGCGGGTTCGATCAATCTGTCCAGCGCTACGGCGACGACTATAGCCGAGATGCGAACGTGGCCGACTCCCAGTCCGCTTCCAAGCAACGGCCGAGTTGCGCCGCATGAAACGACTCTCTATGTGATCGATGCCACGCTGACGATCTACAAACTCGAAGACGATTCGGATTATCATCTGGTGATGCGAGACGCGTCGGGCAACACGATCGTCACCGAGATTCCTTGTCCCGGTTGCGTCGGCGCAAGCAGTCCGTTCGCCGCCGCAATCGCAAACGCTCGCGCGACGTTCGACGCACACTACACCGCGACCGGGAGCTTCCAAACTGCCAACGTGCCGGTTCAAGTGAAGGGCATAGGCATGTTCGACTTTCCGCACGGACAGACGGGTGCGGCTCCCAATCAAATCGAATTGCATCCGATCGTGGACATCGTCTTCTCTCCTTGCAGCTCGATTTCGTTGGGCGCGGCCAGCCAGTCATTCAACGCGAGCGGCGGCATCGGGAGCGTGAGCGTTTCAGCGGAAGCCAGTTGTGGCTGGAGCGCTTCGAGCAACAATCCCAACTTCATCACGATCATCTCCGGAGCGAGCGGCGCCGGCAGCGGCAACGTCAGCTATTCCGTTGCCGCGAACAGCTCGACAACCAATCGCTCGGGGACGATCAGCATCGGCGGGCAGACATTCACAATAGTCGAAGGCGCGCAGTTCAATGATGTGCCGGCGGGCTCTCAGTTCTACAACGAGATCGGCAAGCTGTCGGCTCGCGGCGTGACGGTTGGATGCGGCGCAGGGAACTACTGCCCCGACGACGTCGTGACGCGAGAACAAATGGCGGCGTTCATATTGAGAGCGAAAGGTGAGTTCAGTCCGCCGGATCCAGCGACTCAGCGCTTCGATGATGTGCCTTCGTCAAATCAGTTCTACAACTTTATCGACCGGCTGGCGGCGTTGAACATTACGGTCGGATGTTCGACTACCCCGCCTCTCTACTGTCCGGGTGATCCGGTCAAGAGGGAACAGATGGCTGCGTTCATCATCCGAGGGTTGGGAGAGTTCAGTCCTCCGATTCCGGTGATGCAGCGCTTCGACGACGTGCCGCCGGAGAATCAGTTCTACAATTTCATCGATCGAATGGCGGTGTTAGGGATCACATTCGGATGTTCGACGAGTCCGCCGCTTTACTGTCCGGGCGACTCGGTGACGCGAGCGCAAATGGCTGCGTTTTTGGTTAGAGCTTTCAATCTCTAGGACGCACCTTTCAGTTATTTGATGTAGGGGCGGCCTCCGTGGCCGCCCCAGATCAGGAACCTGCATTCTTCCCTACCATTCTGGGGCGGCCACGGAGGGCCACCCCTACAGGGCGCAGACTGGACTACGCTACATCTTACTGGCGCTTTTCTTATTCCATCGCTCGAGCAGCGGCATGAATTTCGGAAAGTGCAGCCGTTCTCCGCGCCAGGCATATTCCCTTAGTCCGTCAATGGCCGTCCACGTCGGATGGTAGCGATCATAGATGTCTTCGGCGTCTACGTCGCCCCAACTGCCATCCGGATTCTGGGTCTCCAGCAGGTAGTTCATGCCAGTTCGGATTAACGGATCATCTTCTGTCAGTCCGAAAGACTTCAAGCAATCGAGGAACTCGCCCATTGCGTCGGGATCCTGGATCGCGATGGCTTCGACCAGATTGGCTCGTAGGAATTCATACTCATCGGGCAGCCAGTCCGGCTTCAGCTTGTAGACGCTGTAACCATTCAACGAATAAACGATATGCGTTACCGCGTAGATCGAGTCGACGAAGTCCGGGTTGGCTCCTTTTTCGCGCCCTCGATACGGCCGCAACACGGGCACCCATTTGATCACATCCCGATATCGCGCGCCCAATGTGACGCCCAATCGCTCTGCAAAGTAGGTTCGAGTGAGCGCGTCAACATAGATGCCGTAACGGCTATACATCCGCAGAGACTTCTTGCAACTCGAGCAGGACTTGCGGCCGCGCGGATTGTAAGCGCCGCAGTCACAGTCCAGGGGGACATCACTTGGGGGCGGCTCGGTGGCTGCGTCGAACCAAAAGTAATCGCGTCCACTGAACCAGGAGGCGGCTTGCCGGATCTGTGGTTTGAGCCTCTTGTCGTCTATGCCGAAATGATTCGCGGCAACGGCTCCAAAGACCAGGTTTGCGATCATATTCGCATCTGCATCGGGCGGGACTGCGGGATTGGCGCGGCGCCACACGCGAGCGCGTTCCTTCCCGAATTGGCGGGCACGTTTCGCGAGGTCGGCATCCCGCGACGTTGATGCAATGCAATGAAAGCAACCGAGGAGATCGTGTCCCCATTCGTCGAAGATTTCAGCATCGCACGCGGTGCGATAGATAAACGCCAGCCCCTGTCTTATGGCTTGGTCCCGTGCGAGGGAGTTGGATTTTCGCACAGTGTCACCTCCGGTGTGGCATTTGTTCGGAACAAGTATCAACTATGTGATTGCAGGCCATCCCTCCACGAGCAACAATTTTTTGTTATTGAAAAAGCCAAAGTTTTGTCGGTGACTTAATTTGGAGTGCGGCGGCAAGGTACTCCGCGACGCCGCTTTTCTTCCCAGTCGATTCAATCACCAGCCCAAAGCGGCGTCGCGGAGTACCTTGCCGCCGCACTCCAAATTAAGTCACCGCTCAGAGTTTTGTCGGATTGATTATCGGGGCGAGGTGACCGCCCAGCCGTTTGACGCGCGCCGCAAAATCGGATGTGCCGCCAGGACCGTCCCCCGTCGGCTTCTCATCCCAGACCATCAGGCCGTATATGTTCTTCGGATCGTCGGCCTCAACGCGCGCCGTATTGATCATCCAGAGGTTGTTGCGGGCAAAGGCGGAAGTACCCTTGGGCGGCGACTTCAGCCGATCGGCCTGCTGAAAGATCTTCACGGATTCGCGCTCGCGCAAGGCAAAGAAACGCGTCTCCCAATCGCTATCCGCCAGCCGAACGGATTCTTCCAGAAATTCGTTTTCGGGCAGCGCGAAGAGCAGCCACACTTCAGCGCCCCTGTCGGCGCATAGTTCCGCGAAGAGAATATCACCGCCGCGCGCGCCGCCGCAGATCGCCAGGTCGCTCTTGCCGATGCCCCAGCTCTCAAGCTGTTTTGCGATAAGGTCTCTCACCTCGCCCTCTTTGCGTGGCGGGAATCGCTCTTCGGGACGCTCGGGTTTGTCGATCATATGACCGCTGAAAACAAGGACCTTTTTGAAGCGCGGCTCGGATTTTTTCAATCCGCCGATCTTCTTTTCGAGGATACTTCGACGTTGCTCGAGAACTCGCTTTACCGCGGCAACGGCATCCGGGCGGAAGCCCAGACTCTCAAAGAGGTAGACTTGATCGAGCATCGAGTTCACATTGAAGTACGTCGTTGCGGGTGCGTTCACCGCATCCCGGTAGAACGTGCGCGCTTTGTCGGCGTCCCCGACGACCAGCTCGAGTTCGCCGAGAGTGGCCGCCGCCCAAACACCATCCTGACCGCTATCCAGCCCGGCACAGTTGAGCGCGTTCTGCGCGGCGAAGCGCACGACCGAGATCAAGTCGCTGACATCGTTAACCCTGCAATCAACCGGCTGCTCGCCGGTCGCCTCCTTCAAGTGTTCGAGGAGCCTGACGAAGGAGACGACGTTGATGCCGTTGTAGTAATCAAACTGTTTGCGCGCCGCCTGGTCATAGCTGCGGACGGCGCTCGCGATATTATTCGACGAGAAGACGGCCGCTTGCTGGCGTTCTTCCAGCGATTCGAGGTCCTTCCATTCAAGCCGCCAGAGGTCCTTGTAGACGCGCCCCAGAATGCCTTGCGCCTCCGTATCGCCCTTGTACTCCTCGGCTACACTCAGCATGTGCACCTTGGCCTGATGTGTCTGGCCAAGGCGGCCAAGCACAAGACCCAGTCGCGCCTTGGCGTCGCGATGTTTCGGGTCGAGCGACAATAGATCGTTGAGCACCTGCAAGGCGCTTTCGAATCGGTGCATGCTGCACAGTGCGTCGGCGGCGTGCCAGAGAAGCTTGATTCGGTGAAAGCGCGTCGGTGCGTCATCCGCGAGCGTAAGAATGTCACCCGGCCAACCGTTGAGCTTCGCAACTTCGACGAGCGACTTCAGATTCGCGAACACTTCTCCAAAATACTTCGCCCTCGCCGTCTTGATATCACTCCAATCCGCCGGCTTTAGCCCCACCAGTTCTTTGTAGACCGGACTGCCGATCGCCTGCTCGTCGACGTCCAGGGCATTTCTTAAAGGTTCCGCGAGATTATTCACTTCGGCGTCGAGCCGCTTCTGCCACGCATCATCACGCTCTTCGGGCTTAACGGCAAAAAGCTTGCCCTCATAATTGAAAGTGCGATCAGGAGCGACGTCAAATGGCCTGTTCATCCACCCGCCGTGGATCATCAACACTCCGCGCGGCGCCACGCCGTGCCGCACTCCCAGCTCATAAAAAACGTTGGCGTTGAGAATAGAAATGTCAGCCAATATCACATCCGCAGTAACTAACTCGAAGTACATGTCCGTGCGAATATCACCAGCGCCCGGTTCCTTGTCGGCCCTGAAGGGCACGCACCCGGCTTTGGTCAGAGCGGGTTTTATTAACTTATCGTAGACTTCGTCGAAGCTGATCTTGATGGCGGGTTTTTCAGGGACGTTTTCTGCAGCGGGCGTTGCGACCTGCGCTTCCTTGACGCCGAATGGCATAACGACAAAAACGTGAGGTTGCATGTTAGGTCCTCGAAACTAAGACTTCGTGTGTGAGCGGCACGGGCTACGGACCGGCCACCCCGACGTATGATCATAGATTGATGCCCAGCCGCTTGCACATCATTAGATAAACTCCAACTCGCGTCGAATGGCTTTATCGCGTGCGTGGGCTTTTGACTTTCGCATTGTCTCGCCGGCACTCGATTCATTCGTGATCAGTGTACCGAGTTTGATTGCCCGGCTCTTTTAGCCTCTAATAGCCTGGCAACGTGATTGCTGAAGGCGGGTACGTAATAATTCTTCTGATCTGTGTCCCAGTATTCCTCGAGCGGCTGAGATTCGACCAGGTCCTCGAGATCTTTTTCCCAGCCGTCGAATACATCGTCGTCAAGCAGCTTCCTCTCGTGCTGGATATACATGTTCTCGTAGAAGATCAAATACGTTGCCAGCAGTCCCGCATATTGCTGCTCCTCCACCTCGGTTTTCTCGAGCGGCTTCTCGGACCTCCTGGAGTGCCTTTGCCAGAGCTCCGCTATCTCGGCATTTCTAACCAATTCCATATTCATCGGACCGACCAGATTTACAAGCGCCTGGCTATTGGCCGCCCTCGTCAACGATGTTTGCTGGCTTAATTGAGACCAAATAAAGAACGCGGATAAGCTGACCACGACCAGTTGCAGAAATCGCGATCCCCGTTTCGAAGTTATGCCTCGCCAAACCAGGTAAGCGCCGCGTGCTGCATTCACCCAGAAATGCGACGCAGCAGATACCTTGCCGGCGGTCTTGCTATCGACGATTGTCTCTTCATCTTCCGGTTTATTTTGCTCCGTCATGGCGCGCCTCCTGTCGGACTCTCGTCAGGGTTTCAATTATGAAGGCCCAAGAGATCCAGGGTCGTAGACATCGGCGAATCGGTGCCTCCTAGTTTCACTTGCTCGCGTTAAGGTGTGGATGCGATCAAGAGCTTCCACTTCTCGATGTGCGTTCCTCTTGGGTTCAGCCGCGATGTCAGATAGAACAATCGCTGCGTGCCGGGAGCGTTTGGCGCCTGCTCGAAACGCTGCATCAAGTAATAAGGCGGGATCGATTGATAATACAGAGTCGCCTTAACCGTGAGCTTCGAGCGATCGATGCCCCTTGGCAACTCAGAGAAGGGAACCGCGTAACGCAACTTGCTTGTGCCGCTGCCGTTTGTGTAGCTCGGGTCCTTCGCCGCGTCGCCTTCAGGGAAAGTCGAATGAAGGAACTCATCCTTGAAGGAAGCCGGCGCGGGACCTTCCCTGGTCCAGCCTTTTGGAAGCAGCCGATTCTCTTTCACAATCTCGTCGCGGCGGATAAAGCTCGTCGTGAAATTGCCCTCGGAGTCCGTGATCAGCTCTTCGTAGATCTGCACGGCTTTTGAACTGGTTATCGGATGTTCAGGGCCGTAGAAGTGAGGTTGTGCAGGGCCTTTCTTGTTGCGGGTGGTGCCAAGGTACTCGGTGTCGAGAATTGCTCCGGCGTTGTCCACGATGAAGCCTTCGTTGTTTGTCGCGCCGGATGACCAGACAATCTTAGGCTTGCCCGTCGCCGGATCGATCGTGCTGGTGTCGATAACATCGAACTCGATGAAGAGGCGACGGAACCCGACGCCGCTTGGAAAGCGATGACCGGTCTTGTTTGTAACGGTCACGTCGGCGACTAGACTCTTATCGGTCAGGTCTGGCTTGCTGACTTCGATCGTAGCCGAGTCGTGCTGGGCGGCCTGCACGAAATTCGAGATCGCGTTCGGAAGATCGTTGTTGAGCGTGCTCATGTAATCGCTCTTGCGAACGCCCAGAATGTCGTTAGAGAAATTCGGCTTCCTGCTTGTGTCCGGAGTCATAAACTGGTTGAACATTTCCAGCAGAAAAATGTTCAGCCCCTGAAGCTGATGCCTGACGAAGCCCTTGTCTCGGAAGCGCGCGCGCACTTGATCCATCGGCGCGACGTGATCAGCCGCAGGATAGGTATCATCCTGAACGTCGGCGAAAGCGGTTTGAATCAACGGCACGTCGACTTTGTTTGCGGCGTTCGCGTAGCTCGAAGCCATATGACAATCCTGGCAGGACTTCGCGTTAGGCCCCGGTTTGAAATCGGTCTGATAAGTGCTGTTGAGCCATTCGAGATAGGTGACCTGTTCGAGCGAATGCCCGAAAGGCTTCTTGTCCATCACCGGCAGATTGATCGTGTGACAGTTGCCACACAAGCGTGAGTCCTTGATGTACTCGTCGTACCTCGGATCTATTCCCAGCGACTCCTTCATCGGGTGCGGAGAGATTGTGTTGGCTTCCGTCGGAGGCGGCTTGACCGAGTTGTCTTCAAACGGGCCGAACATTTCATCGCGCTTGCCGATGGTGAACTGGCCGGTGATGTTGTGTTTCAAGAATGACTGGAGCGCGTCCGGGCCAAAGTTCTTGTCTTTGACTATGTGATGACACGCAGCGCAGCTCACGCCGTCGCGGGCGAGCGCTCCGTACTTGAAATTCTTATCGGTGGTATTTGTATTGTAGACGAAATCGAGACTGAAGTTTGGTTCGGGGTTCTTGTTATCGGGCGAAGCGGGATCATAGCCGTTATCGGCGTCGAGCTGCCGCTTGCCCATCACTCCGTGGCAACGAAAGCATGTGTTGACGATCGTTTGTTGATCGGCCTTTCGGTCTTTCAAGTAAGCCAGCTCACTGTCGAGCTGCGCATAGAAAATCGGATCGCGGCCCGCCAGACCCATCGGCGACCAGCGCCACTCGCCATAAGGAGAGACGTTCACGGGGTTCTTCGATTTCGGTTCGAGGATCATCAGGAACTTCTCGCCAAGCCACGCGTTGCCGCTGTGACACATCTGGCATTGATCGGAGGTGACGAACGCTTCGGCGCCGTCGCGGCCCGCGAAGATGTGATCGTAAGTCTCGGCCGGAATCGCCTGCACGTTTTCGGAGCTGTCGGGCGATGTGCCTTTGAAGAACTTCAGGAATTCGCTTTCGGGAGTCACGACTGGATGAAGCTTTGCCGATACCGGATGTTTCTTGTGCTCGGGAGGCTCGTGCGCGAGAGTGATCGATACGGATTCGAATGTCGCGGGCTTTCTCCATGTATCGTCGATGAAGTAAGCGAGCGGATTACCGGGAAAGCCTTTGATGTTGGTCGTAGCCGCGAATGTGCTTTCCTTTTCAGATGAGGCGTGGCAGTGCAAACAGGACAGGCCGAAGCCTTCGTCGAGCACTTTGAACGGCGGCTTGAAACTGTCGCTCGGCTTGGGCATCGGAGGAGTGTCGGTCCACAAGCCTCCCCAGTACCATCCGTCCTTCGACGCCTTTGAATCTTTGATCATCACCGTCCACGAAGCCGGAACAAGCGTCTTGCCCGCGTATCGAGCGGCCGGTCCGGGGTTGTACATTTCCTTAACGATCATCGAGCCGTCGGGGATGTTGCCGATGCGGCCGTTCACCAGCCAGTTCATCACGCCGGGCGAATAGTAGATCCTCACCGCCGGGTGAACGCCGAGATAGGTGCCGCTCACAAACGGTCCGGTGTCGCGGACTCCTTTGTCGACGCACCAGTTCAGCTTTACGTATTCGGTGTTTTGCAGAAAGGCGAGGAGCTTGTCGTGAAAGGCATCCGGCGACATCGAGCTTGGCAGCGGCAGCGCGCTTTCCTTCGCATCCGGGCACTGCGCAGTTTTCATATCAGCCTGCGCGGCGGTTTTGGTCGAATCCGCGTGTGCCGAATTTCTTTTGAGAAATCCGGGGCCTGCAAATGAAACCGCTACGAGCAGAAAGACAGCTAGCGCAAGAGTCTTGATCGAGTTCTTCATCGTCTTCGCTCCTCTTGAATCTGAAAGGGTCGGAAGTGTTCGCTACAAAAGCGGGCCGATTATATCTGTAATGAAATTGACGTTCAAGAGCCCGGCTTCTTCGGCAGTGGGCAAAGCGTTGGTCCTTCACAAGCGTGTTGGTGCTCTGCGTCCTCGGCGTCCTCTGCGGTTGATCCTCTCCATTGATAAAGAAAACCGCAGAGGACACCGAGGACGCAGAGTTAAATCATTTCCCCTTACTTTTGGGCTTTCAAGATCCAATCGTTCGGATCAATTGCATACTGCTTGTTCGCGGGAAGCGGAATGGTCGCCGTTCCATTTGTCATTTCGATGCGCTTTGTTTCTTCGCCGACTTTGACTTCTACCGGCATAGGAAAGGGCAAACTGTTAGGAGTCTCCCAACGCAGAATCAATTGATTGTCTTTTGCTTCGCCGATCAACTTAGGTTCGCTTTGCGAGCTTTGCGGTTCTTTGCGTCTTTGCGCTGAGAATTCCCCAATTCCCTAACGCAAAGCCGCCAAGGACCGCAAAGCTCGCAAAGAATTCACCGAGCATCATTGCGACTTAGGCGCCTTGGATGTTTTTGAAAGGCTCACGAGATTGGCGAACAATCGATAAGCGCCGCCGTTGCCGTTGAGAAGTTGACGACGCAAAGCGAGGCTCGTGTAGATGTAGCTGCCTCCGCTCGCGCGCGCCATCAATAAGGTCCCTCGATTCACTTCGTCTCCCGGGTCGCCTGTTTCCAGCAGCGGCGCGTATTCGCTCGACCACTCGCGTGGAACATCGCTCGCTCGATTCACGACCCAGCCTTCGAAGTCTGCTGAAACTATCTTATTCGGAAGTTGCATAAGCGCGTGCCCTGAATCGACTATCTTGACCGCCGATGCTTCATTCGTGATTCTGGCCCTCGAGAGCTTGAGCAGATAAGGCGAGAGCTGCGAGCTGGAGTTCAAGAGATTCCAGTCGTTCGGTTGCTGGCCCAGCACTATCAGGTTGCCGCCTTGTCGAACATATCGAAGCAGACACCTGTTCTTAGTCATAAGGTCGGGCCGATTGAAGTATGCATTGTTGTCTATGACGATCGAATCGAATCTGTATAAGTCGCCGCAGCCGATCAACGATTGGGACGCGCCGTTCGCGCCTCCGTGTTCGGTAGAGCTGATGGCCTCGACGCTCAATTCGGAATGATCGACGCCAAGCTGATTTAGCGCGAATGACAGCCAATCGTCTACGCCTGTGATGGAGCCGACGTTGAGCGGTTCGGCTGATTGAAAGTTGATTGCCTTTACCGCGATCGTTGCAGAGCCCAGCGGCTCGGGTGGCGCGGGCCTTTCGCGGCGAAACTCGAGCAGGACATCGGGCGATATCGGTGGTTTCGAGATCGGCAATTTCAGCTTCAGCTTGATGGTGGTCACTTCGTCTTCGCGCGCGAACGCAATGTGAACAGGTTCGTATTCGTCATTGCTGATCGCAAGCGGGACGACCCACAGCGCTCCCGCGAGTGGGCCCGGAGTTCGATTGCGAACTCGCACAGGAAATTCGATGTCGCGCGGTGTCGACCAGTCCTTGACCAGCGCAAAAGGAATCGTCGAAAGCTCGACCACCGGCGCCACATCGAATCGAGCAAGCGCCGACAACCGGACGCTCACCTGACCGAGCCCTACTTCCGCGGACACGACCACGCGATCTCCGAACTCCCTGGCTGGTTGGGCTCCCGGAAGCGAGGAGCCGATCGCATAAAACTCCTGATCGTAGAGATGCGCGGCTTGCGGCAGAGTCTGCGCGGCGTCTTTGGCGATCTCATATTCAAAGTCCTGAGATATCACCGCCCCTGTGGCAACACCGGTTGTCTCTGGTTCTTTATAAGTCGGATTGTTCTCGGGGGCGGGCAGCCGTTCAGGTGCGCTGAAAGCAACGGGCAACCCTCGCTTGCTGCCGTTTGAAAGCGACGCTCTTACGTTGAGCTTTTGGCCGGGCACGACCACCTGATCCGAAAGCGACACATCAAGATTCAAGCCAAGAGCGAGGACGAGCGCCCGCTCGACGGCGGATGTGAATCGAACCACTCGAACAAACTCCGGACCATACCGCTCGTGCATAGTTTCGATGCTTCCCTCGGCGCGCTTCTCTATGAGCTTGTCTATCAATGCGTCCACGAGTCTATCGCCCGCGGCTATCGAGTCCACGGCTGAGTTGTCGCCGACTCGAGGCGGGGCGACCGAGCGGGCCACATTTTGCGTGAGCGTGATGCCGTCGAGCAGACCTGAACCGGCGCGCAGAGTCTCATCGGAACGCGAGGCAATAAGCTTGTAGAAACTTGTCTCGCGGTCAGCCGTTAGTCGATCGAACGAGGCGCCGCGCGATAAGAACCGGCGATGCGCGGCGAGTCCCATTTGTGCGTAAGATAAGCCACGGACCCGGTCGTACTCTTTAAGATTGAGCGCAACCTCCGAGCCGGCTGACGCGCCGCCTTCATCGGTTCGCGCAAAGAAGCGCCGCACCTGCCAAACGTCGGAACCGGCGTCTGAAGACAGCCTGGTGTCCTCATTCATGTTGGGGGACGCGGTGAAAGCTTCGCGCGCGAGACGGGCGACGGCTTGTTCGGCGCCTTCTCCTGTGGTCGCGTCGTGAGGAGTTATTACGACATCAGGGCGCAAGAGTCTAAATGCGCGGACCATGCGGCGCAGGGCTTCATCGTGTCCCCACACGCTCAGGGGTTCGTCGGGAGACTTTGAATATCCGATGTCGCGAAGGTTGAGGAAGAAGATGTCCGAGCCGGCGATTCGTGCCGCTTCGATTGCCTCACGAGTGTGCAGGGCGCCCAGCTCTTCATTCAGCTCCGGGCGAGTTGGGCTGTCCTCGCCCTCACCCCTGGTTGCGAACAACATCACAGTGCGAGCGCCGAGCTTCTTTCGAAGATAAGCAAGCGAGCCATCGTCTTCGTCGCCTGGGCGCGCGGCAACGCAGAGAACGGTGAAGGGACTGGTGATCTCGCGCAACGCCTGATCGAGTGCAATGATTCCGCGCTCATCCTGGGGAGCTTCAGCGACTTCAATGCGGTCTGAAAGGGAAGTGCTGGAAGTAAGGAACAAGGATCGCGCCGGCGCTACGAGGGCGAAGGTAAGTGTCGTGATCAGTAGAAGGGCAAGCTTCATACGCGAGTTCAACGCGGCAGTGTTGTTGCGGGATTATTTTATCATTACGCGACCTTCGCAAGCGCGTCAGTCCGGCAGATGTTGGGTGAAGTTCGTAGTACGGCCTTCAGAGCAGGCTGCTGAACAAGTCGATAATCCATGAGTACTCAGTTCAAATCCCACCAACTGCGAGACTGTGTGAAAAGTTCGTAGTCCGCCTGAAGGCGGTACTACGAACATTGCATTTTCACACAGTCTCGCAGTTGGTGGGATTATCGGCGTCAGCCGTGAGCGCTGTCGCATCCCTTTTTCAGCAGCCTGCCAGGGCTCGCGGACCCGCCCTGGGCTACACGCTTTCGGTCACTCCGTAGGAGTGACAGGTCTATAGAAAAGCGAATGTGCGGACGCTTGACTCCGTAGGAGTCTCCTGATGCAGGTAACTCCTACGGAGTTCGGAAGGACCACGCGCCTCGATCTACAGACAGGCAACTCCTACGGAGTTACCTCGGCATCAGGTGACTCCTACGGAGTCAAGCCTGCATACGTTCACCTCACTATAAACATGTCGCTCCTACGGAGTTACTAATTACGCGCACAGCCCGTGAAGTTTCGTCGTTACGTTTTCCGGCGCTCCAAACCCAAAGATGAACGAGGCGACTTGATTCCTGTCGCCTGTTGTAAGCCTCGATTCCTCGCTTTGAGCGCTGCGGCGTATCTCGTCCCACTCGTCTTCGGCAATACTCATAAAGGTGCTTACTACATTCGGATCAAAGTGCGTGCCCGCGTGCGCTATCAGTTCCTCACAAGCCTTCTCGTATGATTGAGCCGCTCGATAAGGCCGGTCGCTCCTGATTGCGTCGAAGGCATCGGCTACCGCGAAGATGCGAGCGTGAATGTGAATGCCGTCGCCGCGCAGTTTGTTGGGATAACCGCCGCCGTCGTACTTCTCGTGATGCTGGCCCACTACGAATCGCGCGCCGCACAGAAAGTCGACGCCCTCGATTATCCGTAGTCCGTGCGCGACGTGCTCGCGCATCTTCACCCATTCGTCGGTAGACAGCGAGCCCGGCTTTAACAGGACCGCGTCGGCAACGCCGATCTTTCCGATATCGTGAAGCAACGCGCCCTGCTCGAGCGCGAGCAGATCAAGCGACGTCAGTCCCATCATCCGGCCAAGCTTCATCGAGTAAGCGACTACGCGGTCCGAATGCCCGCGAGTCTCGATGTCCCGCGCCTCGAGCGTTCGCGCCAGGCCTCGAAGCGTTGCGCGATAGTTCCGATACACCGTGTCGAGCATGAAGCTCAAGTCTTCATTTGCGGATTGCAATTCGGTGGTCCGGATGCGCACTCGCTCTTCCAGCTCCTCTTCGTAGCGATGCTTGTCCTCGAGCGCCTGCCGATACCGGAGGGCTCGATCCACCGCCACCGTCACCCGCGCCAGATCGAATGGCTTGGTCACGTAGTCGAACGCGCCCTTGTGCATGGCCTCGATCGCGAATTGAATGTCGGTCATAGCCGAGATCATCACGACGACGGTCCGCGGGCAGGTTTTCTGAACCCACCCGCAGAAGTCGAGCCCGGACGCGCCCGGCATCGTTATGTCGCTCAGCACCAAGTCGAATGAGCCGGACTCGAGCGCCCTCATCGCTCCCTCCGCGTTGGCCGCGGTTGCGCACCCGTAAGCCGGATCGAGGCACGCGCTAAGGAGATCGCGTATCGATTCATCATCATCGACGATCAATATGGAGGCCGTTGGTTTGGTCATGACGCATTCCTCATGCTTGCGGATTCGGAAAGCCGGCTGGGCGGCTGACCCTTGAACGTCAGTTGGGGTGGAGCAAGATTCGGACCTGCGAAGGTCTTCAGCTTGCTGGAACGCGACGGGTGTTGAAGCTTGAACAGCGCTTTTGCTTCAATCTGGCGAACGCGTTCGCGAGTGACGCCGAAGTGACTGCCTACTTCATCCAGCGTATGCTCGCGGCCGGCGTGGCCAAGTCCGAAGCGCATTTTAAGGACCTTCTCTTCGCGCGGAGTCAAATGCTTCAATGCATCGTCGATGGCTTCGCGAAGGTCCGCGTTGATCAACGCTTCGCTGAAGCCGGCGATCGATTTGTCTTCGATCAACTCGCCGAGGCTCACGTCTTCATCTGAGCCGACCGGAGTTTCGAGCGAGATCGGTTCCTGTACCACCTCGAGCACCTTGCGCACTCGAGCTTCGGTCACATCGAGCTTTTTGGAAATGTCTTCCGTTGTCGGCGCCCGCCCAAGTTCCTGTTCCAGCGCGCGGCTGGCTTGAACCTGTTTGTTGATCGTCTCGATCATGTGCACCGGAATTCGGATGGTATGAGCCTGTTCCATTATCGCGCGCGTGATCGCCTGTCGAATCCACCACGTGCCATAAGTCGAGAATTTGCATCCGCGCCGCCAATCGAACTTCTCGACCGCTCTCATCAAGCCGACGTTGCCTTCCTGAATAAGGTCGAGGAATTGAAGACCGCGCCCGGTGTACTTCTTTGCGATCGAGACTACGAGCCTGAGATTCGAGCGCACCATTTCATCGCGCGCGCAGGTGGCTTCATAGTCGCCGGTGCACATTTGCGCCAAAGCGCGTTCGAGCTCGGCCGATCTCACGTGCCAATGAGTTTCCAGATCGGCGAGCCGGCGATTCGCCCGGCGCAACTCTAATTTCTGGTCGCGGTCATCTCCCTTGCGGCGCTGCTTGCGTTCGAGTGTTTCGTGGGCGGCTTGCACCCCGGCCTTTGCCTCACGAGCCTGATGAACAGCGTTTCGAACCAGTCCGCCGAGATGCTCAAACTGGCGAGCGGTGAGATCGAGCGCACAACACAGCCGGCTCACCAGCACCCTCTGTCGCGCAAGCTTGCGTCGCAGCTTTGGCAGCTTCTTCGAACTCTTAAGCTCGCCCTGCGTTCGAGCGTGCAGCTTTAGCGACACCTTGTACGCGGACGCGATTTCCGAGATGGAACCCAGCGTCGCGTTCAAACACTGTTCGATGCCGGCTTCGGTTATGTCTTCCTGATCGCGGAAATTTATGACCTCGCGAATGTGCAGATCGCCGCGCTTCAATTGGTCGGCGGTTGCAATGATTTCCTCGACGCAGATGGGCAAGCGAGAAATCGCCTTAGCGGTCCTGCGGCGGCCGCGCTCGATGCGCAGCGCAAGTACGGCTTCGCCCTCGCGTGTCAACATCGGCGTCACACCCATCTCTCGAAGGTACAAACCTACGAGGTCATCGGCGGCGTCAGCCTGCTGCGCAAGCATTTCGGTTTCGGCTTCCGGTTCAAGGTTCTTCTCATCGTCAGCCGTCTCCGGTTCCGCGGCCAGGGTTATTGTGTCATCGAGCTCAATTGAGTCATCTGATTCGGCGATTGCATCGGCAGGTCCCACTAAATGAAGCCGGCGCGACGATGGTTGAGGATCGCGTTCGGCGACGTTTGCTTTTTTTCTCACAGTTCTCTCCTTGATAGAACAGGGCTCATTTGTCGTAAGGGACTTACATCAGCCGGACGGCGCAGTCTTGTCGAGGACTGTGCGTCAACGGTCAAAGATAGGAATTGCAAGGGGCATTCCCCTCGTGGGCTACGGTAGATACCGAAAGGGAGTTTTATTCGGCGCGCTTAGGGGAGGGCGGAAAAACGACTTGCGCGCGTTCAAGTGGGGACGAACGCTCCAGTGAAGAAAGATGCTACATACAATAAGGGCCGTTGGAGAGCAGCATTTTACTCTTGTGAGTTTCTACGTCAATAGTTTTTTTGAAAGAATCTCAAACATTATTCGGGTCAGTACTGCCGGAATGTCAGATTGAGCCTTCCTTGAATGCCAAGCTCCCGAGGCGCAGTCCCTGCGAGTATTCCCGAAACGCCGTGATATCTCAGTCTGCTGGGCCCACCCATCACCAGCGCATCGCCGGACTGGAGCAGAACACGTTTGAGAGGATCTTTCCTTCTCAGCCCGCCGATAAGATATTTCGCCGTATCCCCGAGGGAGAACGAGACAACGGGGATGCCTGCTTCGATCGTCTCCGCCCGCTCATCTTTATCCTGATGAAGCCCCAACCGGCCGCCTTCGGGATAACAATTGATAAGACATATGTCTGGCTCGATCGCCATCCCAGCCTCGCGAGCGGCTACCCGCGCCAGGTCTTTCAGGTTTTCAGGTAGCTCCTGCACCGGCAGCCCGTCGTAGTCCGAGCGCGTGGCTTCATACTTGTAGGTCTTCGCGTTCCAGTGTCGCCCGAGACAAACCATCTTGATGCTCATGTAAGCTCCGCCACGAACGAGCGGTTTGTAGAAGCCGGCGGGCTGGGCCCCTATCTCAATGCAACGACTTGCGAGCTCCCGCTGCGCCGTTGCTGAAAGATAGGCGCGCAGTAGTGTTGTGCCGGGATAGATCTCCATGTTTGCTCATTAGCGGCCCTTGAACACCGAGCGTTATGTTTATCATAAAAGCCGAACAGTAACGAGCCTGAATCGCGACTCGGTGACGAACGGGTCTGATTAAAAGCGGGACTTGCAACGGATAACGCCCACGTAGTAACGACCTGTATGGGCGGCCCTCCGTGGCCGCCCCTCTTCGGTCCAACGAACGCCGTATTTAAAGAGGGGCGGCCACGGAGGGCCGCCCATACAGGTCGTTACTACGTGGGAAGTCCGGCTTTTACTCACACCCGTGACGAACTGGGGGCGCGTGAGGTTCGAAAACCTCCGGCCGGAAAGATTATTTTACCTGAGATAACAAAAATCACTTGCGCTTTAGCCAGTGGGTGGCTTAAGCTACACATCGCTTACGGTGGTGACAACAATATGGAACCACCGGCCAAGCAGTGATGTCCCATTCTTTGGCAATAAACGAATTTAGCTGGGAAGTATCCAGGCAGGACACTCTGTGCAGGTGTATCCATGCAGAATACGGAAATCTCCATCTTGATAGTCGAGGACGAGCCGCCTATTCAAACGCTCTTGCTCGATTTGCTGGCGCCAAACTACACGTGCTGGAGCGCGGAGAGCGCGAGCAACGCGATAAGGTTAGTGGAATCGCGCTTCTTTCATCTTGCTTTGGTGGATACCGGACTCCCGGGCATGTCGGGGATCAGTCTTTGCCGGCTGATTGTGAATCGCAGTCCGCAAACAATGGTCATCGTGGTGTCCGGGAATAGCGACCCCCAGTCGATCGATGAAGCAAGGAAAGCCGGTGCCACCGATTACATCATCAAGCCATTTACTCTCGCGCAAGTTGTGGAAACCGTCGAACGCTCACTCAAACGCCATTGTCCCAAATCAGTAGCCTGAATCAGTTTGACCCCACGCGGCCCCTCATTCAGAATGCGTTGGTGACCAAGCTTCAGGTAGATGCAAAGACCCCTGAAAACGAAGAACCTGACGCGCGTTACGAGATTTACGTGGACGGGTCCTTCATCAACGGAGCGACCGGCTACGGCGCGGTGATTCTCAAAAACGGGATCGTCATCGACGAACTATGTGGACGCGTCGATGCGAGCGATGTCAATGGTACGCGGCAGGTCGCCGGTGAGTTGTTTGCCGTAAGAGAAGCCCTGGCCTGGTGCCGCTCTCACTCGATCGGCGAGGTGGATATCTACTACGACTACCTCGGCATTGAGAAGTGGGCTACAGGTCAATGGAAAACGAATCAACCGCTAACGAAAGATTACGCCCGGTTCTTAAGTTCATGTCCGGTCAGGATTCACTGGCACAAAGTCGATAGTCACACTGGCAATCGCTGGAACGACCGTGCCGACGCATTAGCAAAGAAAGGCGCGGGGCCGCCGCAGGCTTCAATTGGCGAAACCGATCTTGTCGGCGAACTGCTGAAGACTACGGACGAATGGATTGAATCATTGATGCTCAACGGAATCGAGGCCGGCCTGGATCGGGTCTATAACGAGCAGTTTGCACGGATAAACATAGTTGCAAAGGACAAAACTGTCGGAGTGTTCGATCTCTACAATACCAGGAAGAAAAGACTCTCACCGTATGTGCACAACTTTCGCGACGCGAGTCTGCAGAGGCGGATAGAAGACATCTGGCAGAAATTTCGGTCGAGTCGAGGCTGAAGATGCGAGGTCTCATCTCAGCCCGAGCTCAAACGCTGCGATGAAGCGTTCGGGATTCATTTAAGCCTTTTCGTCGGCTCAACTCTCCGTGTGTGATTCCTCGCTCTTCGATTTTGTTTCCGGTTTGTATCCGCCATCGTTCGTCCACGACGCGACCTTGTTGCCGTCGTGCTGAACGACGACGCCCCCGCTATGGTTTGAATGCCAAAGGGTGAACCACTGTCCAACCGATCGCTCTTGCATGCCGGGAGGTGAGTTCAGCCATCCCTCATTGACGTTGACCGTCAGCGTGTCGCCGCTCGTGTCGTAGCTTTCAACGCGCGCATCGTATTTGAGCTGTTGCTCTACGTCCGGGCTGACTCCGGTCGGGTACTTAGTTGCGGTTCCGGAATGCTGCGAATCGCCTCCGCAGCCGGATGCGAGAATCATCGCGCCGGTGATCAGGAGCCATAGAGAAGTGCGAGCGATACCGGACCGGTTAAGTGGTTTGGTTGTAAGCGTCTTCATTTTCACCCCTCGGACTAATCTCAAAGATCGAGATTATCGTTATTGGCGCGGGTCCAGTCAAACGGAAGCGGCAAGAACTGGTCAGTGCTTCGCGTGCTTTGCGGTCCTTTGCGACTTTGCGCTGAGTATTGTGTCTTTCAATACGCAGCGCAAAGTCGCAAAGGACCGCAAAGCACGCGGAAGTTGTCAGGCAACTCAGAATCCGAACACTTCAACATATTTGACATTGACTGCGAGAGCGTAGCAGCATGGCAGCGCGCAAGTCAGCGCGAATACTTCCCTGGAGTGATCAATCATGTTCACGCAAGCGAGGCTAGTCGCTCTAGCGCTTCTCATCGCTCAATCAGGTTGGTGCGTGCCTTTGAGTATTTCCGCACAAACCGCCGCTGACAAGCCTTCGGCCGTGCAGGAGAGGCCGCTCAAGCTGCGAACGGACGAGGTAATAGTCGATGCAGTCGTCCTGGACAAGAAGAGTCATGCGGTCAGCGATCTTGCAGCGGACGACTTCGAATTGTATGAAGACGGCGTCCGGCAGAAGATAACTTCGTTTCGGTTCGAGTCGATCGCAAGCGCTTCGCAAACATTGCCCTCATCGAGGGTAACGCCGGCCGGTACGCGAACGATCAACCTGATCAGCCTCGTCTTCGATGCGCAGACCGATCGCGACGGATCACTTAGAGCTCGAAAGGCCGCGCTCGACTATATCAATAATGGTATCGGGCCCGACGATTACGTCGCCGTCTTTGGGATCGATCTCGGCCTGATGATTCTCTGTCCCTACACCAATGACAAAGCGATGATCAGACAGGCGGTCGAGGCCTTCACGTCGCGTGATTCGAAGAAGTACCTCTCGGTTGCGGCCGAGACGCGCCGGGCACTCGAAAGCCTGGTCGAGCCACTGTCCGACGCAAAAAAAGTAGGGCTCGCCGAAACGATCACTCAGGCCGATCTGGATACGCCTCCGCCCGCTATTGAAGGCGCAAGGGATCCGAATAGCGGGATCACCCCAACGCAGGTCACGTTGGCGGCAATAAGTCTATCGGGACTCAGGATACTCCGCGTGTTCGAGCGGTACGAGCGCGAATACCAGGGGTATCGCGACGTTGACGCGCTGCTGGCCATCATCAACGGCCTGAAGAACGTGCGCGCCGCGCGCAAGGTGTTGTTACTTTTCTCCGAAGGCTTCGCGGTGACGCCCGCGGTGACCGAGCGATATAAATCCATCATAAGCGCGGCGAACACGACCGGGTTGACGATCTACGCGCTCGACATTGCAGGGCTTCGCATCTTGAATCCTAACCAGCAAACGATGGTCGAACGGGATGCGTCAGCGATTCAACGAATTCGAAATGCGAATCCGGAGCTGGTGTCTGGCGGTGTGTCCGCGATCGGGCGAAACGAGGACGTTGCCAGGCTCAACGCCCTCTCCACACTCGACGAGCTATCAGAGGAGACCGGCGGTTATGCGATCAAAAACACCAACGATATGAGCGAAGGCCTGAAACGGATACTCGATGAAATCGGCAACCATTACGTGCTGACCTATCAACCGGTCAACGCAAACTACGACGGCAAGTTTCGGCGGATCAATCTCAAGGTCGTTCGCGCGGGCGACTTCAAAGTACGCGCCAGGCGCGGCTATTACGCGCTGCGCACGCTGGATGACGCGCCGGTGATGGCGCACGAAGTCCCGCTCCTGGAACGAGCGAACTCGACGTCGGCAGTGAACGACTTCCCGTTTCATCTTCAAGCGTTTCATTTTCGCGGCACGAACACTGTTCGGCAGGTGGCGCTCTACGCCGAGTTTCCGGTCTCAGCGCTGAAGTTCGACAGCGACGACAAGCTGAAGACCTTCTCCTCAAAGTTCGCAATTCTTGTACTCGTAAAGAACGGCTCGAATGAAATCGTTCGCAAGCTGGGGCAGGAGTTCACGCTGCGCGGGCCTCTTGCACAAATGGAGGATGTGAAGAAACGGCCACAGCTCTTCAACCGGATCACGGGGCTTGCTCCGGGACAATACACTCTTGAAGCGGTTGCGCGGGATTCGATGGCGGGCAAGGCCTCAGTCGCGCGTATTCCGTTTGAGGTCCCGGCGACGACCGAAGACGGCTTGAGGATTTCCAGCGTGGTGTTGAGCCGCGGCGTCAATGCGCTGACTGAAGATCAGAAAAAGCAGCCGGGCCATCCGCTCTACCTCGAGGGGCAGGCTTATTTTGTTCCGAACGTCGACGAGATTTTCAGTCTTGCAAGAGACAAGAATGTGCTCGTGCACTTCGATGTCTATGTGCCTAAGGGATCGACGGCCAGGATCAACGCAACTCTCGCGTTTCTGAAGGACGGCAGCTCGTTCACTCAAGCCGGTGGGCTGCTGCCCGATGCCGACGCGACCGGGCGCATCGCTTACTCGACCTCGTTTGGTTCCGATAATTTCCCATCGGGCGAATACGAACTGCGAGTCACCGTGAGCGACGGGACTCGGCGAGCCTCGTCGAAGGCCCGCTTCAAAATTGAACCGTAGCGTACGGTCAGATGAGGAGTGGCATTCTATTTGACCATTCTATGTTCCGTCTGTCGCTGAGGTACGTCCACTTGCTGCAACAGCGTTTCGGCCACCGCAAGACGTGCCAGCGAGCGTAGACCTGAATGTTCAAACGCGTCCGTAAGATTCAAAGTGTTGTCCAAGTCTTGCCGAGTTGTTTCCTTAAAGACACCTTCCAGCAGTTCAATAGTATCGAGAACCTCGCTCGCCCTTAGAGAGTAGTTTGGCAAACGGACCCAGGTCGTAACGGCAGTGGCTCCAATTGATCTGCCAAACGGTTCGTCTTTCAGGCTTAGTCTGTTTAATGCGGCGATTGCAGATCTGATTGCATCGTTGCTCGCTTGCTCGTCTAGTTTGAGGAGCGATTTCGCAAGAATCAGGAAGGCTTTGGCGACTTCTTCGGTTGACCAGTCTCGTTCCAGCCGCGAGGCAGCAAGGGCATAGACCTCTTTGACGGATGACTTGGCTTGACCACTTCGGGCCATCGCTTGCGCGATGTTGTCGAAAACAAGCGTCCTTCCCAAAGGCTCTGATATGTTCAATGCTTGCGTCTGAGCTCGAGACCAATCAGACTCGCTGATTGACCTTCTGACGAACGGTCCATACACGACCAATGTAGTTTCACGCCGTATTGCTTCATCGTCGATCTTCATGGCGATTTCATTGGCCAGGCTGAGATCTTCACTGAGAGCTGCCTTAGCCGCCAGCTTCTTATATTCCAAGTCTCTTACCTCTCCGTTCTTCATAGTGCCGGCCTTGCTGAATGCGTCTTTGATCGCCTGAGTATCGCCCGGTGAAGGTGAACCCAGCATCGAAACGTCAAGCATTCTTTTGGTGGGAACGCCGGGGAGAGCAGGGGACTTCGTTCTAAAAAGCGCTTCGAATTCGGGGATCACGTTGTCGAATCGTGACTGCCATTGCGGGGACCAGGTAGCCGCCTGGAGACTCATGTTTCGCCCGACAATGAGATCATCCTGCAAGTCCTGAATTGAAGCATCGGGATGAATGTCGCGTTGAAGCCGAATCAGTATTGATTGGAAGAAATAATCCTGAACCGTTGATGAACGCGAGGTGTCGAAGATGAAACTACCGAGGTCCTGGAAGGCTATCGGTGTGATGGAGCTGTCCCTCAACTGCGCTATCAGAAGTCTTGCCAGTCTCTCAGCTTCGACTGTGTTATGTGCACCCAGCCGTTCAAGAAAATTCGCCCAATCAGTGAAGCCCAGTGAGAGACTCTGCTCAGCTAGCCGCGCGGCAGTCTTGGGATCGTGTTCGATGAGCTCCGACGCAACACTCATCACGGCCCTGGCCTGCGGAGTCCATGTGTTTTTGGTTCCTCCTCCGGGCTTGGATGAGTCGTTGGAAAACAGACTCGTTACGAGACTTGGGTCCAATGCCGCGACCTTGCGAATGACTATGAACCTCAGTCTATCGACGCTTTTGGTCGAGTTGCCCGTTTCCCCATTTGACTCCTCGTCATCCAATACGCGTCGCATCGTCGAAACTGCGCCTTTGAGTATCGAATAAGCCCGTTCTCGATTCGTCCTCCAGAGAAGTGTGGCTGCTTCGACCTCAGTCAGGACCCTATATTCAATCGGACTGATTTGCCTGGAGGAGGCTAACGCACTTTCCAAGAGCTGCATCGCCCGTTCTTTTTTCTCTGCCATCTCCGAACGCTTATCTGTTTTAGTTACTCCTGAGATCGGTCGCCGAGTTGAATTGTCCGCTCCAAGCTTCTGGTCTTTCTTCGCGTCCACCGGCTTTCTCTCTTGCGGGTGAGACGCCTGACTGCTCGACCGCGGCTCCTGACGCAGAGATTTCTCAATGTGCATGCTGTCGGTTCTGAAGCCAATGTTGGATCGGGATAGAGCCGCGCCAGTCGAGATAAGCGACGTTGCGATTAAGCCGCAAAGAACGGCCTTTCTCTTGAGACACATTGTAAACCTCCTTCCATCCGACGGGACGGTTCTTCCTCAGTTCTAAATTCTTGAACCAGCTTCAGGGACAACGTTGCTTTGGCCGGTTCCGAAGGTACGTTTGATGAGCTTGTTGCCTCATCTGCTTCATACGTGACACCTCGCTTATCAAGCGAAGCTGTGGATTTATGCGTAGTTCACTCGGCCGCAACCACAACACCCCAAGATGCCGGGCTGGGACTGCTCACTGGAACAATGATACCGAGGCCGATTATACGAAAGGCAATTTGAGTGTCAAGTGAAGGTAGTTTTAGGTGGTGGGGTCATGGTGTATTGGTCCTCCACGATCGCGTTGACCCTCTGCGTCCTCGGCGTCCTCTGCGGTTGATTCTCACCATTAATCAAGAAAACCGCAGAGGACGCCGAGGACGCAGAGTTACTGGGTTGGCGCCAACACGCTAATACCCCACTACCTAATGTAAGCGAGAAGTAAATGTTACAAATCAACAATCTCCAGGCGAGCCTTTTACAAACGCAACAAAGGGGGACACTGAAGCAGTGTCCCCCTCGTTGCTTGATACGCGTTGTTATCGACTTTCAGAACTCGTAACGCAAACCAAACTGCATCACGCGCGGCGAGGACAACGTACCACTGTACTTGCCGAACGTTCCTCTGGAGTCCAGATTCGCCCCCTTCAACGCCTGCGGGTCGAAGCTGACCGAGTTTGTAACATTGAAGGTCTCCCACCGGAATTGCATCCGGTGACCTTCCTTGTAAGGCATCTTCCACGATTTCGACAGGCCCAGGTCGAGTGTGTAGAAGCCGTCTCCTCTGATCAGGTTTCGCGTTCCGACGCCGCCCGCCAATGTATGCGTGAAGGAGTCGAACGCAGCGCCTGGATCGGCGAAGAGGTTGGGACCGCCGGTATCGGTCGGCGTCACCGGCACGTTCTTAGTCACACCGGTATTGTGAATAGCCTTGAGCTGAGTGGCGTTGCCGGTGAACTCCCAGTTGGTCGGAAAAGCGAAACCGTTTCCGATCGACGTGGGAAGCCCGGAAGTCACCCTGTAGATGCCCGATAACTGCCAGCCCCCGATGACCGCATCCACATATCCCGGTGCATCCTTCATGAAGTGATGCCCCTTTCCGAAAGGCATCTCCCATATCCCATTGATGTTCACCTGATGCGTCAGGTCAAAATCCGACACGGCCTTGCGCGCCCCCGGCGACCACGAGTTCAGAATCGGTCCCGAAAACAGGCCGTTCCTTTCGATCGTGGACGCGTTGTCCTGGCTCTTGCTGTACGTGTAGTTCAGATCGAACTGGAAGCCTTGCGAGAAACGCCGCCTCAATAGTACTTGAAGAGCGTGATAGTTGGTCGGCATCAACGAGCGCAACGCGTTCAAGTTCGAGAACTGCGAATTGAAAAAAGCGAACTTGCCGAACTTCGAGCAGGGATTACAGAACACGTCGATGTCGGACAAAGACGTGGTGTAGTCCGGCCCGTCGCCGGTGGCCGCCGAGTAGAAATCCCGGTAGATGATCTGCGTCGCGCTTAGACCGCTCTTCGCATATCCAGGGAAAATATTCTCCCAGAACGGAATCTTCGCGACGTTGGCCACAGGCGTTCCCGCGAGGTCGAGCCGCGCCAGCGCCTGGGCCGCGGTGAAGTAGTCCATTCCCGAAGCGGGATCAACCAGATTCAACGGCATCGCCAGGTCGTCGTTTACGAGAATCTTCCTGCCGAGGCGGCCAACGTACGCCGCTTCGAGGACCATGTTGGCTGGCAGATCTCTAGAGATCGAGAAGGTGATCGTCTGCGAGTATGGCGTCACGAGTCCATCGTCGATGCCGGCGGTGATTGCGAATCCACCGGCGGCGGTTCCCGATGGAAACGTTGCCGGGAAACTGCCGAAGCCAGCGGCCGGAAGCAACAGGCTTGATGGCAGATTGGTGAGGCCCGTGAATCGGGGCGTGGTTAGCGCGGTCAGAGTGCCGGCGGGATTCGTCACCGAAGTCGAGAGTCCGAAGCCCAGCGTGCCCGAATCCGCGTTGACCGCGATCGCGCCGCCGATGCGGTCGAACACCACGCTGTACCCGCCACGAATTGCCGTCTTGCCCGGGCCGCCGGTGAGCTTGCTCAAGAACCCGGTAGTGAACGCCGGTGAGTAGGCGAACGCGAGCCGCGGCGCGAAGTTGTTCTTATCCCAGCCATAGAAACCCGGCCTGCCGTTCTTGGGCCCGGCCAGCACAAACGAGACAAGCGGCGCAGACTGGTTGTCCGGCACACCCTTCTCCATTTGAGCGCCACGAACGTCAAACCAATTTCCCAGCGGAACATTCGGCGCCACCTGCAATCCGTTGGTTTCCCACGGCGGAGAATAGAGACCATAGCGAAGACCGTAGGTCAGAGTGAAATTCGACTTCATGCGCCAACTGTCCTGGCCATACCACTCGTACTCGTCGGCGCCATACCGTCTCTTGATGGGCGCCCCTTGAGGCAACGTAGTCAACTTGCCTCCGTCTATGCCGAGGTTGTAGCGAGCGGTGACTTGCGTAACAAGACCCAGCAGCGCCGCCATAGCGTGATCGGTGTTTGTGTCAGCCAGCAGGGGCGGGCGAATGGGAGCATTCGATTGGAGCCACGCCTTGTTGACCAACGCGCTGCTAAACGAAGTCGCGAGATTCACGCGCTCGTTTCTGATCCAGCGGACGTTGGTTCCGAACTGCATCGAATGAGTCCCCTTGATCCAGGCGAGGTCATCGACAACGTTCCAAACCGGTGTGAATCGCGTCAGGCTCCGCACTGCCGGTATCAAATCGTCGAAGGTCCTGAAGCTGACGAGGGGAGAGTTGGACAGCGGTGACGAGCCGGCCTGTTCAAGCACCAATCGGGTGAAGCCCGCGTGAAATACGTTTACAAGGTTTTGCGTCAGCGTCGCGCTGTAGCCCGCCGCGAACCCCTTGTTGGTCCCCAGATTGGTGAATCGCGCGGACTGCCCGGGAAATTGCTGACTTGAATTGTCTTTGTCATTCTGCAGGTTACCGCGCCAGAACAAAGTGTGTTTGCCGTCCGCGGTCAGGTTGTAGTCGAACCGCGCCAGATAGGTGTTCCACTTCAGATGGATGGGCGAGTTGAACCTGAACCCCGCAGTGTTCAATCCGTCGCCAACCGTGTTGTCGTTTGGTTCCGGATACTGATTGAACACCGAGAGCACGGCAAGGCTCGGGCCGATATGGGCCGGTTCGAGCGCCTTCACCCCCGCAGCGTCGAGCTTGGAGATCTTGGTCGCCGTCCTGGTGCTGTCTGTGAATTGAAGGAATGTAACTGTTCCTTTTCTCAAATCCAGTCCGGGCACGACTCTTACGACCGACTCTTCTCGCGCGTCGCGGCGTCCCTCGTAATTCACGAAGAAGAACAACCGGTCTTTGATTATCGGCCCGCCAAACGATGCGCCAAATACGTTGCGTATGAGCTTGGGCCTCGGGACCCGTTGGTCTCCGACGTTGGCGAGGTGGTTTTTTACGGCGAAGTCATTAGCCGTGTAGCGGCCGGCTTGATTGTTGAAGAAGTCGTTTGCAGCGAATATCGTGTTGCGATGATATTCGTAGGCCGACCCGTGCCAGATGTTGCTGCCGCTCTTGGTCACCAGGCCGATCTGGGCGCCGCTCGACCGTCCCTGGTCGGCGTTGGGGTTGGTTGTCACGACCCGAAATTCCTGGACTGAATCAAGCGTAACGCGCAGCACGCTATTGAAAGCCTGGCCACCCTGCTGATCGTTGACGTCAACGCCATCCAGAGTGACATTCGCCTGGTCAGACTTTCCGCCGTTTACGGATCCGTTTCTGTAGTCGGTAGTGCCGCCGTCCTGATTGACATTGCCGATGAAGGTCACTCCCGGCTGCAGGCTCAGCAGACCGGCGACGTTTCTGCCCTCGAGCGGCAGTTGTCCGATCTGAGTCTGGGTGAACGTGTTTCCGATCGTCGCGTCACTGGTGTTGATGTGTACTTCGCCGCCGGTGACGGTAACGGTCTCGCTGACGTTCCCAACCTCGAGCTGGGTGTTAATGCTTTGCGGAGTTGCTACCAGCAACTGCACGTTTTCTTGAATGTGAATCTTGAAGCCGGCGGCCTCCACCCGAACTTTGTAGGTGCCGGGGGGAAGCTGAGTGAAAACGTAGGCGCCGTCGTCGCTCGTCTTCGCTTCACGGCTAACGCCATTCGCGGTGTTGGTGATTGTAACGGTTGCTCCCGAAAGGACCTTACCCTGCGGGTCGGTTACCGTTCCCGATAAGCTGGTGGTGGACTGTGCGCTGACCACGCTGCTGCACAACATCATCAGCGTGATTGCAAGCACCAGACTCTTCCTAAAGTTGCGCCTGTACCTCCGATGAAACATTTCGCCTCCATTTCCTCTGCGCCTGACAAGGGAGACGTCAGGGTGAGCGTTGGTGAGTTAGTCGATTCGGGTGGTGGCCTTAACCGGATTGCTTCGATCTCAGTTGCACATCAGGCCGCACCCGAGCGCACGGGCACACTGCCAAAGATGGTTCTGGTGGCACATCCAATCTACCATCTGCAACTTCTAACTCTGTGAGGATTACTTCTGATGATTGCGCAACACTAAGGATGCGGACGCATTCTATAAATCGCGATGGGGGGTGTCAATAGCAAACCGGAATCGGTAGTGGGGTATTAGCGTGTTGCCAGCAACCAGTCCTCTGCGTCCCCTGCGTCCTCCGCGGTTTTTCCTGCTCAGTGGCTCGGAATCAACCGCAGAGGACGCCGAGGACGCAGAGGAGAAACGCGAATGTGAGC
>DATNBZ010000127.1:0-14752 GCA_035607285.1 Blastocatellia bacterium | reverse complement strand
GTCCGGGCCGGTTTTCCGAATCCCAACAACTATCTCCGGCCTGGCCAATTCGCCCGCGTGCGCGTTGCGGTTGCCGAAAAAGAGAACGCGATCCTGGTGCCGGCACGCGCGATTCAGGAGCTTCAGGGCGCGAAGACTGTTCTCGTAGTCGACGCGGAGAATAAAGCTTCGGTGCGGACCATTACAGTCGGCGACAAGTCGGACAAGTACCTGATCGTTCTCGAAGGTCTCCACGCCGGCGAGCGCGTGATCGTCGAAGGCATGCAGAAGGTCCGCCCCGGCAGCGAGGTCACTCCGGCTACCACTCCCGCGGCCGGTGACACTGCTCAAAAGACCGAAGGGAGCTAAGCCATGTCAACCTTCTTCATCCGGCGGCCGATCGTCGCCATAGTGATTTCAATAATCACCGTAATGTTCGGCATCGTCGTCATCAAGGGTTTGTCGGTCGAGCAGTATCCGTTTCTCGCCCCGCCAAACATCCGTGTGACTGCTACATATCCCGGAGCGTCGGCCGAAGCAGTGGAGCAGTCGGTCGCGACACCCGTCGAGCAGGAGGTCAACGGCGTCGACCGGATGATCTACATGAAGTCGTCCAATACCAGCGACGGCCGCATGCTGCTGGACGTCAACTTTGAAGTCGGAACCGATCAGGACACCGCCAACGTCCTGACCCAGAATCGCGTCTCGACTGCGGCCGCGCGGCTTCCGGCCGAAGTCAACCAGCAGGGCGTCACCGTCAAGAAACAAAGCCCCAGCATTCTGATGTTGATCTCTCTTTACTCGCCGAAGGATGCTTACGACGCCAATTTCCTGATCAACTACTGCGGCATCAACCTGCGCGATCAACTCCTGCGAATTCCAGGGGTCGCACAAGTAGATCTGTTTGGCGGGACCGATTACGGAATGCGAATTTGGATACGCCCCGACCGGCTTGCAAAGCTGGGCTTGACCCCTTCCGATGTGATCTCCGCCATCAAAGAGCAGAACCTGCAGGCGCCCGCCGGCAAGGTAGGCGCGGCGCCGACGCCGCAGGACCAGGAGTTCACTCAAACACTTAGCGTTCCGGGCCGCCTCATCACTACTGAAGAGTTCGAGAACGTGATCATCAGGCAGACCGCTACCGGCGCTGTCGTTCGGATTAAAGATGTCGGGCGAGCCGAACTCGGCTCGCAGGATTACAACTCATTCGGCCGGCTTAACGGCAAACCGGGCGGCGCGATGGCGGTCTATCTGCTGCCCGGCGCAAACCAGCTCAAAGCGGCGGAAACCATCTACGAAACGATGACGCACGCCAAGACGATCTTTCCGCCTGATATGGATTACAAGATCGTGTATGACACGACGCCGGCCGTCGAGGCCTCGATCCACGAAATCCTGAAGACCTTTGTCGAAGCATTGATCCTTGTGACGCTGGTTGTCTTTATCTTCTTACAGAACATCAGGGCGACGATCATTCCGATGATCACCATCCCTGTCTCGCTGATCGGAACGTTCATCTTCTTTCCGATGCTTGGGTTCTCGCTGAATACGCTTTCGATGTTCGGCCTCGTGCTGGCCATTGGAATTGTTGTCGATGACGCCATCGTCGTAGTCGAAGCGGTCATTCATCACCTCGAGCATGGAATGACGCCGAAGGAAGCGACGCTCCAGGCAATGAAGGAGGTTTCCGCGCCGGTCATCGGGATCGCGTTAATTCTCTCCGCGGTATTCGTTCCGGTTGCGCTGCTTGGCGGGCTGGTAGGAAGCATGTACAAACAGTTCGCGCTGACGATTGCGATATCGGTGCTGCTTTCGGCGTTCAACGCGCTAACGCTGACGCCCGCGCTTTGCGCGATGATGCTCAAAGCGCCGAAGCCCACGCGCGGACCGCTTGGCGTGTTCTTCCGAGGTTTCAATAAAGTATTCGAGGTTACGACGAACGGCTATGTGAACACGTCGCGCTTGCTCGTTCGCCGCGGAATCCTCACGATCGCGCTCGTAGCGATCGTCATAGTAGGGGCCGGGTTCTTCAACCGGCTCATCCCGGCCGGATTCATTCCAGACGAAGATCAGGGCCTGCTCGGCGTCAACGTTCAACTCCCGCCCGGGGCCTCGCTTGCTCGCACGAGCGCCGTGCTGAAAAGAGTCGAAGAAATTCTGGCGAAGACTGAGGGAGTCGATTCCTTTCAGACCATCGGCGGTTACGGGGCGCTGACAAACACCTACCAGTCGAACTATGGCTCGCTGTTCGCGCGGCTTCATCCGTGGGAGGAACGCAAGACCGCGGACGTGAAGGTCAAGGGAATCATGGCAAAGCTGCAGCAGGAGTTCGCGGCGATTCCTGAGGGAGTGATCTTTCCTTTCAACATTCCGACGCTCGCCGGCTTTGGCGCGGCGTCAGGATTCAACTTCCTCATTCAGGACCGAAGCGGCGCGATGACAGTCGCGCAGCTCGGTGACCAGGCTCGGGCGTTCATCGCAGCGGGGCGGCAACGTCCCGAGCTTGGTAACCTCTTCACCTCCTTCGATCCGAACTACCCCCAGGTCAAAGTCGATCTCGATCGCGAGAAGGCGCGCACGCTGGGTGTGCCGGTAGACCAGGTCTTTCAGACGATGTCGGCGGCGATGGGCGGCGCCTTCGTCAACGACTTCAATCGTTTTGGCAGGCTGTATCGCGTCTACGTTCAGGCCGAAGCAGCGAACCGTCTTAAGTCTGAAGACATCGGCAACATTTATGTCCGGTCGAAAACGACCAACTCGATGATCCCGCTTTCGACGCTGCTCACCGTCAAGGACAACGCCGGCACTGAGCTCACGACGCGATTCAACTTGCAGCGCTCGGTTGAGCTGCAGGGCGCGCCCGCAGCCGGCTACACATCCGGCCAGGCGCTTGCCGCCCTCGAGCAGGTGTTCGCCGAAACGATGCCCAAAGAGATGGGCTTCTCATACTCGCAGTTGTCCTTTCAGGAAAAGATTGCGCCGCCCGCCGCGCCGACTTTCATACTCGCAATCGTCTGTGTGTTCCTGTTGCTGGCGGCGATGTATGAGAGCTGGCGGCTGCCGTGGGCGGTGCTGCTTGGTTCGCCGCTGGTCGCGCTTGGCGCGTTCTTCGGCGTGTGGCTTGCGGGTTACGACAACAACGTTTACGTGCAGGTCGGTCTTGTTATGTTGATAGGCCTGGCTGCCAAGAACGCAATCCTGATCGTCGAGTTCGCGAAGGCGAAACACGAAGAGGGCCTCACACTCGAAGATGCTGCGTTGACCTCTGCCCGGCTCCGCTTCCGTCCGATCCTGATGACCGCGTTCGCGTTCATTCTCGGCGTCGTGCCGTTGATGCGCGCCAGCGGCGCGGGAGCGGGCGCGCAAAACGTGATGGGCACCGGAGTCTTCTGGGGCATGCTCATCGCAACCTTCCTGGGCGTGTTCATCATCCCGGGCAACTACACCTTTATTGAAGGCCTCGGCAGACGCAAGAAAAAAGGCATGGAAGCGCCGGTTCCTCCACTGGTTGAGATAGCCGGTGTGGTCAAAGGTGCAACTGTGCACGCGGCAGGAGGTGCGAAATGAATCGGCTGTCGATAGTTGTATTGATGATTACCAGTCTGTTGACCGCCTGCACCGTAGGACCAAAATACCAGCGGCCGAAAGTTCAGTCGCCGATGGTCTATCGCGGCGTTGCCGATCCGGCGGCGCAGCCCGATCCTCACACGCTGGCCGACACAAAATGGTTCGACGTATTCAACGACGAAAAGCTCCAGGAACTGATTCGCCAGGCACTTGTCAGCAACTACGACTTGCGCGAGGCGGTAGCTCGCGTCGATGAAGCGCGAGCCAACTACGGAATAACCCGGTCGGATCAGTTTCCAACGATCGGCGCGAGCGCGGATGTTACGACCGACCGCAGTTCGAGGAACGGGTCCTTTACGTTGCCTGAGCCAGTGAAGAGAGACCGGACCTTCGGAAGCGTCCTCTTGAACCTGCTCACTTTTGAAGTCGACATCTGGGGAAGGCTGCGAAGAGCAACTGAAGCGGCGAGGGCCGATCTGCTCGCAAGCGAAGAAGTACGCAAGGCAGTGATCACCACTCTCATAAGCGATGTCGCGACCTCGTATTTCAATTTGCGCGAGCTGGATTTCGAGCTCGAAATCGCAAAGCGCACTCTTGCGTCGCGTCAGGACTCGCTGCGAATCATCAAGCTGAGAGCAGATCGCGGCGTGTCCAACATGCTCGATGTTCGGCAGGCCGAACAGCTTGTCTACAGCGCCGCGGAGGTCATACCCGCGACCGAGCAGTCGATCGAACAGCAGGAGAACTTTCTAAGTTATCTGCTTGGCAAGAATCCTGACGGGGTCTCGCGAGGCCGCGGACTCACCGAGCAACAAATGCCTCCGGCGGTCCCGGCAGGATTACCTTCGGACTTGATGGATCGCCGTCCTGACATTCGAGCCGCCGAACAGAATCTGGTCTCCGCAAACGCGCTCATCGGCGTAGCAAAGGCGGCTTACTTTCCACGCATCACGCTGACGGGTTTTCTTGGTTTCGAAAGCAATCAGCTATCGAGTCTGTTCACCAACTCGAGAAGCGTTTGGGGTTTTGTTCCGCAGGTAACGCAACCGATCTTCACCGCGGGGCGAATCAAATCGAATGTGCGTTTCACGCAGGCACAGCGAGAAGTCTTTCTGATCAACTACGAGCGGACGATACAGAACGCTTTCCGTGAAGTGTCGGACTCGCTGATCGCGTATCGCAAAGTGAAGGAGGTCCGCACTCAGCGCGAGTTGCTGGTGGCGACTCTTCAGGACCGCTCTCGGCTGGCTTACATGCGCTACACCGGCGGAGTGTCGAACCTGCTTGAAGCGCTCGACGCCGACAGGAATTTGTTCGACGCCGAGTTGAATCTTGCGCATTCGCGCCGCGATGAGCTGCTCACCGTCGTGCAATTCTACAAGGCGCTTGGTGGAGGCTGGCAACAGTAAGGATAAATACCAATGAAAAGCAAAGAACTAATAAAGCGAGCAAAGCAATTTGCGGAGCCCTTCTGCATCACCGATGGCAGCCGCTTCCGTCTCAAGGACGTAGACCCGAGCGACACGCTGCACCTGAATTCAGAAGACAAGCCGCGAGCCAAAGAGGCATTGGGCACCGGCGTTGAGGTGCTTACCGAATTGCAGGACATGCTCTATGCGAAGAACCGGTGGTCTTTGCTGCTCATCTTTCAGGCGATGGACGCCGCTGGAAAAGACGGCGCGATCAAGCATGTGATGTCCGGCATCAATCCGCAGGGGTGCCAGGTCTTTTCATTCAAGGGGCCGTCCAGCGAAGACCTCGACCACGATTATATGTGGCGTTGTGTGAGATGCCTTCCAGAACGCGGACGCATCGGCATCTTCAACCGAAGTTACTATGAGGAGTCATTGGTGGTGCGCGTACATCCCGAGTTCCTCGCAAAACAAAAGCTGCCCGAGGAAGTCGTCAACGAAGACATATGGAAGAACCGTTTCAAAGACATTCGAAACTTCGAGCACTACCTCGCGCGCAACGGCACGATAGTGCGCAAGTTCTTTCTACATCTGTCGAAAGGCGAACAGAAACGGCGTTTCCTCGAAAGGCTCGACAATCCCGACAAGAACTGGAAATTCTCGGCCAACGATGCGTCAGAGCGAAAACACTGGAAAGACTACATGGAAGCCTACGAGGACACGATCCGCCACACCGCGACCGAATACGCGCCGTGGTACGTCGTGCCTGCCGACAACAAGTGGTTCACGCGGCTGGTCGTCGCGGCAGCGGTGATCGAGGCGTTGGACTCTCTCGACCTGGCGTACCCAAAAGTCGGCAAGCAGAAGCTCGAAGAACTCGACGCGGCGAGACAGGCGTTGATGGGCGGCAACATCGATTAAGCGGAATCAATGTTAATGGGTCAGTTTGAAGTTCAGAGTTCAAGCTTTAGCTTGCTCTCGAGCGTTATCGTTGCAAACGGCAAGCTAAAGCTTGAACTCTGAACTGGACATTCAAACTGACCACTACCGAATCAACATAGCGTTTCAAAATGACCAAAGCTAATCTCGCCAGCTCAACATCGTTCCCGGACAAGCTTTCACGCTTTGCGCCGGGCGTTGGTTTGCTGCGGTCATATGAACGCGGTTGGCTCCGGCCAGATCTTCTCGCCGGCCTCACGCTCGCGGCTTACCTCTTGCCGGCGGGCATCGGCGACGCCTCGCTTGCCGGCCTGCCCGCCCAGGCAGGAATCTACGCTTGTCTTTTTTCAGGGCTGGTCTTCTGGCTATTCTGCAGCTCGCGCCATACGGCGATCACTGTTACATCGGCAATCTCTCTGCTGGTCGGCTCGTCTCTCGGTGGTATTGCAGGCGGCGATCCAAAGCGATTCGCCGCACTCGCAGCAGGCACTGCGTTGTTGGTTGCGCTGATCGCGTTTGTTGCGTGGCTCGTCAAGGCAGGCGCGATCGTCAACTTCATCTCGGAAACTGTGCTGGTTGGATTCAAGGCAGGCGTTGCTCTCTACCTCGCCGGCACGCAACTGCCAAAGCTCTTCGGTTTCAAGGGCGGCGAAGGCAGCTTCTGGGAACGCAGCGGCCACTTCTTCGCGCATCTCAACGAAACGAATGTAGCAGCGCTTACCATCGGCGCAGCAGCTCTGGCTGTGCTCGTGCTCGGCAAAGTTCTTTTGAAGAACAGGCCAGTAGGACTATTCGTCGTTGTCGGAGGGATCGCGATCGGGTCCCTGATCGCCCTCGATGCCCGCGGTGTGAAGTTGCTCGGAGAAGTACCGCAAGGATTGCCTCCTCTCGGTCTCCCCGCGATCCATTGGAGTGACCTCAACGATCTACTCCCGTTGGCAATCGCATGCTTCATGCTTGGAGCAGTCGAGACCGCGGCGATCGGGAGAATGTTTGCCGCGAAACACGGCGGGCGGTTTGAGAGCAACCAGGAGTTTCTTGGGCTGGCAGCAAGCAACCTCGCGGCGTCGCTTGGGCAGGGCTTTCCAGTCAGCGGCGGTATGTCGCAATCGCTGGTCAATGAAAGCGGCGGCGCTCGCACTCCGGTCTCGAGCCTTATCGCTGCGGGTGTGATTCTGTTGGTGAGCGTCTTTCTTTCGGGTTCGTTACGCAACCTGCCGCAGCCCGTGCTCGCAGCAATCGTGTTGGTGGCGGTAGCCGGTTTGTTCAAAGTCTCCGAGTTGCGCCATCTGTGGCGAGCCGACCGCACTGAGTTCATCGTCGCAATGGCGGCTCTGCTTGGCGTGCTTGGATCGGGGTTGCTGCGCGGTGTGCTGATCGGCGCGGTTATTTCGCTGGTTCAACTGTTGCGACGCGGATCGCAACCGCACGTCGCATTGCTCGGGCAAATTCCCGGCACCAATCGATTCTCTGATCTCGAACGAAACCCCGACAACCGAGCCATCCTCGGCCTGCTGATCTTCCGTATCGAAGCGAGCCTGCTCTACTTCAATGCTGAGTACGTACGTCAGTCGGTTCTTAACCGCGTTCATAGTGAGACCGTGAAACCGAAGCTTGTCGTGATTGACCTCTCGGCTTCACCGCGCGTCGATTTGCAAAGCGCAGACACCATTCGCGGATTGGCAGATGAGTTAACCGCGTCGGGGATTGGGATGCGCGTGGTTGAAGCGCGCGCTTCGGTGAGGGATCGACTACGGGCAGAAGGACTCGATGAGCGGCTTGGGGGCATCGACCGGTTAGGAACAGTTGCCCAGGTGGTCGACGACTTTGAACGGCAGCAGAAAGTGGGGCGCGCGGCCGCGTCGACTTAGTGTTTTTTTACGCCGACACTGTGAGTCTTGACAGTATGAGTAGCCACATATACACGCCTACAATTTTTGATAGCGCTACTTGTCGTCAGAGTAAGTTTCGCCTGGCAGGAGAGAACCGGATGCCTACCGAATTCCGAAATACGCCACGGTATGCGGGTTCTCGGGCGATCATCATTGCCCTGTTTCTGGGTCTCAGCGTGACGCTGGTGTGGGTGAGGGAAGCGAGAGCCGACACTGCTTCACCCACATCGGCCGCGGCGGCCGAGCAAGTCGCGCCGCCAGGTCCGGCGCGGGAAGAACACGGCTTGTCTCAAAAAGCCATCGACATAACGCGTGTCTTTGGCTTACCCATCACCAACTCCATGGTAGTCACGTGGATCGTCGCTCTCGGCCTGATCTTGTTTGCTCGCGTCGCTACGCGGCGGATGAAGCAGGTTCCCAGTGGCGCACAGAACTTTCTGGAGTGGCTTGTCGAGAGCCTCTACGTTTTTCTCCAGGGGATTCTTGGCCGGCGCCTTGCGGATCGGACGTTTTGGTTCTTCGCGAGCATTTTCATTTTTATTCTCACCGCCAATTGGGTGGGCCTGATTCCCGGTGTAGGCACGGTGGGATGGGGACACGGGACGAGACATGGTTTCAAGATCGATCAGCCGTTGTTCCGCGGGGCTAATGCCGACGTCAATATGACGCTGGCCATGGCGCTGATCTTCTTCGCCTGCTGGATCGTGTGGGCGCTTCGAGAAGTTGGTCCGCTTGGATTTCTAAAGGAGCTGTTTTCCGCGAAAGGCGAGAGCACCGGAGCGATGAAGATACTGCTCGCAGTGGTGTTCTTCGCTGCCGGGTGTCTTGAGATCATTTCGATTCTGTTCCGGCCGGTCTCGTTGAGCTTTCGGCTGTACGGAAACATTTTCGCCGGCGAAAACATGTTGGAGACCATGGCTACTATGGTCCCCGGTTTTGGCTGGCTGTTACCGATTCCGTTTTACTTCCTGGAATTGCTCGTAGGTCTGATCCAGGCGATGGTTTTCATGTTGTTGACGGCTGTCTTCACCCTGCTGATTTGCCAGCACGAGGAAGAAGCGCCGGCAAATGCGCGATTGGAGTGACACGGACTTTCGGCCTCACTCCCGAAGTCGGAGTTCGCCGGAAAAGGAGCGATAAACAAATGAACGGAAGCTTACATATAGGTTTGGCGGCGCTTGGGGCCGCTATCGCAGTAGGCATGATCGGATGGAAGGCTTGTGACGCGGTCGGGCGTAATCCCGAAGCGTCCGCAAAGGTAATGGTCCAGTCTATCCTGGCCATCGCCTTCGCCGAAGCGATCGTGTTCTATGCCCTGTTCCTGGCCAAGTAGGGCAGACGGGGCACGCGGCCTTCCGGCGCGACGCTCCAACTTTGGGGTGTGAATTATGAATGCACTTGTCTTTCTTGCAGAGGCGGAGAGTGGCGGGCAGGTCGAACAGATTGCCAGAACATTTGGGGTCGACTGGACTCATCTGATTGCACAGATCATTAGTTTCGCAATCGTCTGCCTTTTACTCTATCGATTTGCGTATCGACCCATCCTTGGAATTCTGGTCAAGCGGCGTGAACTCATCGCGCAGGGTCTGGCCAACTCCGAGCGAATAAAAGCGGAGTTGGCGCGAACCGAAGCCCAGCGCCAGGAAGTGATGACGCAGGCAAACGCAGAGGCGAACGAGTTCATAGAAGAGGCTCGCGGTGTGGCGGCTCGCCTGCAGGAGCAGGAAACCCGGAAGGCCATCGCTGCAGCCGAGAAGATTGTTGTAAACGCGCGCGAGTCCACAATGCAGGATCACGCGCGCATGCTGGCCGAGCTAAAGCAGGAGGTCGGCCACCTGGTTGTGCAGACGACTGCTGCGATCACCGGCAAGGTTCTCACATCGGAAGACCAACGGCGTCTTGCGGAGGAAACCGCCAGGGAGTTGCACGCATAGCGATGGAGCCGATCCGAGGATTAACGTGATGAAAACGACCAAACAAATCAGGCGTGAAGCGAGGCAGCTTTTTCGGCTGTGCCTCGTCGACGGATTCCTGGATGAGCTGCGCGTTCGGCAGGTGGTGCGGGGAGTCCTGGAGTCCGGGCGCCGCGGTGGCCAAGCCGTTCTGTCACGCTTCCTGCGATTGGTGAAGCTCGACGTCGCCGAGCATACAGCGGCCGTCGAGAGCGCCACGTCCTTGCCCGCTGATTTGCAAGCCGACGTCCTCGCGGGTGTGGAACGAGTGTACGGACCGAGGATGAACAGCTCGTTCTCACTGAACCCTGCGCTGATCGGCGGAATGCGGATCAGAGTGGCCAGTGATGTTTATGACAGCAGCGTCAAAGCGAGGCTTGCGGAACTGGAGAGGCGCTTTTGAGAAGTGGTGCACCAGTGTGTGTTGCTGCCGAAGCACTAACTCTGCGTCCCCGGCGTCCTCTGCGGTTTATTCCCAGCACTGAGCAAGAAAAAACCGCAGAGGACGCCGAGGACGCAGAGCCAGCGGCAAGCAGGAGAAGATCGATGACTGATCTATTGACGCAAATTGAAACGCAAATCACCGGGGCCAGGGCTGTCCGAGCAAAACAGAATGTCGGTAGCATACGCGAGATTGGTGACGGCGTCGCGCGAATTGAAGGCCTCAGCGACGCGATGCTCAACGAGATGATCGATTTCGGTAACGGCATTACCGGCCTCGCGCTGAACCTCGATGAGACCGAAGTCGGAGTGGTCATCCTGGGCGACTACACGTCGCTCCGGGAGGGTGGCGAGGTTCGCGCCACGGGGAATCTATTGCAGGTTCCCGTCGGCAAGGGTCTGCTCGGACGTGTTGTCAATACGCTGGGGGAACCGTTGGATGGCAAGGGGCCTGTGAAAAGCGACGTCGCTTATCCGGTTGAGAATCTCGCTCCCGGTATCATCAGGCGAACTCCGGTAAGACAGCCGCTGCAAACCGGCATCATGGCGATTGACGCGATGATTCCGATTGGCCGCGGCCAGCGTGAACTGATTATCGGCGATCGCTCGACCGGCAAGACGACCATTTGTATTGACACCATCATCAACCAGGCTCGTCTTAACAAGGCCGCCGAGGACGCCGGCGATAAGGACTACCGCCCGCTCTACTGCATCTATGTCGCGATTGCTCAAAAGCAATCGAGCGTCGCAAGGATCATAGGCGTGCTCGAAGAAGCCGGGGCGATGCCCTATACAATCATCGTCGATTCACCCGCTTCCGATTCGGCCACCAACCAGTACCTTGCGCCATTCGCCGGGGCTGCCATGGGCGAGTGGTTCATGGACAACGGCATGGACGCGTTGATTATTTTTGACGATCTGTCGAAACATGCCGTCGCTTATCGCCAGGTGTGCCTGGTGCTGAAGCGCCCGTCCGGTCGCGAAGCTTATCCGGGCGACGTGTTCTACCTTCATAGTCGATTGCTCGAACGCGCGGCGCGCGTTGGAGAAAAGTATGGCAACGGTTCGCTTACCGCGCTGCCCATCATCGAAACGCAGGCGGGTGATGTTTCCGCTTACATTCCGACAAATGTCATCTCGATCACGGATGGGCAGATCTATCTGGAGACCGATTTGTTCTACCAGGGTGTTCGCCCGGCGATTTCGGTGGGCCTGTCGGTTTCCCGCGTCGGTTCAGCGGCGCAGATGAAAGCGATGAAGCAAGTCGCCGGACAACTCAAGGGCGATCTGGCCCAGTTTCGCGAACTCGCAGCCTTCGCGCAGTTCGGCTCGGAGCTCGATGCAAGGACACAAGCGCAGATCGATCGCGGCAAGCGGATTATGGAAATCTTCAAGCAGCCGCAGTACAGCCCGATCCCGGTCGAGATCCAGGTGGCGGTTCTCTGGTCGGTCCAGAACGGTTATGTGGACGATGTGCCGGTGGAACGGATCAAAGAGTTCCAGGCCAGGCTGGCGGACTTTCTGACTTTGCACAAGGCTGAGTTGCTCGGCAAGATCGCCCAGGAAAAGGCGCTCAGCGACGCGTTGACGGGAGAGTTGAGAGCCGCCGCCGATGCTTTCAAGAAGACCTGGAGATGAACGCTCATGCATAGCACACGCGACATTCGCCGGCGCATTCGATCAGTCGGCAGCACGGCGCAGATAACCAAAGCGATGCAGATGGTCGCTGCCTCCAAGATGCGCAAGGCCCAGGAGGCCGCCCTTCGAGGACGACCTTTTGTCCAACTGTTGTATCGCATCCAACGCGAGGCGACGACACGAATGGGAGAGTTTACTCATCCGCTGCTCGAAGTGCGTGAGGTCCGCAAGCGCGCGATCATCCTGGTCGGCGCCGACAAGGGCTTATGTGGAGCGCTCAACAGTAACCTGTTTCGGCTGGCCGCGCAGTATGACCCGCAGTCCACGCTGTTCATCACCGCCGGCAAAAAAGCCGCGCAGTTTGTTGCGGCCACTCGCCGGCAGCTCGTTGCCGAATTCGCTTACGCAGACTCGCCGCGAATCGAGGAGGCTCGGGCGATTGCCTCGATGGCTCGCGACCTCTTCTTGAAAAAAGAAGTGGACGAAGTCCGAGTCGTGGCCACCCGTTTCGTCAACACGCTTACCCAGGAGCCAGTCTCATATGAGTTTCTTCCGGTCGGCGAGATCAAGGGAATAAAGGTACCGGGTGTGGGATCGGACGAGCTTGCTTCTGACAAAAGGGAATTCAAGTTCGAGCCCAGCCCTGAGCACCTTCTGGGCTTTCTCCTCTCGCATTACCTCAACATCTACATCTATCAGGTGTTGCTCAATTCAAAGGCCAGCGAGCAAAGCGCGCGCATGGTGTCGATGAAGAACGCCACGGACAATGCCGATGAGTTGATCAAGGATTTGACGCTCGAGTACAACAAGCTGCGCCAGGGAAACATAACGAAAGAGTTGCTTGAGATTGCCGGAGGACAGGCCGGTTGAAATAAGCTTCCAGGCGGACAAACCGAAAGCAGGTCTGAGTATGAGTAAAGGTAAAATCGTTCAAGTCGTCGGTCCGGTTGTAGACGTGGAATTCCCGGACTCATTGCCGGGGATATATAACGCGTTGTCGGTTGAATACAAAGTCAAGGAGGAGCCGATGAGACTGACGCTCGAGGTGCAGCAGCATCTTGGCGACAAGTGGGTCCGCACAATCTCAATGTCGGGCACCGAAGGTCTGAAGCGCGGCTTCGAGGTGACCGACAGCGGCAATCCAATAAGCGTGCCTGTTGGCGAAGGAGTCATGGGCCGCGTGCTTGATGTAACCGGGAACCCGGTGGACGAGCGCGGACCGGTTCAAGCAGATAAATACTACCCGATCCATCGCATGCCGCCGCCGCTGGTGGATCAATCGACTTCTCCGCAGGTGCTCGCCACCGGGATCAAAGTCATTGACTTGATCTGCCCGTTTTTGAAGGGCGGCAAAGTGGGCGCTTTCGGCGGCGCGGGCGTTGGCAAGACCGTCGTCATCATGGAATTGATCAATAATATTGCCAAGCTTCACGGCGGAGTATCAGTCTTTGCGGGCGTCGGGGAGCGCACGCGCGAAGGAAACGATCTCTACAATGAAATGTCCGAGGCGGGCGTCATCAACCAGGAGAACCTGAGTGCATCCAAAATCGCTTTGGTGTACGGCCAGATGAACGAACCGCCGGGCGCGCGTCTGCGGGTGGCTCTGGCCGGTCTCGCGATCACTGAATATTTTCGCGACGAGAAGAATCAGGACGTGCTTCTGTTCATCGATAACATTTTCCGGTTCTCTCAGGCCGGCTCCGAGGTGTCGTCCCTGCTCGGCCGCACCGCAAGCGCCGTCGGATACCAGCCGACGCTCGCCGCTGAAATGGGCGCCTTGCAGGAACGCATTACGTCCACCAAAAAGGGATCGATAACTTCCTTCCAGGCGGTGTATGTGCCTGCGGACGATTTGACTGATCCCGCGCCCGCCACAACGTTCGCGCACCTCGACGCGACGATCGTCCTTGAACGTTCGATTGCGGAACTGGGGATCTATCCGGCGGTGGATCCGCTTGCATCAACCTCGCGCGCGCTCGCGCCCGAAATCGTAGGCAAGGAGCACTACGACGTTGCGCGTAATGTACAGAGAGTACTTCAGCGATACAAAGATCTGCAGGATATCATCGCCATTCTAGGCATGGATGAACTTTCGCCCGAGGACAAGCTGACGGTGCAGAGGGCGCGCAAGATCCAGCGCTTTCTGAGCCAGCCGTTTAGCGTGGCTCAAGTCTTCACCGGCCGCGAGGGCAAACAGGTGCCGGTAGCTGACACCGTTCGCGCCTTCAAGGAGATACTGGACGGCAAGCACGACGATGTTGCCGAAGGCGACTTTTATATGAAGGGCGGCATTGAGGAAGTCAGACAAGGATAAGGAAAGTGTGGTTGTTTGTGGGACTAAAGAGGAATGAGAATTCACCGCTGATCCCTGCGTCCTCGGCGTCCTCTGCGGTTGATTCTCTCCAAATCACAATCACGTAAACCGCAGAGGACGCCGAGGACGCCGAGGATTGCTTAGACATGCCAAGAACCTTAAAGCTGCAAATCGTCACACCGGAAGCAACGGTTTACTCAGAAGATGTGGACATCGTTACGCTCCCGGCGGTGGAGGGCCAATTAGGGATTCTTCCGAATCACATGCGGCTAATGACGCAAATGGTCCCCGGAGAAATGATCGTGCGCAAAGACGGGCAGCCTACTTTTCTGGCCGTGGGTGGGGGGCTTGTAGAAGTGACCGGCGACCGCGTGTCCATCCTTACGGATCTGGCTGTCGTCGCGGAGAACATCGACGAGGCGAAGGTCGAAGAAGCGCGTCAACGCGCCGCAGCCCGACTTCGAGAGAAGATTTCCGCTGAAGAAGTTGCTTCCGTCAACGCATCGTTAGCCCGCTCGCTGGCACAACTGGGCGTCAAGCGGCGCCGCCGGGGGTAGTGGGGTATTAGCGTGTTGCCAGCAAGCAGTCCTCTGCGTCCCCGGCGTCCTCTGCGGTTTT
>DATNBZ010000087.1:0-13480 GCA_035607285.1 Blastocatellia bacterium | reverse complement strand
GTGCAAAAGAGTAAACGGCATACAGTAGAATTAGAAGAGGCGCGGCGACAGCCGCCGCCTTGGTCTTCGGAATCCGTTGATAGACAAGCTTCACCGCTAACCTGTTCATGGTTGCAACCTCCAGGTTTAGAAGTACAACTGCCGTGCCGTTCTTCTGTCGTTATTTCTGGCGTTTACAGGCAGGAAAAACGTGCCCAGTGGACTCCTGTGTTCACGATTCATACGGCGAAGTTAAGACATGTAGGGGCGGCCCTCTGTGGCCGCCCCTGGGAGCGCAGGCATCCCTGCCTGCTTTTACCATGCTGCGAGTAGGAGGAGGCAGGCATCCCTGCCTGCTTTTACATGCTGCGAGTACGCGGAGGCAGGCAAGATGCCTGCGCTCCCAGGGGCGGCCACGGAGGGCCGCCCCTACATGGTGTCTAGCCGGCCGATGTCCCCAGCGCAACGCTCCCCATACATAACCGATTGCGGGTTACAGAAGCGCTTTGATATCGAATCCGAGGCCGATGACGCTTAACAGAATGGCGGCGTAACCGATGTAAATCGTTTTGGAAAGGTATGCAACAACCGCGGCCGCTGTGCCGAGCAGTACAAACAAAGCGGCAAACCCGGACAATCTCGCGGCATATTTCGCGCTGCTGCTCATGTCTTTCAATTCAGAGGCGTGACGGCGCAACACGTCTTGCTCTTCGGCATACTGCGCTTTCAGATTAGGGTCTTCTTCGATGGCGGCTTTTGCGATTCGCACTTGATAGTCGGACCACACTTCCGCAGCTTGAATTCTCAGTTGGAGTGCGCGGTTCACCTCATAGATCCACAGAAGAATAGCCGCAGCGGTTAACAACCCGAGGATCATCGCGATGAGAGCATTTCTGTCGAGAGGCAAGAGAGGAGGTGCCTCGTGGGTTGGCGGTTTGTGCGACCGGATTTCATCTGACATCGCGAAGGGATGTTAGATTGCGCTGATGGAAAATTCAAGCGCACCGTGGGAATGAAACGGAAGCAAGGGGTCAGGCTTGACTTTGTTGACATTTGCTTTCTTAACACCAAACCCATTCGCTTGGCTAAGCCGCATGTCGATAATGATCATCGGCATCGGCGAGCGCATAGAGCGGACCGGTGTCGACGATGATTGCCATCACCAACCCTCTCGTCTGTTGACCTTGCGCTTGGGAATCTTTTCGGAGTCCCTAGCGATTCGATGCGCGGCCGCCCTTGCCGACGCCGGTGAAAGACAGCTTGCGCTGCGGCGGTGCTTTCAAGATAGCTCTTGAGAGCTTCGCGAATGACCTCTGTTACAGTAGGCGGCTCGATTCGCGCAAGTTGTTTGATCTCGAGCAAGAGATCGTGGTCGAGTAAGATCGTCGTTCGTGTCACGGTTTCTCTGAATTGGGCACGCCCAGCCTTGTGTCGGATGTTGTATAATGTCGAGAGGAGTCTGCGCATACTATGAGAGTCTATTGTGATGAGACCGGGTTCACCGGCAACAATCTGCTGGATGAAAAACAAAGATTCTTCGTCTATTCGAGTGTTGCTATCGAGCCTCACCGAAGCGAGGAATTAGTAAACCAATTAGTAAAAGACTATAAGCTTCAAGGTAACGAGCTAAAGGGTGGTCGCCTTGTTAAGTACGAGAGAGGGCTAAAAGCGATTCGCTGGTTATTGTCCCAGTGTCGGGAAGATTCCAAGCTGATCTTCGTTGATAAGCCTTTTACGCTTGCCTGTAAGTTCCACGAATACATTTTTGAACCATTGTACTCAAACAGTAGCGGACTTTTCTATGAAGCCGGGTTTCACAAATTCATAGCAAATTCATTGCACAAGGAGTGGAGCGATGGAAACGCAAGGGCACGCAGCCTACTTTTGGAGTTTCAGGAGTTGATGAGAACCAAGGACCGACAGGTCGCGCCGCAACTCTTCTCCGGTGCGTCGAGCGGAGACAGCACCAGTGAACAAATAATGCTATTCACATTCATGCATAAGGAAGCGATACTAAAGCATATAGAGGAACTCCGCGGTTTCGATCCCGCCAACTGGATTCTCGAAACAACGCACACATCCTTGTTTAGCCTACTAACGCATTGGGCCACAAAAGGCGAACAATTAGAGGTCTATTGCGATGATTCCAAGCCATTGTCCGCACAGAAGGATTTCCTGGATAATTTCATTGGACGAGAAAGCTCGGAATTCAAATTACTCAGATCACTAGAATCCACGTTCTTTCCGAATCTATCGGGGCCAATCCAACTAGTAGACTCTAACGCACACTACGGGATTCAAATCGCAGATGCCCTCGGCGCCGGCCTGTGTTATGCACTTAATAATATCCGTGAAGAAAAGGGTGCAGTGCTGTATGAAGAATATGGGCCGACTATTCATTCGGGTGTTTTCCCGGAGACAGAATACATCGACGGAATTGAGGAACAGTCATTTGTGAATTCGCTTATTCTGCTGTCATTGATAGATCGAAGCGCTCGGCAGCAGTCCCTTGTCGATGGAATGCCAGAATACATCGAGTTCATGCAGTCCCAGTACCCTGAGTACAAACAAACCGTCGAAGCACGAGTCGCGTCGCGGTAAACACAATCGTTTACGTTGGAGGATAGAGAATGAGCAAACAGGATATCGAACAAAGCGTGAGCGCAGTGGAGGCCGAGACTCTCCTTGATGAGATGATCCGCGAGCAAGGTGTCTCTCCGGTGTCGGGTCTTGATGAGCTTTCTGATCTGTGGCCCGCAGATGATGATCCGGACAGGTTAATGCGATACGTGATTGAAGAGCGAAGAGAGCGACGGAGCCTTCCGAGCGAAAGCGAACAGATTCAATGAGCACCGTTCTGCTGGACACAACTGTCGCAAGCCTGCTTCATCCCGGAAAGAAACAAGATCCATTGCGAATGCAATACGAGACTCACATGAAAGGAAAGATCCTTGCTATAAGCTTTCAGACCGTGGCCGAATTATGGTCTTGGGCTGAAGAAAACAACTGGGGCTCAAAAAGGCGCGAAGGGCTCGAGAGATTCATTCAGAGATTCCTTATCATTCCTTACGACCCCGAACTGGCAAAGACGTGGGCTCAAGTGAGCACGCACTGTAGAAGAATAGGAAGACGGCTCGAAGCAGGTGATGCCTGGATCGCTGCGTGCGCAGTTCGCTTCAGAATACCTCTACTTACACACGACGGTGACCATGTTGGATTGAATCATCCTGACCTCCAGGTTATTTCTTATGTTCCATAAGTTGGTTTTCGACTTCTGACAGCCACTTCAATACAGCAATCACAGCTTCGCAAAAGGGGTATTAAGGAACGGGCCGGACCAGCGGCTTGTTTTCGCTTGCCATTTCCGGGATAGAACATTCCCATTCCCGAAACTCCCCCCTTACGCGCTTCGACCTTAACCTTTGATGATCAATAACCTACAGCTCTCCGGAACTGGCACGCGAGTTGGTAAACCAGTAAGACCCGATTTGCGACCGCAGACCGGCGACTGGAGAAAAGTATGATTCGTGATCTTTGGCAGGACATAAAATACGGCGCACGCATGCTCAGGAAGAGTCCCGGGCTCACCTCCGTAGCCGTGCTTTCGTTAGCGCTGGGTATGGGAGCTATCAGCACCATCTTTAGTTTCGTTAACGGAATCATGCTCAGGCCGCTCCCGTATCCACATTCCGAGCGCCTCGTGATACTCGACGAGACCGCCGCAAGGCAGGGCATGGCCTCGATGAGCGTGTCTTATCCGAACTTTCTGGATTGGCGCGAAAGAAATCATTCATTCGAAGATATCGCCTGCTACGACACCGGCGGGTTCGCAATGTCGGGCGGCAACACAAACGGATCGGTCGAGCCTGAGCAAATCAAGGGCGCCTTCGTTAATCAGGGCATGTTCGAGATCCTCGGAGTAGCCCCCATTCTCGGGCGCACCTTCACCGCCGATGAAGATCAACCCGATCACGATCTGGTCGTCATCCTGGGCTACGGCTTATGGCAACGTCGATACGGCGGCGATCCGAATATTCTGGGTCAGACGCTGACGATGAACAACCGCCAGCGCGTGGTGATCGGCGTGATGCCGAAGGGTTTTCAGTTTCCCGAAGTCGCCGACGCGTGGGGTCCGTTGGCGCTCACTCCTAAAATCTATACGCGAACCGATCACGGGCTTCAGGCACTCGCGCGCCTGAGGCCCGGAGTCACGCTCGAACAAGCGCAAGCCGAGATGACCGGCATAGCCGCTAACATCGAAACGGAAAACCCGGTCACCAATGAAGGCCTGGGCGTCAACGTGATCGACCTTCGAGCGAACCTGGTCGGCGACTACAAGAAGGCGCTGCTGATTCTCCTCGGCGTAGTCGCATTTGTGTTGTTGATCGCATGTGTGAACGTCGCGAATCTGCTTCTTGCCCGAGCGACCTCGCGACAGAAAGAGATCGCTATTCGAGCCGCGCTCGGCGCAAATCGCCGGCGCATCTTCAGGCAACTGGTGACCGAGAGTTTGCTGCTTGGCGTGATAAGCGGAGCGCTCGGGTTGGTGCTCGCTCTCTGGGGAATGGACTTGTTGCTCGCGGCCATTCCAATCGATATTCCGTTTTGGATGAAGTTCGATCTCGATTGGAGAGTGTTGGGCTTTACGGGCGCGTGCTCGGTGCTGACCGGGTTCGTGTTCGGCACGGCTCCGGCGTTCCAAGCCTCGAATCCTGATTTGAATGAAACGCTCAAGGAAGGCGGACGCAGTGGAACCGGCGCGGGTCGTGGCCGTCTTCGAAGCCTGCTCGTAGTCGCGGAGATTGCGCTCTCACTCGTGCTGCTGGTCGGCGCGGGACTGATGATGCGCAGCTTCATTAGCCTGCAGAATGTAAACGCGGGAATCAATCCAGCGGGTGTGCTGACGTTCACTATCGTACCGGCAGTCAAGTATCGCGCGCCCGAAAAGCGTATAGCATTCTTTCAGCAGTTAATCGAACGTGTGAGATTAATTCCCGGTGTTGTGAGCGCAGGCTCGAACTCGGGATTGCCGCTGAGCGGGAGCAATTGGGGTCGAAGCCTGACGGTTGAGGGGTTTCCGGTATTGTCAGTCGGCCAGGCGCCAATGATCAATCACTGCGTAGTCAGCCCGGGCTACTTCAGCACGATGGGAATTCCAATCCTGAAAGGGCGTGACTTCGATGAGCGCGATACTAAGGCGCAGAGCGCGCCGCAGATTGGAGTGCGCGACGGCGGCATGCCTGCCGCTTCAACGGGCGTAACGATCATCGACGAGCGGCTCGCGCGAGAGTACTGGCCCGACGAGGACCCGATCGGCAAGCGCATCCGTTTCGGGCCGCCCGAGGACAACGAACCCTGGCATACGATCGTCGGCGTCGTAGGCGAAGTTAAACACGAACGATTGGACTCCTCGACGCGTAAGTCAGTGTACCTGCCGTATGCACAAATGCCGGTCGGCGGGTCGAGTATTGCAATAAGAACGTCGGGCCGGCCGGAGAATCTGGTCTCAGCCGTTCGAGCGCTAGTGAAGGAACTTGATCCTGATCTGCCGCTTACTCGAATGATGCCGATGAGCCAGATAGTCGCGAGATCGGTATGGCAGCCACGTTTGTACACCGCGCTGTTCGGAGTGTTTGCGGCGGTGGCTTTGATTCTGGCTGCCGTTGGGATCTACGGGGTGATGTCTTATGCGGTCACGCAACGAACGCGAGAGATCGGGCTTCGGATGGCTCTCGGGGCCGAGAAGAAAGATGTGATGAAGCTGGTCGTAGGGCAGGGAGTGGTGCTGGCTGCGTTGGGCGTCGGAACGGGGCTTGTGGCCGCGGTTGGACTGACTCGCTTGATGTCGAGTCTGTTGTTCGGCGTTACCGCAACGGATCTGGCGACCTTCGCGGCGGTTTCAGTGCTGCTGGCAGGAGTGGCTCTGGGAGCCTGTTTCGTGCCGGCTCGACGCGCGGCGAAAGTCGATCCAATGGTCGCGCTGAGGTACGAATAGGTTCCGGGTTCCGGGTTCAAGGTTCGTGGTTCAGGGTTTGAATTCTGAACCCTGAACTCAGAACGCCGAACCCTGAACCCTGAACTCAGAACCCTGAACCGGAGTTACTATGGATTCTCTAATTCGAGACGTGCGATTTTCTCTTCGCACGATGGCTAAGAAGCCCGGCTTTACCGCGGTGGCAATCATCATTATGGCGCTGGGCATCGGCGCCAACACTGCAATATTCAGCCTGGTCCGCGCCGTATTGCTGAGGCCTTTGCCGTTCGCAAATCCGGAGCGGCTGGTAATCGTTTGCGAGGACGCGTCGTTCGTCGGCTTTCCGAAAAACACTCCCGCGCCGGCCAACTACATGGACTGGAAAGCGCGCAACGAAGTCTTCGAAGATATGGCCGCGGTGACGGATCGTGACTTTAATCTCACGGGCGACGGCGAGCCTGAAAAAGTTTACGCCTTCGCCGTTCATGGAAACTTCTTTCCGTTGCTTGGGGTTGAGCCCGCGGTTGGCCGCGCCCTGACCGTCGAGGATGATCAGCCTCAGGGCGGCAAGGTCGCAGTCATCAGCTATGCGCTGTGGCAATCACGGTATGGGGGTCAGCCGGGCGTCGTAGGCCGAGACATCCTGCTCAGTGATGAAAAGTACACCGTCGTGGGCGTAATGCCGAAGGGTTTTCAATTTCTCGATCCGGATATTCGTCTCTGGGTGCCGTCGGGGTTCACGCCGCGGACCCTTGCCAATCGGGGAGGCCACTTCCTGACGGTGGTTGCGAGAATGAAGCCAGGTGTGACGCTCGATCAGGCTAACGCCGACATTAAAGCCATCACGGCGCAGATAGCTCGCGACAATCCCGATCAAGCGAGCAGGTTGGGCGCAAATGTTTTTTCACTCGGCGAAGAGTTGATCGGCGAGACAAGGCGGCCGCTTATCGTGTTGCTGGTGGCGGTCGCGTTTGTGCTGGTGATTGCGAGCGCCAATCTGGCCAACCTGTTGCTGTCTCGCGCGCTCGGAAGAAGCAAGGAAGTCGCGGTGCGCACGGCGCTTGGAGCGACTCGCGGGCGGCTGGTGCGCCAGCTTTTGACCGAGAGCGTGGTGTTGTCATTCGCGGGAGGTCTGGCGGGTGTGGTGGTCGCCGTGTGGAGTTTTGAGTTCCTTCGTCACCTGATCCCTCCGGGCCTGAGCTTGTTCGTCGATCTTAGAATCGACACGACGGTGCTGGTGTTCACTTTGGCGCTTTCGGCGATTACCGGAATCGTGTTCGGACTCGCGCCGGCGCTGCAATCGTCAACCGTCGACCTGAACGAAGCGTTGAAGCAGGGAGGTGGGCGAACCAGTTTGAGCGCCGGCCATCGACGCTTGCAAAACTCGATGATCGTCGGAGAAGTTGCGCTGGCGATGGTGCTGCTGATCGGCGCGGGACTGCTTATCAAGACCTTCGCGCGCCTGCGCGATCAATACTCGAACCTGCGCGGAGAAAGCGTGCTGGCAATGCGAACGCAATTGCCCGAGAGCAGGTACAAGGACCCGCAGCGCCGCTTTGCGTTCTATGGTCAGGTGCTCGAGCGCGTCGGTTCACTGCCGGGCGTCGCCGCGGCGGCGTATACGACGTCAGTGCCGCTCGATTGGAAGGGCGGCACCAACGGCATCAGCATCGAAGGCCGCCCGGTCGAGCGCGGAGTCTTGTACGACGCGAACCATCGTCAGATCAGCGCGGATTATTTCAAAGTGATGGGCATCGCTCTCGTGGAAGGCCGCGGCTTCAACGAAAGCGACAACCAACAATCCCAACCGGTGGCAATCGTCAACGAGATGATGGCGCGCGAGTTCTGGCCCGGCGAAAGCGCTTTGGGGAAACGCTTCAAGCCGAGCAGCCCGGATTCAAAAGATCCATGGATAACTATTGTCGGCGTTGTGGCGAACATAAAACAGATGGGCGCCGAAGTCGCCGTGAAACCCGAGATGTACATGCCTTATCAACAGGTCGCGGATCAGCCCTGGTACGCGCCGCGCGATCTGGTTATTCGCGCATCGGTGGAACCGGCGAGCCTTGTAGCGGGCATTACCAGCAGGGTCCACGAGGTGGACGCGAATCAGCCTGTGTCGGATATTCGCACGATGAAGGACGTGCTCGGCAAAGAATTCGGCCAGCGCGAAACCGGCACGACGTTACTCGGTGTGTTCGCGGTGCTGGCCATGCTGCTTGCGGCGATCGGGCTGTATGGAGTGCTGTCCTATTTCGTAAGCCAGCGAATCCCCGAGTTCGGAGTTCGGATGGCGCTTGGAGCGAAATCACGCGACATACTCTGGCTCGTGCTGAGGCGAGGTATGGGTCTCGTAGTGTTAGGGCTCGCGATAGGCACGGCGGCGGCGTTCGCGCTTACGCGGTTGATGCAAAGTCTCTTGTTCGAAGTAAGCGCAAGCGATCCGCTGGTCTTCGGTTTGATCGCTGCAGTGCTCGCGGCGGTCGCGTTCACCGCGTGTCTCATCCCGGCTCGACGTGCGATGAAAGTCGATCCGATGGTGGCGTTGAGATACGAATAAGGAGATTGGCGATTGCCGATTGGCGATTGCCGAATAAGAGAATAAGGAGATTGGCGATTGCCGAATAAGAGAATGAATAAGGAAGATCTGAAAGCGAGAACAAAAAGGTTTGCGCTAAGAGTCATGAAATTGGTCGAGGCTCTTCCAAAGACTGTTTCGGGAAGGGCAATCGGTAATCAACTCGTTCGCTGCGGGACAGGAGTCGGTGCTAACTACCGGGCTTGTTGTCGGGGACGATCGAGGGCGGAGTTTATTGCGAAGATAGGAGTCGTAGAGGAAGAGGCTGATGAGAGCGCGTTTTGGATGGAGTTGATCATCGAGGGAAACCTTCTGCCCGCCTCCAAGGTTGAGGCGTTGCTTAAGGAAGCGGATGAACTGGTCGCAATAATGGCAGCATCGCGAATCTCAGCCGCGCGTGCCAAACAATCGGCAATCGCCAATCGGAAATCGGAAATATGATTATGGACAATCTTTGGCAAGATCTACGATACGGCGTTCGCGTGCTGCTTAAGAACAAGAGCTTCACGGCGATTGCCGTGCTCGCGCTCGCTCTTGGTATCGGCGCCAACTCGGCGATTTTCAGCGTCGTCAACTCGGTGCTGTTTAAGCCGCTGCCATATAGTGATCCTCAGCGCCTCACGATGATCTGGGAGAATCATCAGGAGCGCGGCGGGCCTGAGCGCGAGTGGGCATCGCCGGCCGATCTGAAAGATTGGCGTGAGCACCCGCAATCGTTCGAACACGTCGCCGGGCTCCTGGGCTGGGGTCCGACGCTCACCGGGCGCGACGAACCCGAGGACCTTCAGGGCGCGGCAATTTCTTACGACACATTCGAGATGCTTGGAATCACTCCGGCGCTTGGCCGAAGCTTTAGCGAGGAGGACGATCGACCGGGCGCCGAACGAGTCGTCGTGCTCAGCCATCAGCTTTGGCGGCGACGGTTCGGCTCAGATCCCGCGATTGTCGGGAAGGGTCTCACGCTCGGAGGTCAGAGTTATACCGTGGCCGGCGTGATGCCGCGCGGGTTTGTTCTTCCCATCCTGACCAATACTGAAATCTTTACTACAACCGGGCCGATCCTCGCCGGTTCGAAGTGCGGCCGCGGATGCGTAATCCTGCGAGTGGTAGCTAAGCTGAAGAGCGGCGTGACCCTCGAAGCGGCCCGCGCGGAGATGAACGCATTCGCGGCGCAAATCGCGCAGCAGTATCCGGACACAAACAGCGGCGTGGGAGCGCTGCTTGTGCCGCTCCACGAGCAGGTGGTGGGTGACGTTCGTCTGGCGATGCTCGTGTTGTTGGGGGCCGTAGCGCTTGTGCTGTTGATCGCGTGCGCGAACGTCGCGAACCTGCTCCTGTCTAGAGCGGCGGTTCGCGAGAAGGAAGTAGCGATTCGAGCAGCGCTTGGCGCCAGCCGGTCTCGATTGATTCGCCAGCATCTGACTGAGAGCCTGCTGCTCGCAGTCATCGGCGGAGCATTCGGATTGTTGGTTGCTTTCTGGATGGTGGATATTCTTGTGAGCTTCGCTCCCAAAGGCACACCCCGGCTTGACGAAATAGCGATCGACACGCGCGTTCTGGCATTCACGTTTGCAATAGCGCTGCTGACGGGACTGGCGTTCGGAGTTGCGCCCGCGTTGCTCTCATCGAGAACGAACTTCAATAGTTCATTGAAGGAAGGCGGCCGCGATGCGAGAGCTTCGGCGCGCGGGAATCGAGTGCGCTCTGCGCTCGTAGTCGCCGAGGTTTCGCTTGCGCTGATGCTGCTGGTGGGAGCGGGGCTTCTGATCAAGAGCTTTGTCAATCTTCAACATGTGAATCCCGGGTTCAACGCTAAAGGAGCGCTGAGGGTTGATGTCGGGCTGCCTCGCGTTCGCTACGCCGACGCTACTCGAGCCGCCGCGTTCTTCAAACAGCTCCTGGATCGAGTCGAAGCTTTGCCCGGAGTCGAAGCGGCCGGCGCCGTTTCGTCGCTGCCGCTCAGCGGCGGAGGCACTGATACGAGTTTCCTCATAGAAGGACAGCCCGCGCCTGAACCCAATCGCGAACCGGTTTCATATTTCTCGAAGGTGACGCCTGATTACTTTCGCGCGATGGGGATTCGGTTGCTGCGCGGACGTTTGATCACCGACGCCGATAACACCGACGCGCCGAAGGTGGCGGTAATCAGCGAGGAGATGTCTCGCCGCTACTTCGCGGACAACGACGCGCTGGGCAAAGGGCTGCTCTTGGGGAGTAAGGACCGGCGCGAAATAGTCGGCATCGTATCGGATGTCAAGTTTTTCGGGTTGAATCTGGACGCGCGCCCAATGATGTATTTCTCGGAGCAGCAATTTCCCGCAAGAAGCATGAGCCTCATCGTGCGAACGCCGGGTGATCCGATGTCGGCGGCGACGGCGGTGCGTTCCGAAGTGCAAACGCTCGACAGGGATCTTGCGGTGTCAAACGTCATGCCGATGGAACAACTCGTGAGCGCGTCGCTGGCTGAGCCGCGCTTTCTGTTGCTCCTGCTCGGCGTGTTCGCCTGCGCGGCCCTGGTGTTGTCGGTTATTGGAGTCTACGGCGTTGTGTCGTATTCGGTGGCTCAGCGTTCACACGAAATCGGCGTGCGCATGGCGTTGGGTGCGCAGGCGCGCGACGTGTTGAAGCTCGTGTTGGGGAAGGGAATGGCGCTGGTGGGCGGCGGCGTCGCGATCGGGCTTGGAGGCGCGTTCGTGCTCAGCCGAATAATGGAGAGCCTGCTGTTTGGCGTTGGGTCCCGGGACATGGCTACGTTCGCGCTCACGGCGATTGTCCTGGCAGGAGTGGCTCTGGGAGCCTGTTTCGTGCCGGCGCGTCGGGCGACCAAAGTAGACCCGATGGTTGCGCTTCGGTATGAATGAACTCACTTTGCGTTCTTTGCGGTCCTTTGCGTCTTTGCGTTGAGTATTCCCAGCGCCGAAAAAGATTCAGCGCAAAGAACGCAAAGGACCGCAAAGACGCAAATTCACACGGAGGAAATGACTATGAAAAGAATGGCTCTGTTTATGTTGATTGCTGTCTTCGGTGCCGCATTGATCTTCGAACCGATCAGCGCCGGCCAGCGACATCATCGAAGCACGACGATTTCCACTGACGACGAGAAAGAGCTTACCGACTGTAGCCAGATAAAAATGCTGATCAACGACGCTGAGCAGGCGCGCAGCGAACTGGTTCAGACCTTGCCGCAGTCGGGCGCCTCAACCTTGCGAGTCGAGCCGCCCCAGAACGGCGGAGTCCACGTGCAGGGTTGGAACGGCAGTGAGTACTCGATTAAGGCATGCCTCGTGGCTTCCGGCGCCACCACTGCCGACGCGAAGGCGATACTCGACGGAGTCAAATTGTCTGTGCGCGATGGGCGCGTAACAGTCGAGGGCGCGAATCGGGAAGATTGGATCGCTTATCTCATCATTCGCGCGCCAAACGGAGCAGCGCTCGATCTCAGTTCGAAGAACGGGCCGATCAGTGTCAGTGATTTCTCCGGGTCCATCCAAGCTCACAGCTTGAACGGACCGACCACCTTCAGACACGTGACCGGGCAGGTTCAGTCTGAAGCCCAAAACGGGCCGATCTGTGTGACCGGCAGCAGCGGAGACTTCCGACTCAGCGCACAAAATGGTCCGCTGACCGTCGACCTCGATGGCAGTTCCTGGTCGGGCGGCGAGATCGAAGGACGCACCCAGAACGGCCCGCTCACACTGAGACTCCCCGATGGGTATCAGTCATCGATTCGCGTAGACGCTTCGAAGCACTCTCCCGTCGAGTGCCGCGCGGTTCAGTGCCAGCAAGCCGCTCGCACGTGGGACCATCCAAACCTGATTCAATTCGGGGGCGGGTCTCCGGTAATTCGACTCTCCACAATCAACGGGCCGGTGACGATTAGTTCTCGCGACGGAAAACGCTGAGGGATGGTTTAGGGTTCCTGGTTCAGAGTTCAGGGTTCGTGGTTTAGAGTCCCTCGTAGTAACGAATTCATTCGTTCACCGTTACAGAACGAATAAACTCGGTACTACGAGGAACTCTGAACCACGAACCTGAACGCCGAATCAGGGTGATTCGGCTCCGATCAGTTGCAAAGTCTTACGATTGGATTGAATCTAATACTGCATCGCGCAGAAAAGCACTGGCTTTCAGAAACTCAACACCTATCATCTCATTCTTGTCATTTAGCTCTACCGTGATATTCCGATTTAGCTCAACGCTTCTGAACTCCGGCTCATCGGAAATCACGAGTTGTAGAACATCCTCTTGCTCGAAGTACTTGATGCGGGTCTTACTCATGAATGAATCTCGCAGTTCGCAACCGAAACGCCTCTTGTCACTGCTTCCTCTCTCGCGCCTTCTCGACCTCATTTAGGAAATCGAGCGGCTTTATGACCTTGAGGAACCGGAACCGTTGCCGAAACTGTTTGGATTCCGCGTCGTGTCCGGTCATTAGATCCAACAGGTCCCGGTCGCGGCTAACCAGAAATGCTGCTCTCGCAGAGATCGCGAGATTGAGATAAGGGTCATCCTCAGGATCGCGCAAATACTCAAACACTTTCGGTACGTCCCTGACCATCGTGGCCTTCTTGTCCAAGCGACGAAACAACGCTTCCACGCGAACGTCGGTGATTTGCGGAAGCGCTGCGCGAACTTCAGCGCGATGCAGAACCTTCCGAACCTCTCCAGGATTGGCTCGCTCACGTAGAGTTTGATTTCTCCCGCATCGAGCAGATCGAGCGCGGTTGCTGCGGGACTCTGCTCATTCGCCGTCGCTTGCAAGAAGATCATGCAATCAAACACCACTTTGATTGGTGCGACGGATCGGCTCATTCTTTGTTGGTCTGTTCTTCTTCGTGAACCTTCTTACGGGCTTGCTCAAAGAGCGCGTCGAGTTGCTCTGCGGTCATTCCGCTTTTCCGAAAACCTTCGCGAATCGGCGCAAGGATCTCAGCAAAGCTCTGCTGAGA
>DATNBZ010000157.1:0-29645 GCA_035607285.1 Blastocatellia bacterium | reverse complement strand
TGGGGTGTACCAGAGAATTCGCTAGTCCTGTATGGGCGGTCCTCCGTGGCCGCCCCTCCTTCGAGAAAGCGCTTCCTCATTAAGGGGCGGCCACGGAGGACCGCCCATACAGGACTACCCTTAATCGCTACCGAAATGCATGTTACAAGCAACTAGCAAGGGGTGTGGAACGCCAGATTGGTAGTGGGTCCGTTCAACCTTATCCGCTCCCAGGTTCTGGTAGTGGGGTATTAGGGTGTTGCCAGCAAGCAGTCCTCTGCGTCCTCGGCGTCCTCCGCGGTTTCTCCTGCTCAGTGGCTCGGAATCAACCGCAGAGGACACCGAGGACGCCGAGGAGAAACGCGAATGTGAGCGAGCAACACACTATCACGCCACTACCCAGGTTCTGCTATGGCTCGACGCGATTTGCCATTGAGTTCTTGATCCAGGCATCGATCATAGGCAGGGCTTCTCGCGGGAACACGTGTCCCACAGGAAAGCTCTTATACTCAACCGACCGCGCGCGACGCTCGATTGCAGCCTTAAACGTGCGCGTGCGCTCGAGCGGATAGAACTCGTCGTCGTCGCCCGCGATTATGAGCACATCCGTATCGCTGTTCTGATACTTATCCTGATCCCAGTCTCCCGGGATGCCTCCACACACCGCGATAATTCCTCGAACGATATTCGGATGCGTGAACGCAAAGCGATAGTTCAGAGAAACAGACTGCGAAAATGCGAGCAGGAAGATCGCCTTGCGATCGATGTCGTGGTCGGCAGAAGCCCGATCGATTATTGACAGGACTGTCTGATGATGAAGGCTGATGGTTTCTCCCGCTTTGTATTGCATCATCCATCCGAATCCGATCCGAGGGTTGTTCGGCTCGCTCTCGGAGCGAACGAAGAAGGCATTCGGGCCCTGCAGTGAAGCGATGATCAAATCGGTGGAATTGACCTTGCGAGCGAGCGCCATCATCGATTCCTTGTTGCCCTCGTAACCGTGAAGCGCGATGAGCAGGGGTCTTCGCCCCTTCGCACCGGCGTCCGGCGCGTAGAGGTCATAGTACAGGTTGATCTTTTGCTCGGTGGAATTTTCTACAATCATAGTCTCTTTCGCTTTGTCGGCGCCAATTGGCAAGTGCGATATAACAAGTGCGATATTATCTGAGGCTATGAACGTTGAAAAGTCTACAAGATATGTGATCTTCGGCGCGGGCGCGATTGGGGCGGCAATCGGAGGGTTGCTCAACCGAGCGGGTTCGCGTGTCGTCTGTGTCGCGCGGCCCGCAGTTGCGGAGGCGCTCGCGCGAGGGATCGTGCTCGAGGAGCACGGTGAGGAGACTACGGTAACAGCCGAGGCCGTGACCGCGGTTGGTGAGCTGACGCGCGAGGACGGCGATGTGGCCTTGATCACGACGAAGTCTCAAGCTTCCGAGGAAGCAGTTCGAGAACTGTCAGAGGCCTACGACGGAACTCTGCCGGTCGTCTGTCTCCAGAACGGCGTACGCAACGAAGAGATCGCCGCCGCGCGATTCAAGACGGTTTACGCTGGTCTCGTGTTCTTTAGCGCAGTGCAGCTCGAACCTTCTTTGATCACGATGCCTCAAGGCCGGACGATAGCAATCGGCTGCTACCCGGAGGGCCTGGACGACCGGGCGCTCCATATATGTGCCGATCTCAAACGCGCCGGGCTCGAGGTGCTGCCTTCGGCTCATGTGATGTCGATGAAGTGGGGCAAGCTCATTGCGAATCTCAACAATGCCACGACGACGATTACCGGTTATTGGCTGGAGCGCGCGATGGCTGACTCTGAAATGCGAAGGCTGATGCTTGAAGTCCGTGAAGAGGGCTTGAGAGTGAGCGATGCCGCGGGCATTGCGGTTGAGCCGCCGGCCAGCGAGCCTTCCGCTATAAGAATCCGCGAGATGACTGAGAAGCTGAGGCAGCCGCTTAAGCCCGCCCGGCATGGAGACGAAGGCGATCAAGTCGAAGAGGAACGCACCTATTCGTCAATGTGGCAGGACCTTTACCTGGGTCGTAAGCAAAACGAAGCTGAGTTCTTGAACGGCGAAATAATTGCCCTCGGCAGGAAAGTGGGAATTCCGACTCCGTATAACTCGATTCTACTGGAGACCGTCAACCGGATGTTCGCCGAAGGGCTCAAACCGGGGCTCTACGGCCCGAAGGAGCTTCACGCCCTCATAAGATCTCGATCTGGCCAGTTCATCTAAGTGCGGGACTACCGGAACTTTACTGCAACATATTCACAATATTGACATCGGTCAGTTTGCTGCTATATTTACTGCCAGCAGTAACAGTTTGCCCCTGATTAGCTAATAAGAACTTTGAAAGTTTTGAGAGTTCGCTTGAATGTGCGGCCGGTGTCTGTTGTCACCGTGCGTCGCGCGGCAAAGGTGGGAACCATGTTGCAAAGGAACAGTGTAGTGGCGAGCTTATTGACGTTGATGCTGGCCGTGGCAATACCGTGCGCTGATGTTCCAGCACAAGCGAAGACCGAAAAGCGGATCGATTCCTTTGATCCGGTCGAATTCATGAAGAGCTTTCGAATTGGCATGAGCTATGCCGAGGTGCAGGGCCTGCTGCCCAAGCACGCCGAACAGGACACGCTGGCTTACGTGCCGAGCGAGGAAGCGTTCCTGCTGGGGGCCGACATCTCGGGTCAGCCAACCGGGCAGCCGACGTGGAGCGCATCCTTCAAATTCGATACCCTGGATACGCCTGCGCGCAGACCCGAGCAACTGATCGAATTCAGTTGCAGCGCGGGACTATCATCGAGGAGCGAATCTTTTGAAACCATCGTCAGGAAAGTTACCGCCGCATTCGGAGATCCCGTCGAAGTAGACGGTTCGCGCGAGCGGTTTCGCCAGGCGGGCTGGAGAGTCTCCGGCGGATCAGTGCTGACGCTCGAGTACTCGACTACTCCGGGCGCTTCTGCCAATGACGTAAGCATCGAATTCGTAATCAAGAAAAATATGCGTCACGTGCTGCCGGATCCGAAAGCAGTCGCATAGAAACCAAGCTGGATGAGCTAGAGTCCTAAATCGTCTTTCCAATCGTCTCGGGCCGCCTTGCGCGGCCCTTTCTGTTGTATTCGTTCCCCGTCACCGACGGTTTGCGAACCTGCAGGATCCCGCAAAATTGCGCTCCTGAATACCCTTTGCCCTGATCACCGGTGATAAACCGGCTTTGCCCACAAAGTCACCCAAAAAGTCATCTGCTCAAAAAGTGTCAGCTTGCCCAAAACTCTTTAGCTTCTGGTCTTCTTCTCCAGGAACGGCTGCCCGCTGTCACGCAGACGCTGAAAGATCATTTTGATTCCTTCAATCGCGCTATCCGTGTCTGAGCCCTTGAATTTGCCCCTCATATAGCCAAAGTCCTGCGCCATCGCTACCGTTATTAGACATACTGCTTGACATTAATTTAGACATTTGTATAATACCCTATATGACACGAGTGTCTTACAAGAATGCGTTTAGGTCGGCGCTGCAAGAACTGACCGAATTATCCCAGCAGCGCACCGACGTACAGATACAGCTTGATGAGCTTGACGAGCGGATTGAAAGGGTCCGACAGGGCGCTTTGGGCTTGAGCGTCCTTGCTGGTATCGACTTTCAAGAAATCAAAACGAAGTACCCAGATTTGTTTGAGGAACAGATTGACGCTCGCATGGGTATTACGGATGCCGTCCGAGAGGCATTGAGAACCGAATCTGAGATGCTGACGCCGATGGAAGTTAGAGACAAGGTCTTTCGGATAAGCCCTGCCATTGCCGGACACAAGAATCCGCTCGCATCCATACATGCGGTTCTTAGACGACTCCAAGATAAGAATGAGGTGGCATATGCTGTCCACGAGGATACGAGTAAAACAATGTATGGGTGGATCGGTTCGGACGATTGGAAACAGCGGTTGAAGAGATGGATTAAGAACTCTGATGAGTCCATAGAGAGAGTTACTCGTGAGAGAGAACGACAGAGAAGGAAGACAGAAACCAAATCTTAGGGAAGATTGATTGAGTCTGATGTACTTTCGAGGACACAAATCGAAAGCCAGCAATCTCCGATTCGAGGTCGGGGATCGCTGGCTTTTTGTCAGGAAGACGGCGTAGCCAAGTGGCCGAAGGCAGCTCTTTTGCAGGGAGCCATTCGCAGGTTCGAATCCTGTCGCCGTCTCCATAACTCGCCCCGTTAGTAGCGCAAACTACTTGCGGGGCATATCCCCTGGCGTGAGCCAGAAGACAGGGTTGATACCCACTGTTATTTTGATTCTTCGCCGAAAGAAAGGCAAGAATCAAATGAACCCAATCAGAGAGAGACCCTTCCCTTGTTGCTCTGGGGAAAGCGGCCTTCGCCAAAATGTACCCCCGGTTTTGGATTATCTGATGCCGTACGCGGACACCATCTCGAGCAGCCCGAAGCAATGGGAGCTAACCAAGACGACTTTTTGGGCAAAACGCACCCACAAAAAAAGTCTTTTTGCTCTGTAACCATAGGGTCCGGAGAGCCGACTTTTTGGGCAAGGCCCTTATCACCCTATCTCCTTCAACCACAATATATTGTACTTTTAGATTGACACGCACCCATCTATAGAGTAAACTCCGAAACCGCTACGAAGGAAGAAAGACACCGGGAATTCATCGATAATGTTGTGGCAGGCACGTTCCGGACGTTATCATAGAGGTTCATGTCGGGCCTGTCGGCGCTTGGGTTCTCGGTGGCAAGCAATCGCGGAACTGTTAGAGCATTCATTCCTCGCAGCCGCCGGCCAGGCAGGAAAATTGGCAGGTTAAGCTGTAAAAGACAAAACCAGGTCAGCAGCAAACAGCTCCACGACTTGCCTGGCTACCAAGCAGGCCTGAGCCCTTGTCTCTTGAACGAGCAGGATCTACCCAGGATTGAAATCAAAAATAGCGCGCTAAGGAGACCCAAAGATGTCCACCCGTTCTGTCGGCGATCTTCAGAAATCGAATGCCCAACCCTCAGTTGACGATTCCATATCGCCTCTTGTTCCGCACGCCGATTTACGCAAGCCGGTCACGGTCGCTGAAAACAACCAGCTCAGCGAGCTCGGCCAGAAGATTTTCCTCGATCGCTACGCGATGAAGGACATGAGCAAGCGCACGCTTTCGACCGGCGATATGGTCATCGTCTGCGTCGATGCAAAAACGGGCCAGCGGGAGATCGGGATGGTCAGCGCGATGGACGAAGCCGCGCCCAGCGGCGGCGGCAGAGTGACTGTTGAATTGCGCGACGGCACCAGAATCGAGTGCCTGTCCGAGCACGTATCGAAGCCCGTCGAAACCGAGCCCGAACAGATGATGGAACGCGTCGCGCGAGGCATAGCCGCCGTCGAAGGTGACCGCGCCGATGAGTGGTATCAGAATTTTCGATGGCTCCTGAACGGCTGGAAGTTCGTGCCTGCTGGAAGAATCCTTACAGCCGCCGGCACCGATCAGCAGCTCACCTTTTACAATTGCTACGTCGTACCTTCGCCGAAGGACTCACGCAAGGGCATAGTCGAGACCCTGTCGCAGATGATGGAAATCATGTCGAGGGGAGGCGGCGTCGGCATAAACGTGAGCAGCTTGCGGCCCCGGCATTCCTACGTGAAGGGCGTCAACGGAAGGTCGTCGGGTTCAGTATCGTGGGGCGCCTTATATTCGTTTGTTACGGGATTGATCGAGCAGGGAGGCTCGCGGCGCGGCGCTCTGATGCTGATCTTGAACTGCTGGCATCCCGATGTTGTCGAGTTTATCGCTTCAAAACGCGAGATGGGAAAGATCACAAACGCGAACATCTCCGTAGGAATTACCGACGCATTCATGGACGCCGTGCATGCGAACGCCGATTGGGATCTGGTTTTTCCCGATACGTCGGATCCGGAGTACGGGCAGTTCTGGGATGGCAACCTGGACAAATGGCTGGCCGCGGGTAAGCGGGTGATTGTCCATAAGACGGTAAAGGCTCGCGCCATCTGGGATTCGATCATCGAGTCGGCCTGGGCATCGGCCGAGCCCGGCGTGTTCTTCATCGAACGCGCGAACAAGATGTCCAATTCGTGGTACTACGATGCCGGCTATCTCGGGTGCACCAACCCGTGCGGCGAGCAACCGCTGCCCGGGTTCGGAGTGTGCAATCTGGGCGCGATCAATTTGTCGAAGTTCGTCAGCGAAGGCGACGTAGCGTGGGACGATCTTGGGAAAGCGGTCCGTTACTCGGTTCGCTTTCTTGATGACGTGATCGACGCGACGCCGTATTTCTTTGACGAAAACTATGCCCAGCAAAAAGCGGAACGCCGAGTGGGTCTGAACACCATGGGCCTTGCCGAGATGCTCATAAGGCTGGGCATTCGCTATGGCTCAGAGGAATCCGTTCAGTTCATCGATCGCCTGTATCGCTTCATTTCCGGTGAGGCCTATCACGCGTCTTCGGAGATTGCGTCGGAGAAGGGACCCTTCCCGATGTTTGACGCGGAGAAGTTCCTGCAGTCGGGATACATGCAAAACATGCCCGAGGACGTCCGCGAAGACGTCCGAGAGAAAGGCGTGCGAAACGTTACATTGTTGACTCAGGCGCCGAACGGGACGATAGGCACGATGGTGGGTACATCGACCGGCATCGAGCCGTTCTATTTCTGGAACTACTTTCGAAAGTCGCGGCTGGGTAAGCACGAGGAACGCGTAAAGGTTCTGGACGAGTGGCAGCAGGCCCATCCGGGAGAGCCGATGCCGGGCTACTTTGTGACAGCGATGGATCTCGCTCCGGAGGAGCACGTGAAGGTGCAGGCCGCGATTCAACGATGGGTCGACTCGTCGATTTCCAAGACCTGCAATCTGCCGGAGGCTTACAAGCTCGAGCAGACGCGGGAGATATACGAGCTGCTTTATCGATCGGGCTGCAAGGGCGGCACGGTATATCGAGACGGCTCGCGAGACGTGCAGGTTCTCAACTTGAAAGCAGAAGACAAGAAAGCAATCGAGACGCCTTCCAAGCCTGCGATCGTCGCACCTCTTCCCGAGCGCTCCGGTCAGGCAACCGCAGCCGAAGAGCTATCAGGAGCTTCCTCGAGCGAGCTTGTGCAAAGCGATGTCGGTTGGCAGCCGAAAGTACGGCCTCGCCCCTACAAGCGGCGCGGCTACACCGTAAGCAAAGCTACGCCTTCGGGGACAGCGCACATAACGATGAACGAGGACGAGGAAGGACATCCGTTTGAAGTCTTTCTTGAAATCGGCAAGGCGGGTTCGGACCTCAAGGCCATGGCCGAAGCCATGGGAAGATTGATGTCACTGATCCTCCGCATGGCATCCCCCGTGTCCCCGGTTGAGCGCGTGCGCGAGATCGTAAAGCAAATCTCAGGCATCGGCGGCGCGCGCTCCTACGGGTTTGGTAAACGCCGAGTATTGTCGCTGCCGGATGCGGTCGGGCAGGCGCTCGCCGAAAACTATATGAACATAAGCCAGGGGACCGAGGCGGACGGCCAGGGCGCGGAAATGGGAGTTGATGATTCGGCGGACGGAGCGCTGGCACACAAGGTGTCCGTTGCGGCCGCGGGATCCGTCGACCTCTGTCCGAGTTGCGGCGACTCAGCGTTTGTCCGGATCGAAGGTTGTCAGACTTGTTACGCTTGCGGCTACTCCGAGTGTTAGTTCTGTCAGTTTAGTCCGGGCGCTTCTCTCAAATTAGCGGGCGGGCAGCGGAGCCATAAACCGGCTCTGCGTGCCCGCCCAATTTGTTTTCCGCCGCGGCGAGAACCTTCAGATCGCCGCTCGTTGCTGAGGAAATGTCTTGCGAATCTTTGCTTCGATCTTCTGCTGGTCGGTATCCGGCCCTGCCGCGGCTAGCTGCTGACGAAGCTTCTTGCGTTTCTGATGGCGTTGGCGACGGCGTTTTATCTCACGGTCACGTTCTCTCATATTCTTGTGTGATACCCCTTTCGGATCTGCGTTCTACAATTGGCCGGCTTAAAAATAGTCGATCAACTGAGGGCCGATTCTAGTACGCCGGATACAGCCAGGTCAACGCGATCATCGTCTACCCCCTGAGACCAAATGAAGGTTCTGGACATTTCCGGTTGTTGGCAGTGTTCGGTTAAAGGTTTGCTGACTTGTAACGTTCGGTCAGTCCTTCGCGTGCTTTGCGGTTCTTTGCGCCTTTGCGCTGAGTATTGAATATTGAAGGAGCAAGACCCAATACTCAGCGCAAAGGCGCAAAGGACCGCAAAGCACGCGGAGGTCATTAAGCAACACCGAAGCCGAACACCATCCGGTTGTTGACAACCGGCATTGGGATATATAAGGTTTCAATAAGTGTTATATAGCATCGGACGTTGTTCGAAGGGAGTGAGATGAACACAAAAGTGCGGTCTTATTCGGCAACGGAGCGCGATAACGCGATGCTGGAAGCGGTGGCTCGCTATCACGGTATGAACAAGAGCGCTACGATTGCGAGCCTCGTGCGCAAGGAATTCTGGAGAGTATTTCCCCGAGGCGCGGGCGGCATAAAGCCCGATCGAGGGGCAAGAGTAGAGGCGAAGGTAGAATCAAAATGAGCACTCAGGCAGTCAGGATTCATACAACACCGGGCGTAGACACAACGGATCGCGATCGCGATGCATTGATGGATGAGATTCGCGAGCTGGCGCGTGAGCGAAACGCCATCATCCTTGCGCACAATTACCAGGTTTCTGATGTTCAGGACATCGCCGATGTCACCGGGGACAGTCTCGGGCTCGCGCTTGAAGCACAGAAAACCGACGCCGAGCTGATCATCTTTTGCGGCGTGCATTTCATGGCGGAATCCGCGAAGATCCTCAACCCCGACAAGAAGGTACTTTTGCCAAACTTGTCAGCGGGGTGCTCGCTGGCGGATTCGATTACACCAGAAAGCCTCGAGCAGTGGAAGCAGCGTTATCCGGATCATACGGTCGTCACTTATGTGAACTCGACGGCCGAAGTGAAAGCCATGAGCGACATCTGCTGCACGTCTGCCAACGCCGTTTCGGTTATTCGCAGCCTGTCTTCGAGCAAGGTGCTGTTCACGCCCGATCGAAACCTTGGCAACTGGGTTAAGAAGCAGGTGCCTGAAAAGGACATAGCGGTTTACGACGGCTGTTGTCCGACTCACGATGTGTTGCGGGGTGCAAATGTCGCCAAAGCGCGAGCAGCCCGTTCGGATGCCGTCGTGATCGCGCATCCTGAATGTCGCGAGGATGTGATCGCGATGGCCGACGAAGTTTGCTCGACTACCGCGATGCTGGGGCGCATCGAGAAATACCCCGACGCGAAAACCTTCATAGTCGCTACCGAGAGCGGGATCGTCCATCAGATGAAGAAGCTCTATCCTGACCGAGAGTTCATCATGGCTGATGGTTGCATAGGGTGCCGGCTTCACTGTCCGTATATGAAGATGATCGGTCTGGCGGATGTAAAACGTTCGCTGGTCGAGGACAAGTTTGAGATCGCCGTCGAGCCTGACATTATGGAAGGCGCTCGTCTGGCGCTGGAGCGCATGCTGGCGGTTCCTCGCGATAGCTAGGCCGGGAGCCCGCGACCATCAAATGCAGCGGTGGAATGGGCCTTGCGCTCGCCGTCTCAACCTACAATAATTCAGACTTTCCCGAGCGCCGGCCGGTCTAAACACTGGAAAAAAGTATCCGTGCGCAAGTGGGTGCAGATTATGAAGAAGGTTCTCACCGCCCCGTTTTTCTTAGCGATAGCGTTGGCGACGACCTCCGTAGACCTGTCGGCACAGGTTCGTCGCAACAACCCCGTGCCGCCCGTGCGTGGCGGCAACCGTCCACTTGGCATCCCGCCGCTTGGTCGCAATCGGCCGCTGGGTCCTAATCAAGTAAAGAAGCAGCAGTTGCAGCAGCGATTGATGCAAGCCATCGGGCTCAGTCCCGACCAGCGAATGCGCATGCAAGAGATTCGGCGAAGTCACGTAGATGAGCTTGCTGCCGCCGGCCGCCGGTTGCGTCAATCCCGCCAGGCGCTCGATCAAGCCATAATGAGCGAGCCCTACAGTGACGCGGAGGTGCGGCGCGCTACAGAGGCGCTCGCCGCGGCGCAGGCCGACAAGATTCGAATTGATGCAACGGTCCGTTCACAGGTGCGCGGCGTTCTTACCGCCGATCAGGTTCAGCGTTTCCATCAACTCCAACGCGAGATGCGTCGTGAGATGAAGGATGAGCAACAAAGAGATCGAGAACAGGGACTGAACCGGCTGACCACGCCTGGCATTAACGCGGAGCCTGCAGAGATTGATCTACTCAGCCTGCTGTTCCCCCCTGTCTAAGCAAGGTTTAGCTCACCCGCGCTTCATCCAACAAAACCAACGGGTCTTAGTCGCGGCATCATCCGCATTTCCCGCCACCCTCTGATTGCTATTCTCCTTTGGGTATTGTTCAGATTCTGATTGCTCAATAACCTCCGCGTGCTTTGCGGTCCTTTGCGCCTTTGCGCTGAGTATTGGGTATTGAAAAACCAAAACACAATACTCAGGGCAAAGGCGCAAAGGACCGCAAAGCACGCGAAGGACTGATCACACGTTACAAGTCAGCAACTCAATAACCGAACACTAACCCTCCTTTGCTGGACACAGCCAAGGGACGCCTTTAGAATCAGCTTTCAGCTTTTCGAGAACTATTTCAGGAGGACTAGATGTCATCAGAGAACGAAGAGATAATTTATCACGCAGTCGAGAAGGAGGGCGCAGTAACGGCGATTTGGGAAATGCAGGGCCGAAAGCACCTTCGAACTATCGATCCACGCAGCGAGGAAGGCCGTCGGATTCTCGGCTCTCACACGATAGAAGAGAGCACGGAGCAGGCTCAACCAGAGGCCGCGGCGCAGCCGGCAGAAGCTAACAGCCAGTAGCCGGTCACACGGCTGCCTCAAATAATCTGTTCGCCAAAGTGAAGTTGTATCAGTAAAGAAAGACGAGGTCGCGTGGTTCCGCGATCAGCGCGCACCGATGCGCAAGGTCATAATAAAGCCTCAACCCGCGCAAGCATTCCTCATCAAGATCATAGCTGATGTTCTCAGTCAGATAGGTTAGGAGATCTCCGCGCGGCAGCCCAAGCCGCTCGCTGTACATCTCCGCCAACTGCTCAGCATGCGCAAGACCCTCCGCCTTGGCCGCGTTGAAGTCGATCTTGTGTTCTGATGAGTCATCGTAAACCGGGCCGTCAGGATTACCTGGCCACGCCGTCGAGTCTGCGCGAATCGCCCAGAACGCGAACACGAACGGAAGATCAGTATGCTTGCGCCATTCTTCGGCGAGGTCGTAGATGTGAAGGGACGATCGATCGATCAACATCGCCGGGTCACCGATGATCAGCGCCGCGTCATTTGTCTCGAGCATATCTGCCAGCGCTGGCGGCGCCTGACGATATGTAGCTTCGACGCCGCAAAAGTGTCCGAGAATTATTTGAATGAGAGCGGCTGAAGTACGGGATGAATTGTCGAGCGCGACCGTTCGAACTCGCTCGAGTGGCACACGCGACGCCAGGAGCACGCTTCTAACTTCGCTCTTGGAAGCGACGCAGGCTCCGGGCGCCACCTTTAAACCCGCTACGCGTTGATACTCGATTACCGGAATCAAAGCCGCATCTGCGCGACCTTCCGCAAGCATCTCCGAGCAGCGTGCGGGCGCAGCATCGGATAAGAACTCGCATTGGTTTCGTTGCTCTCCAAACACAAAGCTGTAACAGAGCGGGGCGGCGTTGAGGTAGCTTGAAGCCGCGATGTAGGGCTTGTTCCTGGTCATTGCTCTTCTAACCATAGGTTATCTCTCGGGTTTCCACAGAATCTGTGGAAAACCCTGTTGAAAAATGCCTTTGCCGGGACGCAAACTTCTGAGATTCGCGGACTTTTAGCCCTTTGCACACATTTTGTTCAAACTTGTTACGTGCCCTGAAGTCTAGTTATTTATTCAGTTGCCGGCGCGGACGTGCGTTTTACTGGGTTTCTTAGATGGACTTCGAAGCAGCGCCGGCGAATTGCTGAAAAGCTGTGCAAAACTCAGCGGGATTTCTCGGTAAAACCGGGGGATTCTTCATCAATTTCTCGGCTGGCCTAGTCAAAGTTTTCTTCCAGTCTCTGGGCAATTCGCTCGCGAAACTCGTGCGCGGCCTGCATGACCTTTCTCGGCTTCGAACCTTCACCTGGTCCGATGAACCCCTGCCTCTCCATGCTGTCGAGAATCTTTGCCGCCCGGCCGTACCCGATCGAGAGCCGACGCTGTAGCACCGAGGTGGAAGCTCGACCCATGTCGGTCACGATCGCCAGCGCTTCGTCAAACAACTCATCCTGTTCGCCCTCGAAGCCATCGGCTTCCAGCGTCTCCTGTTCGCTGAGCGTGACCTCTTCGTTGTAGTCGGGTTCGGCCTGGTTCTTTATGTGATCGGTGATCCGTTTGATTTCAACCTCGCTCGCAAACGAACCGTGCACCCGAATGAGTCTTGAAGATGCAGGCGGCAGGAACAACATGTCGCCTTGACCCAGAAGCGCTTCGGCGCCGTTGGAGTCGATGATCGTTCGTGAGTCGACTTTCGAGGAAACACGGAAAGCCATCCTGCACGGGATGTTCGCTTTGATCACGCCGGTGATGATATCGACTGACGGCCTCTGGGTAGCAAGGATGAGGTGGATGCCGACCGCACGCGCCATCTGCGCAAGCCGCGCGATAGACGTTTCTACCTCGGAGCGCGCGATCATCATCAGGTCCGCCAGTTCGTCGATCGCGATGACGATATAAGGCAGCGGCTTTAGCGGCTCAGAGGACGGATCGTCGAAGAGCGAGGGCGACGTCATCTCGAGTACCTGGCGATTGAATTGCTCGATATTTCTTACGCCTAACGCCGCGAGTTTTTTGTAGCGAGCTTCCATTTCGTTCACTGCCCACTTGAGCGCGTTCGCCGCGCGCTTGGGATCGGTGACGATCGGAGTCAGCAAGTGCGGTATGCCTTCGTAGAGCCCAAGCTCGACTCGTTTAGGATCAACCATTATGAACTTCACTTCTTCGGGCGACGCCTTGTACAGGATCGAGCAAATGATCGCATTGAGTGTTACCGATTTGCCGGCTCCAGTTGCACCCGCGATCAGCATGTGCGGCATCTTTCCAAGATCGGCGACGTACTCTTCACCGTTGATGGTCTTGCCCAGCGCAAGCGTCAGCTTGGAAGGGGACTGCTGAAACTTAGTCGATTCAATCACGTCCCGAAGCGATATCTTCTCTCGTTGCGCGTTTGGAGCTTCGATGCCGACCGTAGACTTACCCGGTATGCGGTCAATACGAATGGACTCAGCTTTGAGCGCCAGGCATAGATCGTCGGCAAGTCCGACCACCCGGCTGTACTTGATGCCCGGGTCCGGCTTGAACTCAAACGTAGTGACAACCGGACCGGGGTTGATTCGATGAATGTGACCGGTGACGGAAAACTCTTTGCACTTCTCCGCGAGTATCGTAGCTCGCTCGCGAAGTTCATCTTCGGCCTGTTCGAGATGACCGATCGGCGTCTCGATCAGGTCAATCGTGGGCAGCTTGTAGGTGTAGCCCGCGAGAGTCTCGATCGCCGCCTTTCGACGAGTCTGTGGTTTTGAGCTCTTCGCGTCGGCCTCCGCCTTATCGGTCGCGGCGGTTCGAACTATTGACGCGGTCGAGATCATCTCAGCAACCGTAGGATCCATCGTGACCTCGGTTGCGAGCGGCATGCGCCCGGCTTTGAACTGTTCGACCCGCGCGGAGTGTTCCTGGACTCGTTCCCGCATCTGCAAACGCGTGGTCGGCAACGTGGGAACGGTTTCGACCGCCGCTTCGGTAGAAGCCATCCGAGCGCCGGCTGCGCTGGGCATGCCGGTTCCAGATCCAGTTACAGATCCAGTTAGTGCGCCAGTGCCGAAGATGTGGATTTCGGGCGCCGGCATCGCTGCCGTGATTCTGTCGCCGAGCGGTCCTGATGCCGCCGGTTGCTTTTCCTCCTTGAGCCTGCGAGCCTCCTCCATCCGCCGTTTGCGCTCTTCGCGCTCTTGCTCGAGCTGAATCTGACGGTCGCGCTCGCGAGTCGCTCTCTCTTCTTCGTTTCGCTTTTGCTCTTCGGCTTTCTCGACTCGTCGTTGCTCGGCGAGGATGCGGCGTTGTTCCGCGCGTGCTTCGAGTCGCGCATACACGCGAGCGAAGATGCGTTTGAAGAACGACGGTTTTGTCTGGTCAACCTGCGCGCGGCCTTCTCGAAGCGACTTGACCCAACCGAGAACGCGCGCGATTGAAATCTCCATCGTCAGCATCAGCGTCAAAACCGAGGCAACAGCCAGCACGATCGCAGCGCCGGTTGTGCTCATAAGACCGGCGAGCGCAGTCTCGATCATCTTGCCGATTGCCCCTCCGTTGTAAGCGCGAGTCAGCAGACCGATCTTGATCTGGGGGAAGAGCGCCATGAACCCGGAGAATGCTACGAGCAACAACGTTGCGCCGATGGTTTTCCTGGTAGGAAATCCCGGCCTGGATGCGGAGAACGCGCGCAGGGCCACGATGACCAGCAGCGCTGGAATCAAGAGTGAAGCCAGCCCGAACCACTGAAGAAACACATCGCTGATGAACGCGCCTACCACGCCGATAACGTTCTTAGGTTCGTGTTGAGGACCGACGGAGTTTGGGCTCGGATCTCGAGGGTCGTAGGTAAATAGGCTGAGCACCAGCAGAACAGCGGCGGCGATCAAGACTACCGCCAGCACTTCATTCGCCAGTGACTTTTTGACTGAAGGTTTTGTCCGGGATTTGGTGCTCATTCCGGTACTCGGTAGAACATTAGCAGAAATCCTAAAAATGGCCAGCGCAAACAGAGGGGGTTCTGAGCGACAATTAACGGCCTGCAACTTCCTGCTGAATAGGATATTCTCAGATTACTACCGAGTAGATCAAATGTATTGAGAAGTGCCAGCGAAACAGTATGAAAACTCTACAAGCACAGGTGCCGGATATATTGTTCAAAGAAGTTGAGGAACTGGCCGCGAAGCAAAACTCCAGTGTCGACCAGATTGTGTCCCTCGGATTAGCCGCGCAGGTTTCCGCTTGGCGCACTCGCGAAAGCATCGCTTCACGCGCCAGCCGCGTGGACTGGTAAAAGGTTGATGCGATCCTCGCACGCGTCCCGGATGTGCCACCGGCGCCCGGCGATGAACTGTAACTATTAGTTCGGCTTCGACTCCGGCTTTGCCGCCGCGGTTGCGAAGTCTCCGGCCTTCACTATCGTCAGCTTCGAAGCATCTATGTGGCGCCGCATCGCCGCCGCGATTTCATCAGGCGTCAACGCCGCGATCTTCTTCTCGAGCTCCGCGTCCCACGCGAGTGTTCGATTCAAATATCGGTACTGCACAAGCCTGCGGGCGAGCCCCGCGTCCTGCGCGCGACTGACCTGCACCGATTGCAAATAGCCCGACTTCGCCGCTGCGACTTCCTCCGCCGTGAAACCGTCCTTCAGCGCGCGAGCGATTTCCTCTTTGATCGCCGCTTCAAGCTTCGCTGCGTTCTGCGGGGCGTATATCGCCTGCACGATGAACTGGCCGTTCTTGTCGATCGAGCCCGCGCTGAATCCGGAACCAATGCTGTAGCTCAAACCTTCCTTCTGGCGAATGCGCGTCGCCAGCCGCGAGTTCAAGAATCCGCCGCCCAACATGTAGTTGCCCAGCAGCAGCGCCGGATAGTCCGGATCATCGTCGCGCACATTCAAACGCTGTCCGGCGAAGAAGACCGCGTTAGCCTTGTCAGGTGTTTCGAAAGATTGATTGATCGGAGGAATGTCCTGATAGCCCGTGGCCAGGCGTGTGAACGGGCGCGGACTCTTCCACGAGCCAAAAAGTTCAGCGGCCAGCTTCTCGATTTCCTTCGCATCGAAGTCGCCCACCGCCGCCAGCTCTCCGGTCGAGCCGCCGTAGAAGTCGGCGTAAAACTTCCTGGCATCATCAAGCGTCGTCGACTTCACTTCCTCGATATCCTCCTCGGGAGTCGAAGTGTAGCGTACATCGCTTTTTGGATAAGGACTCATGTGGCGGCTGAAGGCTATGCCCGCGACTGACTGCGGCTCGCGACGCGATTCTTCAATGCCTGCCAGTGCTTCCTGCTTTAGCTGTTCGAACTCGGCTGCTGGAAATGACGGCTCGCGCAAAATCTCTGCGACCAGCCGCAGCACCGCCGGAAAGTTTTCACGGGTTGTCTCAATCGAAGCGCCGGCAGTCGTTGGGCCGCCAATGACACCCACACGCGCTTTCAATTTGTCGAACTCATCCTGAATCTGCTGGCGCGTATGTTTAGCCGTGCCGCGCATCAGCATCGATCCCGCGAGCTCTCCTGCAGTGCCGCGATTCATCAGGCTCTGCTCGTCACCAAAGCGAATCGTCAGCGACGCGACTACTGTGTTGCCGCGAGTCTTCTTCGACAGAAGCGCGAGCTTCAATCCGCCTGCCAAGTCGGAACGCGCGGTACGCGCTTCGATGTTTGCCGGAGAGGGATCGAATGCTTCGCCTTCCGCAACTACGGCGCTGCCCTTGTAGTCTTTCACAAGCGCGGCGACGTCGGGAGGCGGCGGGATCTCGGCGCGTTCCGGTTTGTCAGTCGGAATAAACAGACCTACGGTGCGATTGACGGGTCTGAGATAAGCGGCGGCGACGCGCTGAACATCGGCGGGCGTTATTTTCTTCAGCCGATCGCGATTGAGAAAATAGAGTCGCCAATCGCCTTGCGCCATCCACTCGCTCAACTCGAGACCGACGCGCTCGGCCGAGTTCAAAGTAAGATCGATATTCTTGAGCAGCGAGGTTCGCGCGCGGTCGACCTCTTCCTGGGTCGGCGCTTTGGTTGCCATCTCCTCGATGGTTTTGATCGCAGCTTCGCGCGCGGCGTCGAGTGATTGCTCCTTGCGCACTTCGGCAAACAGAATCATCAAGCCCGGATCGTGCAGCGGTATGTCGAGGCTGTCGACCGACGAGGCTTTCTTCGTTTCGACCAGCGCTTTGTACAAGCGGCCGGACGGCGTGTCGGCAAGGATCAGGGTGAGAATATCGACCACCGCGAAATCCGGATGCGAGCCCGACGGCACGTGATATCCAACGCCTACGAACTGAGTGTCTCCGACTCGCTTGACGCTCACCATGCGTTCGCCGTCCTGGGCGGGCTCGATTGTGTAGATTGGTTCAAGCACGCGAGTGGGTCGCGGAATCGGCCCAAAGTTGTCGGCGATGAGCTGCAATGTTTTTGCGGGATCGAATTTGCCTGTGACCAGGAGCACCGCGTTATCGGGTTGATAGTATCGATGGTAGAAATCCTGCAATCGTGGGATAGGAACGTTCTCGATGTCGCTGCGCGCGCCAATCGGCAAGTTAGCATAATTGTGCCAATCGTAAGCCGCCGCGAATATGCGCTTGAACACTACCAGGGCCGGCTGGTTCTCGCCCGACTCGTACTCGTTGCGAACGACGGTCATCTCGGTGTCGAGGTCTTTTTTGGCGATGAATGAATTGACCATCCGGTCGGCTTCCATCTTGATCGCCCAATCGAGATTCACATCCGTAGAAGAAAACGTCTCGAAGTAGTTCGTGCGGTCAAACAGAGTCGAGCCGTTGGGCCGCGTGCCGTGCTCGGTAAGTTCTTGCGGAATGTTGGGATGATTCTTCGATCCCTTATACATCAAATGCTCGAGGAGGTGAGCCATACCGGTCTCGCCGTAATTTTCATGACGCGAGCCGACGAGATAAGTGACGTTGACGGTAACAGTCTGTTTCGATTGATCGGGAAACAGAAGTACTCGCAAGCCGTTGGGAAGCCGGTATTCGGTGAAGCCCTCGACAGAAGTGACTTGCTCGACTCCCTTTGGAAGAACCGGCTGTTGAGATTGAACCGCGGCAATTGCTGCCTGGGATACTCCAACGGCGCACGCTGCTGCCAGCGTGATTGCGAGGATCGAACTAAATCTTAATGATCTTTTTGACATCAAACTTACCTCTCTCTCAAGTAGTGGATCGGAGCGCAGCTAATTGCTAATCCTCCGCGCCCTTTGTGGTCCTTTGCGTCTTTGCGCTGAGTACTGTTTCTTGCTCCTTCGATACCCAATACTCAGCGCAAAGACGCAAAGGACCGCAAAGGGCGCAGAGGACTACTCTGACTTGACGGGATCCACCTCGACCGCCCCCCGGCGCGATTTGCTCTTCAACACCAGATACTGCTTTATGAACTCATCCAGATCGCCGTCAAGAACCGCATCGACGTCCGCGGTCTCGTGTTTTGTGCGAACGTCCTTGGCCAATCGATAAGGATGCAGAACGTAGTTTCTGATCTGCGAGCCAAACGAGATGTCTCGCTTCGTCTCTTCGAGCTGCGCGGTTTCAGCTCGACGCTTCTCCATTTCGAGATCGTACAGGCGCGATTTCAAGATGTGCATCGCGACTTCGCGATTCTGGTGCTGCGAACGCTGGTTCTGACAAGTAACCACGATTCCACTCGGCATATGGGTGATCCGCACCGCGGAGTCGGTCACGTTTACGTGCTGGCCTCCGGCGCCCGACGAACGATAAGTGTCGACTCGAAGATCTTTCTCGTTCACTTCGATCTCGACGTCGTCCTGGATATCGGGATAAACAAACACAGAAGCAAAGCTCGTCTCGCGGCTCGAGCCCGCGTTGAACGGACTATGCCTGACTAACCTGTGAACACCTGCTTCCGCCGACATTAGCCCGTAAGCGTACTCGCCGGCGACGGTGAACGTAGCGCCCTTGATCCCGGCTTCTTTGCCCGGCTGCTCGTCGACGATCTCGACCTTGAAACCGTGCCGCTCCGCCCATCGCAGATACATTCGCAGCAGCATCTCGGCCCAGTCCTGCGCGTCCGTTCCGCCGGCGCCCGCGTTGATAGTGACGATCGCATCCCGAGTGTCGTTGGGACCCGACAGCAGCATTTCGGTTTCGGCTTCTTCGACTTCGCGTTCGAGACGTTGCGTGACGGTCTGAAGTTCCTTCATTGAAGACTCGTCTTCGCCGGCGAACTCAATGAGTACCGCGGCGTCTTCAACGTCCCGAAGAAACTGATCCGCTTTCTGGATGGCGGTGTCGAGGCGGCTCCGTTGCCGGAGCACTTGCTGCGCGCGCTCCTGGTCGTTCCAGAAGTCTGGCTGCGAGCATTGCTCTTCTATTTTGGCAAGTTCAGCGCGTTTGTTGTCCGGGTCAAAGAAACCTCCGCAACTCGGCGGCTCGCGCGGCCAGGTCTTCGTGCTTTTGTCTTAGTTCCTCGATCATTGGTCTAGCCTCGTTGCGGTAGCAGAGAATTAACGATTAGTCAGGGTCTCATACACCTTCTTGTTTCGAGAGCAAATTGTATCATGCAGCTTTCTTCCAGCGATAGAACGCACCGGCGCGAGTAGTGGTGTAGCGGCGTGTTTGCCGGCAAGTCAGTCCTCTGCGTTCTCCGCGCCCTCTGCGGTTTGATCCCCAGAACTGATTAAGAAAACCGCAGAGGACGCCGACGACGCAGAGGAGCAGCGCGGGGCCATATCGTGTCTCCCAGCCTCGCTTAACTACGAGGCAGGTTGAGCGGGATCGCCGCGGCGCCTAGAATCCGGCGGCTGCTGCGCTCCTGCACAAAGACTACTGCTCTCAATCTCGCGCGTTGCCAAACCGAATCAAGCTGAACCGCCTGTTCAGCGTTAAAGTCTTTGCCCTCAATCGTGCCCATCTTTATCATCTGGCGAGTCACCGCAGAATGTGTAAGGCGCCGGCCGGCATTCTCACCTCGCGCGACGTTGCTCATCAAGCCACTCTCGGTAATCGCAAGAATCACGTCGGCTCTGTCGCCGCGCGGGAGCTCCGGAACATCGCCCGCGTGAATCGAGAGCGTGATCGAGGTTGCAGTTGATGACTTGATCGCCGCTTCGATTCTTGCCTTTGTCGATCGTGCCGCGGTGGCGATCGCTTCGAGCGCGGTTGCGCGCTGGTTTCCGACAAACTCGATTCGACCATCGACGATCATCTGCGGCGTGTAGATGTCCTCGACGCGCAGCGTTCTCGAATAGTCGGTCTGTCGCTCTGTAAACTGCGCGGATGAAAACGGGTCCTTCCAACCCAGCCGGTTCCAGTAATCGACATGCTCGCTCAGGGCTATCACCTGCGCGCCATTGACCGGTTGATTCTCATCAAGCTCGGCCAATAACTTGTCCGCCGGCGGGCAGGACGAACAGCCTTCAGAGGTGAATAATTCGACGAGCACAGGAGACGACGCCGCTGTTTTTCCGGATTGCGATGATGCTTCAGCGTTGGTCGCCTTAACGACGTTCTTTGTATGCCGGAATACGGCGAACGGCAAGGAAAGAAGAACAATCGGTAGAATCACGACGGACCAAAGCAATGCTCTTGGTTGTAGCTTCATTGGCAACGTCCCCTGCTATTTGGTGGAATCCGAATATCGGCGGACCACGAGCGCGATCGGCAAACCGATGCACACCATAAGTATGCTCATGCCGATGATGACCGATCTCAGTGGATGGAAGAAGCTGCGATGAAACGTCAGAGGCAGGACTACTCCATTCATGAACAGCCAGACGACCACGCCATAACCCAAGCCGCAGATCACCGCCCGATTGATGAGGAACTTGAGCTTCCGGCTCGCAATGAAATAGACCGTGCACCAGGTGTACGCGATCAGGAAGTGAATCGCGAGACCAAGCGCGGCGCTCGAAAGGCCTCGATTGTAGGAATCAGCGCCAAGCAATCCGCTCGCAACGCTTTGAAGAACGAATTGGGGGCTCCGTCCTGTTTGTATCGCAACACTGACACACGCTCCGGTGATGTCGAGAGAGCCGGCTATCAAGCCGCCCCAAAGAATCGCCCGATAGGGCGACGGCTTTTCAACGGGAATTGCTGCGGGCGCTGCGGTCATATGATTCACCTCTCGTTGCGAATTGATCCGACCATGTAGGGGCGGCCCTCCGGACCATGTAGGGGCGGCCCTCCGTGGCCGCCCCTCATTCAGCCAATGTCGCGTCTCCAAAGATGGGCGGCCAACGAGGGGCGGCCACGGAGGGCCGCCCCTACATTAGTGTGTATGTAGCCGAGAGCTTGTCACTGCCTGTGCCTTTCACTACTTTCACCGGAATACTCAAACGCGCCTCCTTGAAATAGCAGAGACTCTCTTTAGCCGCTTCGCAGTAATAAATCAAAAAGTCGGCTTTGACAATCGCCTCGCCTTCCGCGGCCTTGATCGGAACGCCAACCGGGAACTTCGGATTCCTTATTACCTGGTCCATTTTACTCTCCGCGCCACTCGTGGGGTTGCCGGCCAGCAGTACCGCCCCGGTCTGCTCCGTAACGATTGTGAGAGCTGAAGGCGCTTCCACGTTCAGCTTGTACCCGCTCGGTAATTCAAGCCGCAGCGTTAGTGTCGCATCACCCGGTTCAATTGTCTGTGACGGAATCTCGATTACTTCACCGGCGAACCCGTTTGAACTTTGGCGCTTGAGCTTCTTGAGCTTCTCGAGCCCCTTGATCTGCAGAGTCTCAACCCGGCGCGTCTTCAAATCGGCGACGCGAATCGAATGGTTGTTGGTGTCGGCTATATAAAGCCTGTCGAAGGCGACACTCACTCCGGCGGGTTCATTGAACGTCGCGCGATCGCCGTCGCGCATGCCGCTCTCACCAGTGCCCAGAAAGGTTTCCGCGCTGCGTTCTGTCGGAGAAACAACTTTGATCTTGTTGTTGTAGGTGTCTGCGACGAACAAGCGGCCATCGTGATAAACAATACCAAGCTGCAATCTTACCTGCGAGCCCTTGCCGTCGCGGTCGCCGAATTCAAAAAGATCTTCGCCGACGATTGTATCCACACGACCGTCGCGATGGATGTCGGCGGATCGTATCGAACTGACCTCGCTGTCCGCGAAATAAAGTTTCCGGCCGTCGTTGGTTATGCCCGACGGTTGAGCAAGCGCGGCTTCCGCCAACGGGCCGTCGATTCGAGCTTCGCGGCCGGTGCCCGCATAAGGCGCGATCCCTCCGGTTTTTGGATTCATCTGCCACAACTGATGCGGGCCAGCCATCGCGATGTAGAGGATACCGTTATGAAGAGTCAGGTCCCACGGCGAGTTGAGCGCGATTTGTTTGCCCTGGCCTCCGAACGTCACGTACTGGCGCGATTGCTCGCCCGTTCCGGCGATAGTCGTCACCGAACGCTTCTCGAGATCGACCGATCGAAGCGCATGGTTTTCGGTGTCGGCTACGTAAAGCGTCGCGCCGTCCACAGCCATGCCTTGAGGATGATTGAAAGCCGCGCCCTCGAAGCTGCCGTCGATCAAGCCCATCTCACCGCTGCCGATAACTTCCTTCACCGAAGCGTCCTCGAGCGAGACTACGACTATTCGATTGTGGTTCGAGTCGGCGATGAACAGCCGCTTGGACTTCTGGTCCGCGAGCACCTTTCCAGGAAACGCGAGCACCGAGCCTGGGGTTCGTTGCCGCTCGAGCTTTAGATCGAGCGGTCGCCGGTCGATCATTTTTCTGGCGTCGAAGGTTTCAATCAACATCGCTATCGCGCTGTCCATCCGGTCGTACACGTCTTCACCGCTAAGGCGTCCGACGATTTTGCCGGCCGGATCTATCAGCATCAGAGTGGGCCATGCGTTGACGGTGTACTCGCTCCATATCTTCATGTCGTGATCGTTGACCACCGGATGCTCGATCTCGTAACGAAGGATTGCCTGTCGAATGTTTTCCGTCCCGCGCTCGGCGGCGAACTTGGCCGAGTGCACTCCGATAACCACAAGCTCGTTTGGGTATTTGCGCTCGAGCTTCCTGAGCTCGGGTATGACGTGCATGCAGTTGATGCAGCAGAAGGTCCAGAAATCCAGCAGCACTACCTTGCCTCTTAGTTGGCGAATGGCCATAGGCCGGTCGGTGTTCAGCCATTCCATCCCTTCGGGAAACTCAGGGGCGTTGACCTTGCCCTCATACTCAGGCATTCGAGATCCTAGTTGAGCTGGTCGTCTTCCGATGGCGCCAGGTCCGGTACGGCGTTCAGGTAATGCTCGAAATCTTCGCGCCGCCCGCAGGCCGCTTCGCGCCGCAGATAGTCCATCGTCATCATCACCGCTAGCTTCTCACCGGCGGCGCTGGCCAGAAACTGGCTCACTGAATAACCTTCTTTGGCAGCGAGGTCCTCGATACTCTGCTTCAGCGAATCCGGCAGTTCTACCGTAAGCGTGCTCATGATTGGCTCCGAATCGCGCCGAACGACTCCCGGCTTTGCGATTGTCTGCTTCACCCAAGTAATTCGAACAAATAGAGCGAGCCAGTAAGCCCCTCATCTTGTCCAAATCCTACGAGCAGCACTAGACACTACGTATTCATGGGGGTACGAGCTAACTTGCACGACAACGTCACTTAGCTGGGCACCCTTGTGGATTCATAAAAAAATTCACCTAATCTGACCTTCTCGCGACAGCTTTCTCTCGGGCCACTTGAGAAACCGAACCATCGTACCTTCAGCCAAAGCTCTCGGAGTGTCAACCGGCAAGTTCAACTCCTTCGCCACGCGCTTCGCTAACTCCCTGTGGGACCACGGATAGAACTGATACTTCAGAATCAGCGCAAACCCCCCAAGCTGGATTAACTCATGAATCCATGTCCTCGGAAGCATTCTGACCGCAAAAACAGGCAGCACATCGATAGATCTACATAGCTTGATCTTCGTATCGAATTCCTCTCGTTCCATATAGCCGAGAGCATTCTTGACCTCAACTCCGTACGCTATAGAATCCCTTTCAAATACGAAGTCAAGATTGTGCTCGGTCTCCTTCCAAATTTTGTTGCCTAATTCACGTGCATGTCTTGCTCTCATTACGAACTGGCAACGCGCGAACCCCTCAAGTATCATCCACTCGCCTCGGAGCCCTAGCACTCCACCAACATTCGGGTCAGCATACTCTTCTACTAAACTAACAAGCTTGGATGCGCTACGTTAATAGAAACGATATCCCTTATGCCAGAGAAGCTTTATTGTTCCCCCGCTACGAAGTCGTCGAACCTCAGTGCGGACTAAGCCCTCATCGATTAGCTCTCGAATGGCACGATTGGTTATCCAGTGAAAGTAGACATCTTCGTTTTGCACTTCGATTTGTCTAGAAAAGAACACTTCTTCTCGGTGGTCATCGAAGAATCCTCTTAGATGGTCTCGCGCCTCCGACTCTTTGATGTCTGATGGTGCAGAATAAGCGTAGTCGTCGAAGTCTTCAAAGTCGGAGAAGGCGTCAGACTTCGTATCTCCGATTTAATACCCTTGTCTATAAGCCGATTGCTGTTGCCGACCGTTACCTAAGCGGTTTACCCCAATCAGTTTCTTTTCTCAACACCGGCTTGAGCATCTTGCCGCCCGGGTTGCGAGGCATCGGATCTGTTCTGATCGACACATACTGCGGCACCTTGAAATCCGCCAGGTGCTCTTTGGCGAACGCGATCAGATCGTCCAAATCAATTTGTTTTCCCGGACGAGCCACGACCACTGCGCCTACCTTCTCGCCCATCATCGAATCAGGCACGCCCATCACCGCGACTTCAAATACTGCCGGATGCCCAGCAAGCGCATTCTCGACCTCGACGCAATAAACGTTCTCGCCGCCTCGGCAGATCATGTCCTTCTTCCTATCGACAATCTGCACGAAGCCCTGCTCGTCGATTCGAGCCATATCGCCCGTGTGAAGCCATCCCTTTACGAATGCCTCCGCCGTAGCTTCCGGCTTGTTCCAGTAGCCGGCCACTACGTTTGGTCCCCGGACAAGTAACTCACCGGCGCCGGTCGCTGAATCCTTTTCAAAAAGATCCAGATCGACAACCGGCGCCGCAAAGCCTACGGTCTCAGGCCGTTCGTGCGCGTACTCGTGAGGAAGAAACGTCGCGACCGAAGATGTTTCCGTCAGACCAAAGCCATTCCCGACGCGCGCGTTTGGAAACGCTTCCATGATTCGCGCTACAAGTTCGGGCGCGATCGGCGCGCCGCCGTATGACACCCACCCGATGTTGCCGGCATCCAGCTCCTTGAAGCTCGCTTGATTGATCGCGAGCCAGTACACCGCGGGAACTGAAGTGAGGAGGTTGATCCGTTCGTCTCGAATCGCGCTGATGAAGGCCTGCACTTCAAATGCCGGCATGACAACCAGCGTATCTCCGTACTGGCACGTCGGCAGCAACTGGCTGTTGCAACCGGTTACGTGAAATAGCGGGACGGATACAAGATTGCGCACGCTTCCATCGTCTGGAAGTTTAACCACACGGCGGCAATTCTCTATGTTAGAGAGGAAGTTCTCGTGGGTGGTCATCGCGCCTTTTGGAAACCCGGTGGTGCCGCTGGTGTAGAAGATTGCGGCGACGTCGCTCCTGTTCAGGTCTTCGACGACGTAAGGTTCACCGTCCGGAAGCGCTTCGCCGGGAAGAAAGACAAAGCGCGAGCCCGAATCGGTCACTACGTACTCGACTTCTGGTTCGCTGAAGCGAGTATTTACCGGAACGGCTACAGCGCCGGCCATCTGCGCGCCGAAAAACGCAAAGCACCAATCGAGCCCGTTGCCCAATCGAATCGCTACGCGATCGCCGCGTGCGATGCCGGCCTGTTTTAAGCCTCCGGCGACACGCGCGGAGCCGTCCCAGAGTTGGCGATAGGTAACTCGCGGACCGCCAAGCTCGACGATGGCTTCGTGATCGGGAGACTTGTCGACCGTCGCTCGCAACATCTCGACCAGTGAGTTCAGAAGACTGTTGTAATGCGCTACGCCGTCGGAGTCGCGGGTGATTTCTGAGTAGTCGAATGGACGAATCATAGTGTTTGACCTGGGTTCAATCGATTGATTTGAGGCGGTTGTCGCCTTGAAAAAATACAACGTCTAACCAAACAAAGTCCATTACCGCCGGGCGGCTGGGTGCGCGTCACGATTTTGCGCATACCCACCTCGTGAGAGGTGGGTCGGTGATGCTGCGGCCTACAACAGATCAGATGTCAGTCAACGTCTCGCGTTTTGCAAATACCCACTTCGTGAGAAGTGGATCGGTGATGTTGTAGCCCTGCGTTGTGCGCCTTGGATTGTCGCGGGCCAGAAAGGCAACATCACATACCCACTTCTCACGAAGTGGGTATGCAGCACCGGACGCGCTTGGTTGTTGTAGGCAGCAACATCAAGACCCACCTCTGACGAGGTGGGTATGCGCAAAATCATGACGCGCACCCCGGGCGGCTTCACGATAAGCGCGAGGTGTGATACCGGTTACCGATCTGAACATCTTCGAGAAATGGCTCTGACTCTGATAGCCAACCATTGACGCGACCTCGCTTATCGGCAGCGCCGTATCAGCGAGCAGCTTGCGGGCACGCTCCAAACGCACGTTTGCCAGATAAACGTGAGGCGTGACTCCGGTTATTTGTTTGAACAGCCGCGCGAAATGATATTCGGACAGGTACGCCGCCGCCGCGATTTCCTCCAACGCCAGCTCGCGACCGAAATTATCGTGCATGAATTCGATCGCTCGTCGAAGCCGCCGATCCACTGGCCCGGCTCGCGAGAGCTCGATCTGGTCCGTTTGTCTGACCGTCAAGTGGCAACGCAGAAGATGAATCACAAGCCCTCGAACCAGCGTGTCCAGCATTGCCGTTCGGCCCAACTGCTCGGCGGAAACTTCTGCCGCAATCTCGCGAGCCATTTTCGTAACGATCGGATCGGCAATTGTTGCCTGGCGAAACACTATGTTTGCAGTCGTGCGAGTCACCCCGATCTCCGTCACCATTTCGTTCACCAGGGCCGGACTCACGCCGATCGACACGAACTCTACTTGTTTGCCGCGAGCCGAATGATTCTGCCCGACATTGGTCAACACCGCTTGATCTGCCGACGCCTCACATATCTCGTTGCCGATCGTCGCGATCAGTTGTCCCGCAAGGACTGCGGTGACGGTGTAAGCCGCATGAGCGTGTGTCTCGAATTCGCAAGTTTCGGTTGCGGTATGGCGAACCGTGAATTGAGACCGTGAAACGAATCGCTGCACCTCCGCCGCGGAGCGCGAATCCGGTTTCTCACCCAACGTCGGAGTGAGCGCGTCGATCTTGTCCATTGCTGCCATGCTCTTCATCGTCCCCTCACCTGGCGCCGCGTCTCGCGCAATTCAAGAACGTCGCGCAAACGGTTCGGGAAGTTCGTCATAATCGAGTCGGCGCCGCATTTCACTAGCCGGCGCATCGAAAGCTTGCTGTTAGCGGTCCAAACTGAAACCGAGAGTCCCCGCTCGTGAAACGCTTCGACGCTGCGTTGCGTCGCGAGCCCGAAGTGCAAAGCAACCTCGTCAACGCCGGCGTTCTCTGCGGTTCGAATTATGGAACGCGTTGAGATCAGCCTTCGCCCGCGCGCGGGGAACAAGGCTGCGGTGCGCACGCCGGTTGCGACGGCTTTCACCTGGCGAATGAGAGCGTGATCGAATGACAGAAGTGTTGTCGAGCGCTCGACTCCTTGTTTTAAGACCAGTGAGAGAATTGAGTTCAGAAGACCCTGTTGGTTTTGTGTGTTGCCCTTCAATTCAACATAGATTCGCTCGAGCCCGGCGGGCTTCAAGAGTAAGAGGACGTCCTCGAGCGAGGGCACCGGCTCGCCCGCGTAGTGCGGAATATCGGCGCCGACTTCTGCTGATATGCGCTGGAGCATCGCTCTGACGCGAGGCCGCCTGGACAGGCGCTTCTCGAACCAACTGCCGGCATCGAGCCGTTGAAGTTGAGCGAGCGTCAAACGCGACACGCTTCCTCTTCCGTTTGTAGTGCGACTTACGCGAGCGTCGTGCATTACCACCGGCTGCCCATCGCGTGACAACTGGACGTCCATTTCGACCCCGTCCGCGCCCAGCGCAACAGCCAGGCTGAACGCTGCCAGAGTGTTTTCGGGCGCGAGCCCTGAAGCGCCGCGATGCCCGATGATCAGCGGCCTTGAAGTACGCAGGTCTGACTGAGGATCATCGAATGCGGGGATCGGCATTTTCACGGCTGCATTGATAATAGATTCGCGGGATGAGGCAAGCAACTTGTCGGCGGTGTCCTGGTTTCTAGTAGTGCCCTAAAGTTGTGTTGGTATTCACAGACGCATGACAACGACCTCAGGCCGAGTGACGAACATATTTGGAGTGCGGCGCGGTCTGTGCGTACGCGCCGCTTTGGCTCTTGGTGGCGATTCAAAGCAGCCAAAGCGGCGCGTACGCACAGACCGCCCCGCACTCCAAAGAAAGCCGCGCCGGTTTCCTCGTCGACCAACACAACTTTAGGACACTACTCGGTTTCTGGTAGTGCCCCTACTTCGAAACGGTCTTCTTCGAAACGGTCTACTTCGAAACGACCTTGGCCTTTGCGGCAGCGGACTTCTGCGCCTTTTGGCAGTCGGCGCAAATGCCGAAGATGCGATGGCTGTGGTGAAGCGGTTTGAAATGGTAGCGATGGACTATCTCGTCCTGCAGTCGTTCGATCTCTTCGCTGTAAAACTCGATCAACGCGCCGCATCCGGTGCAAATCAGGTGATCGTGGTGAGTGTGTTTGTACTCGTGTTCGTAGAGCGTGCGTCCATCGTGAAACTCGAGCTCGCGAGCGAGCCCGCATTCCTTGAACAGCTTCAACGTGCGATATACGGTTGTGGAACCAACGGAGGAGTCTTTGGCTTTGACGATAGAGTAAAGGTCCTCACTCGAGACGTGTCCTTCGGTATCCAAAAACACATCGAGTATCAGATCGCGCTGAGTGGTCCGTTTTAGCCCGGCGCGCTTGAGGTGCTCGTGAAAGATCTGTGTTTCTTCACGTTCCATAGAGGTCCGTGGAATCACCCGAATTATACACTCGTGGCAATCTGAGGCAAATCAGCTTGTCAGACTTCCAAATCGGCCGTAGTCCTAAAGTTGTGTTGGTATTCACAGACGTATGACAACGACCTCAGGCCGAGTGACGAACATATTTGGAGTGCGACGCGGTCTGTGCGTACGCGCCGCTTTGGCTCTTGGTGGCGATTCAAAGCAGTCGAAGCGCCTCGTACGCACAGACCGCGCCGCACTCCAAAAAAGCCGCGCCGGTTTCCTCGGCGACGAACACAACTTTAGGACACTTCCAAATCGGCGCCGCTTGAAATGTCCGACACGCGCAATTAGTATTCTTGCCTCTTCGTGACGCAACAACAAACAAGACATCACTCTGGCCGATTTGGAAGGCACAAGGCGCACGCACGCCTGCTGCGTGGAATGCTGCTGCTCGTTTTGGTGTGTGTGGTGAACGATACCTTCACGTTTGGGTCCAGCGTTCCGGGCTTACGCGCCGATACTCCAGAGGCCGTTGTCGAGATTACGAGGCGCGATCTCGGCGAGGTGTTCGCGGGTGAAGAGGTCGAGTACGCATTCATCGTGCGCAATGCGGGAACGAAACCTCTTGAGCTTGCGGAGAAGACTTCCGTTTCCTCGAGATCGGCAGGATCTGAACACACGCCGTCGGTTGCGATGTGGCGCGCTGCTGATCAGCGCTTCACCCGCGATCGGCTTTTCGCCCGGCCCGTAGCCGCCACTCGAGCGGCGCCCACCTGATGCCCTCCTTCTGACTTTTTCTTCGACAAAGTCATCCAGCCTG
>DATNBZ010000035.1:0-29260 GCA_035607285.1 Blastocatellia bacterium | reverse complement strand
TAAAAGAAATTCGCAACGCAAAGACGCAAAGGACCGCAAAGAACGCAAAGTATTGAAGTCATCGGAGAACCCTCGAACGCGGAGGAACACGGAACTCTGAACTCTGAACTCTGAACTCTGAACTCTTAACTGTGAACTCCGAACTCCGAACGCGATCATTGTTTGATGACCGCCTCGATCAACTCGATTCGTTGATCCGGGGTTTCGCCGTGACGAGCCGCTTTCTCGATCAACTCGATCGTTTCGAAGCCGTCGACCACCTTGCCAAAAATCGTGTACTTGCCGTCGAGATGCGGCGCCGCTCCCAGAACGATAAAGAACGACGTGTCCGCCGAGTCGGGATCGCTGGCGCGCGCCATCGACAGCACTCCTCGAATGTGAAGCGCGGTGCGGCTGAACTCGCCCTTGAGTTTGTGCACCCACTTGTCGGCCGGGTGCGGCCGATTATCCGCTCTCGTGGATCCGAGTCCGCCTTGAATCACAAAGCCGGTGATGATGCGATGAAACGCGGTGTGGTCATACCAGCCTGTCTGGACGAGCTTCAAAAAGTTGCGCACGTGTTCGGGCGCAAGTTCGGGGTCCATCTCGAGAGTTATGTCACCCATGCTTGTGCGCAGCAGAACATCTTTGCGCATCTCGTCGACGGTTGCGTCTTTGAAAGGCTCGAGTTTCTTGCGTTCTATTTTGACGGTGACAATGCGGATGGGCTTTACGGTAAGTCCGTTGCTGTCGGTTGGGACGGTCGATATTTGATCGACGACATCGATCCCTTCGGTCACCTGGCCAAACGCCGAGAACTGCCCGTCGAGTTGGGGTTGAGGTGACGCGCATATGAAAAACTGAGCGCCGCCGCTGTTTGGGGTTCCGGGTATTCGAACCGTCGATACCGTTCCGCGAACGTGTTTCAGATCACTGAACTCGTCGGCGATCTGATTCAAGGCTCCGGTGCCCCAGCGTTCGCGCGGGGTCTGCGGATATTTGAGCAGCGGATCTCCGCCCTGAATAATGCCTCGGGGTATGACTCGGTGAAACGCCGAGCCGTCGTAGAATCCGGCGCGCGCGAGCTTGATAAACTGCTGTGTGTGTTTGATGGCTTTGCCGGGAACGAACTCGAAGCGAATCACGCCGAGATCGGTTGTGACGACGGCTTCGAGTTGGGCGGCCTCTTCTGTTGTGACGACAGCCGAAGGAGACGACTGCACGTCTTTCTTTTTCTGCTGGGCTGACGCCGATGCGCCAGCCGTGAGCAAGGTCAGACAGAGCAGCAGGATTGTCGAGCTTCGATGAGGACTTTTCATAGGTTTCGTATTTATATAAACTCAAGTGGCAATCGCACAAGCATCCGCGGATTGCTGCGTCGACGCCCGGTTTCGCGCAAAGACGCAAAGAAACGCAAAGCCGCAAAGTTGCTGCGGCCGCTGTGCCCCGGCCCACCGAAGAACGCTTCCACCAATCGCTGGAGTTCACAATGGGTAAGAGCATTTCGTTTCGAATCGCCGTTTCTCTGACGGCGGTTTTGATCGCGACAATCGCCGGCGTCAGCCGCCGAGTTCACGCACAAGCACCTGCCGATTACTTTCCCACCTCCGGCTGGAGGACATCCGCTCCGCAAGACCAACAACTAAACAAGAAGATCCTGAAGCGGCTGCTCAAACGCATTCGCAGAAACGAGATCAGCGGCATCGATAGCCTGCTCATCGCGCGCAATGGTTACCTGGTGACCGAAGAGTACTTTCACGGCTGGGGCCCCGATGACCTTCACACGCTTCAGTCGGACTCAAAAAGCGTCACGTCCCTGCTCCTGGGCATCGCTCTCGGGCAGGGAAAGATATCGAGCCTGGATCAGCCGGTGCTCGGGGTCTTTCCCGAGTATAGAAAGATCCACAACGTCGACGAGCGCAAATCGTCAATGACCTTGCGAGACCTGTTGACGATGAGAACCGGTCTTGATTGGAGTGAGGACCCTTACGAAGGTTCGCCGCTGTTCCAACTGAACAATTGCCAGTGTGACTGGTTGAAGCTCGTTCTCGATTGGCCGATGCGCGAGCCGCCCGGATCTCGATTCGAATACAACAGCGGCGGAGTGATTCTGCTCGCCGGCGTGATTCGAAACGCGGCAGGCATCAACACCGACATTTTCGCGCAGAGGTATTTGTTTGATCCTCTCGGCATCACGCAAGCCCGCTGGTACTACGGAGAGCCCGACAATCTGCCGCACACCGGAGGCGGTTTGAATCTCAGGCCTCGCGACATGGCGAAGATCGGATATCTCATGCTCAGGGACGGGCGTTGGGAGAATCAACAGATCGTCTCCGCCGATTGGGTGCGTGAGTCGACTTCACATGCGGTGAGCAATCCTCGGACATTCGCTCGTCGCCCCGTCGACTATGGCTACCTCTGGTGGCTGTTATCGGTTAATGGAGAAGCGGGACCTCATAATCGGGACCTTGATATCTATGCGGCGTCCGGAGCGCAGGGCCAGTGGATATTCGTCATCCCGAAATACGATATGGTAGTCGTGTCAACGGGAAACACGCCCGACTTCGATCAAGCGGTCGACTTTCTGTATACCGACATATTGCCGGCCGTGAACTAGCTTTCTATGCAACGTGAACGGCCTCCAGGCAACCAACGCATGTAGGGGCGGCCCTCTGTGGCCGCCCCTCATCGCAAAGCGGATGTCTTCTTACACCAAAGAGGGGCGGCCGTGGAAGGCCGCCCCTACATGTTAGTGACTTAATCAACTCCCGTAACACTGCCGAGCGTCGGTCCAATCTCGAGGTTGAGGACAAGGTCCGCCAGATAATCCAGATCCGTCGGCTCTCGATTCAGAATCACCAACCGCGAGCCGTTTTGTTTAGCCACTGCCGGGAACGATGCAGCGGGATAGACGACGAGCGAGGACCCGATTGCAATGAACAAATCGCAGCCCTGTGACTCGGCTTGCGCGCGGCGCATCGCCTCGAGCGGCATCGGCTGACCGAATGAAATCGTCGCGCTCTTGATGAAGCCTCCGCATTCACAGAACGGAGGCTCTTCGTTCAACTTGAAAGCCGCAAACATCTCGGCTAGTTCGTAACGCTGCGCACAATCGAGACAAGCCGCATAGGTTCCGTTGCCGTGCAGTTCGATGACCTGTTTGTCCGTAACGCCGGATCGTTGATGCAAGCCGTCGATGTTCTGGGTTATGACGCTCGAGACTTTACCTCGCGCCACGAGATGCGCGATCGATCGATGGCCGCGGTTCGGTTGGGCTTGCGAGACAGCTTCATCGACGGCGATCTTTCGGCGCCACGTTTCCTTCCGCGCTTCTTCCGAAGATATGAACTCGCGAAAGTCGATTGGCTGATACTTCGTCCAAATGCCGCCCGGACTTCGAAAGTCTGGTATGCCGGATTCGGTGCTCACACCCGCTCCGGTGAAGATGACGACGCGACGGCTCGCGTCAAGCAGCGTTCGCAGGTCTTCAATAAGTTGGTGAGGCTGATTCGCTGGCGTCATAATGATACGGGTATATTCGAATTACTCTCGAGCGAAGAAACACACCGCCGCGTTATTTCTCTTCTTCTTCCTTCTTGTTTAGACCCCAGAATTCTTTCACGGCTTCCGCGCCCGGCACGAGTTTCTCCCAGACCTGAGGCGCCGTGGAGCTCATCTGCAAAAAGCCGCGAAAGCGCCGGTCGAACTCCTCCTTCGTCTTCAAGTACGCTTCGAAACTGCTCGACAGATAGTTCTTGAAGAAGTCCTGAACCGCGGACTCTCGCGAGCGAATAAGTTGAAACAGAAACGAAACCGGCAGCACGCTCTGGGTTTTCTCTTCCTCTAATATTACCTGCATGAGCACCGCCTTGGTGACGTCGGCTTTCGTGCGCGAATCGATCACCTGAACATCGTGACCATCGCGAATCAGTTTGACGAGATCCTGATAGTTCACATACTCGCTTGTTTCAGTGTTGTAAAGGCGCCGGTTACCGTAGCGTTTTATCAGAATTCTCCCGTCGTCCTTCGCCGTCTTATTTTTTGTGGATCGCTTTGCCCTGGTCATGTCCGCACTGTAGCACAGTTGCGGCATTGATGTCCATAATGATTGTCGATCCTATGTCATATCAGTATGATACAAGAGTTCCGCAACTGCGAACACGTGAGATCGCCAGTGTCACGCGCCAATTGTTATACAGAACCAACAGCAAAGATTGAGATGTCTACGAAACCCCCGCTATTACCTTATTTAACGTTATTTGTTCGCACTTGCGAAAAAACTGCTTGACAGTTGTGATATCTCTGATATTCTAGGAGCGCATCGAGTGAAGATATGATCAGCACGAAGGCAAAAGAACGGATGTCACCCTACGCCCAGAAGCCGTGGCTGAAGCACTACGATTATTGGGTGCCGGATCAAACGAACTTTCCGCGGCAAACGATCTATCAGGCGTTGAATCTTGCGGCCGCGCATTTCGGCGAAAGGCCTGCGACCGTGTTCCTCGGATCGGAGATGAGCTTCGCCGAGTTGAAAGAACGAGCTGACAAGCTCGCTACCGCGCTTTCGCGAATGGGTATCGGCAAGGGAGACCGCGTTGGAATCATGCTGCCGAATTGCCCGCAGTACTTGATCAGCTTTTTCGCAATCGTCCGGCTGGGCGCGATAGTCACGAACGTGAATCCGATCTACACTGCGCGCGAGGTTGAGTTTGTCGCTGTCGACTCCGGCATGCGCTCGATAATAACGGTGGACGGACTTGCCGCGACAATTATCGGCGTTCAACCGCAAACGCAGCTCGAAAGTGTAATCGTAACGAGCCTCGAAGAAGACGCGGCGGATTCAAAGAAGATACCGGTGTCAGGCGGCGCGTTGTCCTTTTCGGAATTGATCGCAAGCGTCGGCGAGCCTCAGTTGTCTCACGTCGAGATCGACGCCGAAGAAGACGTCGCCGCTCTCGTCTATACGGGAGGAACGACCGGAGTGCCGAAGGGCGCGATGCTGACCCATTACAATTTGTACGCGGCAGCGATTCAATGCACGCTGTGGGGCGGGCCGTTTGTGCGCCGCGGAGAAGACCGGTTCCTGCTTGTGGTGCCTTACTTCCACGTTTACGGGCTTGTCGTCGCGCTGTTCGGTGTCTGGCAAGCCGCGATGCAGATACCTATCGCGAAGTTTGATGCGAAGCTACTGCTTAAGGCCGTCAAAGATTACCGGCCGACTTATTTTCCCGGCGTGCCGACGCTGTTCATATCGATGCTCAATCATCCCGACGCGAAGACGAGCGGACTGGATCGCGTCCAACGGTTCAACAGTGGTTCCGCGCCGCTTCCGATCGAAGTGATCGAACAATTCGAACGGCTCAGCGGGGCGATGCTCTTCGAAGGCTACGGCATGACGGAAACGGCCGCGATCGCGACTTCAACCCCGACACTCGCCAAACGCAAGCCTGGCAGCATCGGTCTGCCAATGACCAGCACGGAATGCAGGATAGTAGGGATCGAGGACGGTGATCGCGACGTGCCGGTTGGGGAAGAGGGCGAGTTGTGCATCCGCGGACCGCAGGTGATGAAAGGCTACTGGAACAAGCCCGAGGAAACCGCCAATGCCATCCGCGAAGGCTGGCTGTACACCGGCGACGTGGCGCGAATGGATGAAGACGGATACCTCTACATCGTCCAGCGCAAGAAAGACATGATCCTTGTCAGCGGTTTCAATGTGTATCCGAACGAAGTCGAAGACGTGTTGTTCACGCACGCGGCGGTCAAAGAAGCCACGGTTGTCGGTGTCAATGATCCGTATCGCGGCGAAGCTGTGAAAGCCTTTGTGGTGCTGCGGGAAGACGCTCGAGCGGGTTCATCGGAACTCGCCGCGGAATTGATTGAGTACTGCAAAACAAAACTGGCGAGATACAAAGTTCCTTCGACGATCGAGTTCACTGTGAGTCTTCCCAAGAGCGCCGTCGGCAAAGTCTTGCGGCGCGAGTTGAGAGAGGCCGAAGAGACGAAGCAACCGTAGAATCCGGGGCGTCGCTTCGGGCTTCGGGTCGCAGGCGGCGATTCGAAATTCAGACGCGGCGCACGCCGGCAAGCAATAACCGATTCTTAATAGAAAGGACTAAAAATCATGACTACAAAATCGAAATCGACACACAAAGGCGGCGCAAGCAATCAAGGAGCGGCTGCGAGCGCTGCCACCGACACCGGGGCGGCTGAATGGGCGCAACAGGTTGTCGAGCATCTGGTCGACGCGCAGAAAAAGTGGATCGATCTAACGGCGCAGCAGAACGCGCTCGTCCTCAAGGCCATTGAGGAAGGCTTGCAGTTTTATCGAAGCGCTCCGACGCCGGCATTGGGCGACTGGGCTCGCCAGGGCGTCGAAGGCATCGTTGAAGCGCAGAGGCGCTGGGCGGAGATCGCTTCTCAGCAGAGCAGCCAGCTCTACGACTCGATCAAGGATGGAATGAGCGTTACTCCCTCCGACGTTTCGCGCGCATTCTCTGACTACGCGAGCCAGGGGCTCGAGGCCTTCGTCAAGGCGCGCACGCAGTGGCTCGATTTCGCCGAGCAGCAGAACGCCCGGGTGATCAAGGCGCTCAAGGATGGCCTCAATCTCCAGGACAATACTCCGGCGTCGGCGCTTGCGGACTTCGCCGAGCAGGCAGTGGCCAACTACGTGGACGTGCAGAAGCGCTGGCTCGATCTCGCGACTCAGCTTCCTTATATGGGAGCCACCGGGAAAAAGAAGTAGCGTCCGAGGGCTTAAGGGCACACCTGTATGGGCGGTCCTCCGTGGCCGCCCCTTAATGAGGAAGCGCTTCATCGAAGGAGGGGCGGCCACGGAGGACCGCCCATACAGGGCTACCGATTTCTCTGATACACTCCACTGGAAACTAAGCCGAAATCACCGCCAGGAGATCCTGATGCCCGACGACTCAAAACGAAGCTATCCGTGGACCACGACGCTCAAGGATAGACAGATCACGCTGCGATTGATGCGGCCTGAAGACCGCGACGCACTAATGAACTTCGCGAAGTCGCTGCCCGAAGACGATTTGCTCTTCCTGGCGGTGGACATCACCAGACCCGAGGCGCTCGATCAGTGGGTCCACAACATCAATGCCGATTTGATCAAGACCGTAGTGGCCGAAGCAAATGGTAAACTGATCGGCCACGGAACGCTGAGCCACAATGCGCTCCAATGGACGCGGCATCTTGGGGAAATCGTGCTGCTAATCAGCCCCGACCATCGCGGCATCGGTCTGGGAACTCTGCTCGCCAATGAGCTCTTTTCGATCGCTCGCGAGCTGGGTCTGCAAAAGATCGTTGCGCGCATGGCCTCCGAACAGCAGGGCGCGTTTCAAGTTCTCGAGCGATTGGGCTTCAGAGCTGAAGCCCTGCTGGGCGACTACGTCATCGATCGCGAAGGACGCACGCACGACTTGATCGTGATGTCCTATGATGTAGCCGGCCTTACCGAGTAACAGGAGCCTGAAATGTTTATCGCGGGATTCGAACGCCTGCAAGCCGATTTCTTTCGCGGACTGAATCAGTTCGTCGAACCGCTGGTCCGGGCAGGTCTGGGAGCGCCGGTGCTCTTTCCGGCAGGCGCAATCGTGGTCGAGACTCTGGGGCGCAAGAGTGGCCGTCGCCTGAACGTTCCCCTGGTTGCCGCGCTCGTAGGCGACCTGGTCGTGGTCAGCACGGTCCGGCGACGCTCGAACTGGTTGAGGAATCTGTCCGAGCATCCGAATGTTCGATATTGGCTCGGAGGCCGCGAGCGGGAAGCCACAGCTTTCGCGATCGGTCCGGGCATCGAAGCGCCCGAAGACTCAACGCCGCAGCGCGTCCGTTGTTTGGCTGATGCCCTGAGACAACACAGCTCGCTGTTCGGAACCGGTTTTGCGATCCTGATACCCCGTGAATCTTTGGGCGCATCATTAACGAACGAGTCGGAGTGATGAACGCAATGTCGAGCGCAGCCAAAACACTAATCGCCGGGAATAAGGCAAAGCGCAAGCTCGCGCCGGGGCCAAAGCGAAAAGCGTTAGGCGATCAGCTCGTGCCGATGAGCCGCGACCCGATCGGGTTCCTGTTGAAGATCGCGCGCGAGCATCCGGACATCGCCACTTTCAAGCTCGGTCCTCAACGCACATTTCTGTTGAGTAAGCCCGAATACATCGAGGATGTGTTGGTGGCTAACGACTGGAATTATGTAAAGGGCCGCGGCCTTCAGCGAGCCAGGAAAGTTCTGGGCAAGGGACTTCTCACAAGCGAAGGCAATTTCCATCGCCGCCAGCGAAGACTTTCACAACCTGCTTTTCATAAGCAGCGCATCGCTGCATACGCCGCCGTGATGGCTGAGTACGCCGGCCGCGCGCGCGACGGCTGGAAGGCGGGCGAAACGCGAGACATCGCGCAGGAGATGATGCAGCTCACGCTTGCGATCGTCGCCAAGACTTTGTTTGACGCGGACGTCCAGGGTGAAGCGCAGCAGATCGGCAAGGCGTTGACTGAGGTGCTCGAGTTGTTCGCGACTTTTTCATCGCCGCTCACGGCACTCACCGACAAGCTGCCGACCGCGAGAAACCGCCGCGTGAAGCGGGGCAAGCAGCGCCTCGATGAAACGATTTACCGAATCATCGCTGAGCACCGCGCGGAAGGCGAAGATCGTGGCGACCTTCTGTCGATGCTGCTTCTTGCGCAAGACGCGGAAGAGGGCAGCGGCGGCATGTCCGACGAGCAACTTCGCGATGAAGTGATGACACTCTTTTTAGCGGGTCACGAAACGACCGCCAACGCTCTCGCGTGGACGTGGTACCTGCTCTCGCAGAATCCCGAAGTCGAAGCGACGATGCACGCGGAAATCGATGAGGTGCTGGGCGGCAAGCTTCCAACCTTCGAGGATGTGCCGCGCTTGAGCTACACCGAGCGAGTGTTCACCGAAGCGATGAGGCTCTATCCGCCGGTGTGGCTGATGGGGAGGCGTTCGGTGAGTGCCTCGAAGATCGGCGGTTACTACGTGCCGGCCAAATCGATCGTCCTGCTCAGCCAGTTCGTCACACACCACGATGAGCGCTATTATGTGGAGCCTGAGAAATTCGATCCCGATCGGTGGCTGCCGGAAGCGAGGGCGAGCCGGCCCAAGTACTCTTACTTTCCCTTCGGAGGCGGCCCGCGCCTGTGCATAGGTGAGCAGTTCGCATGGATGGAAGGCATCCTGATTCTTGCGGTTATCGCGCAGAAGTGGAAGCTTCGACTTGTCCCTGGGCATCCTGTCAAAACGCAACCGTTGATCACGCTCAGGCCTAAGAATGGGATGAAGATGGTGATCGAGGGAAGATAGTGGTGGTTAGTGGTTAGTGGTTAGTGGTTAGTGGTTAGTCAGTGCTAGAGAGTATGGCCAGTTCGTGGTTAGTGTGGTCAGTGCCATAAAACTGACCACCGACCACTAACCACTGACCACTAACCACTGACCACTAACCACCGACCACTAACCACTGACCACTAACCACTGACACTTCTGGTCAGTGCCTAACAGACTCCTGGGTTCAGCAAAAACTTTGGTAGCGGAGGAACGTGTAATGGCAATCAAGAGTTATCGCGACCTCATCGTGTGGCAAAAAGCGATGGATCTGGTGGAAGAGGTTTACAAGAAAACGAAAGGGTTCCCGAGAGAAGAGCTTTATGGTCTCACATCGCAGCTCAGAAGAGCGGTGGTTTCAGTGCCGTCGAACATTGCTGAGGGACAAGGACGGTCCTCTACTAAGGAGTTCTTGCACCATCTTTCTATAGCTTATGGATCGCTGTGCGAGGTCGGAACGCAAATCCTTATTGCCCACAGACTCGGATTTCTTGAAACGGGTGACGTTGAGGTTCTCGACGGCTCGTGTTCGGAGGTTGGCAGACTTATCAACGGCCTATCAAACAGACTTCCAAAAGATGGGCGCCGAACTGACCACTGACCACTAGCCACTAACCACTTCCGGAGAATTTCATTTGTCGCAACCAACTCTTAACCACCGGCTCACTTCAATCGATGCAAGCTTCCTCTACTTCGAAAAAAAGGAAGCGACGATGCACATCGGGAGCGTGAGCATTTTTGACGGCGAGATCCCCTTCGACAACTTCGTGGCGATGATCAACTCCAAGATGCATCTGCTGCCGCGCTATCAGCAGGTCGTCGCGCCGGACCCGTTTGGGATCGGGCATCCCACGTGGGAGTTTGATGAGAACTTCGATATCAACCAGCACATCTTCAAGGTTCAGATCGATGCGCCGGGCGGCGAAGCCGAATTGATCGAGCTGGCCGGACGCATCCTGACTCCAATGATGGATCGCCGCAAACCGCTTTGGGACATTTATCTCGTCTACGGCTTGGAAGGGAATCGCACCGCGATGGTCGCCCGAGTGCACCACTGCATGGTTGACGGAGTGTCGGGCGTCGACCTGCTCAAGATCGTCCTCGATATATCGCCCGAAGTCCCCAGGATCTTTCCCAGGCCCGATCGTCCGCCGCAACCTCCGCGGCCGGACGCGACGCGGCGTTTTTTTGATACGCTGCTCGGCAACATGCAGGAGGGCATGGACCGTTGGATGGAGTTTCAAAACGGGCTGTTGAACCTGACGCAGGCGCTCACCAATGAAGAGACGCGGCAGTCCATGCGCGAGACGAGCGCGGCCATCCCGCAACTTGCTGCGCCGATTTCACCGTTGCCGTTTAACCGGGCGTGCTCCGGGGATCGCAAGCTTGTGTGGAGCACCTTTTCCTTCGCCGAGGCGCGCGCTATCCGCGCAGCTCTTGGCGGGACCGTCAATGATGTGGTGCTAACGGCGTTGTCAGGCGCGGTCACGCGGTATGTAGAGTTACACGGTCAGAAGACCGCGGGCCGTCAGCTTCGCGTGATGGTGCCCGTGAGCTTAAGGCAGCAGGATCAGCGCGGCGCTCTCGGCAATCTGGTTTCGATGCTGCCGGTCGAGATTCCGCTCGACATGGCGAATCCCGTCGAGCGTTTTCACTTTATCAATCGCAGGACGGCTGCGATGAAGAGCGGCCGTGTGGCGGAAGGCTTGAACCTCTTCTCCGCGTTGATGGGGATCCTGCCGGCCCCGGTGCATGCGTTCGCCGGTGCGTTGGCAACAGCCGCGACGCCGTCTTTCAACCCGGCATTCAACATGGTTTCGACAAACGTGCCCGGTCCGCAAGTTCCGCTCTACGCGATGGGCAAGCGGATGGTCGCGTACTATCCCTACGTGCCGGTCGGCTATGCGATTGGATGTGGCTGCGCTATTATGAGCTACGATCAGAGTCTGTACTTTGGGCTGACGTCGGACACGCAGGCGATGCCCGATGTGGAAAAGCTCAAGGAAGCGCTGGACCAGTCGTTCATCGAGTTGCGCGCCGCCGCGGGAGTGGAAGAGATCAAACCTAAAGTCATGAAAGCGCGGCGCGGCAAAAGGCAGTAGTGATTCCACAGGAGCGTGTTATTGTCCGCATCAACCTCCGGCGACAACTTTCTTAAGGACCAGGAAATCTCCGAACGTCCTCTCTGGCGAGAAGCATTCGCCGGACTCGATTGGCTGGCGCTGCGCTCATCACCGGTCTTTTATGGCTTCGGCGTTCCTCGAGGCGACGGCTCGGCGGTCATCGTCATCCCCGGATTTATGGGGACCGACCTGTACCTGCAGGAGATTTACTATTGGCTGCGGCGAATCGGTTATAAGCCTTACATGTCGCGAATCGGCTGGAACGCCGAGTGTGTCAACACGCTCGTCGATCGATTATCGGAGACAATCACCAAAGCTCAAGCTGAAACCGGCGGCAAAGTTCATTTGATTGGGCACAGCCTGGGCGGAGTGATTGCGCGGTCCGCAACCGCACAGTGGCCGGAAAAAGTCGCATCGGTGATCACGTTGGGCTCGCCATTTCGCGGGATACGATCTCATCCGCTGGTGCTTGCGGCGGGCGAACGGGTTCGCGAGCGTATACGCCGCCAGAACGGACACCTTCCGCCGGATTGCTACACCGGGCACTGTGGCTGCGCGGCAGTCTCAGCAGTGCAAGGCGGAGTTGCGGAAACGATTCTTCAATCTGCCGTCTACACTAAGACCGATGGAGTCGTTGATTGGCGGGTCTGTGTGACCGACGACCCGGCGACAAACTTCGAAGTGTCGGGGACGCACGTAGGGCTTGTGTTCAACGCAAGTGTTTACGCATTGATCGCGAAGCGTTTGAAAGCAAGCCGTGACGCAACCGGCTAAGAGGCCGGTTGAAGCTTAATGCTCGACTAGATTTGCTGGCCGCGAAAGAGCAGGCCGTGCTGAAAAAACTTCCAGACAGGAGATGAATCAGATGACAAGAAAGGCCCTTCCAATAACCGCAGCGATTCTGTTGGTGTTGAGTTTTAGCCAGCCCTCATTCGCGAGAGGTTGGGTGTACCTCGGCGAGGCGCACGTCGACGGCCAGGCGGATCACGACAAGATCAAAGTCGGCCGCTCAGAAGGAAGGTTTCGCGCGCTTCAGCTTAAAGTTGATTTTGTCGCGATAGAATTCCGTCACGTCGTTGTTCATTATTCCAACGGCACCAGCGAAGAGGTGCAGGTTCGACAGCGGATTCGCGCGGGCGGGTCGACTCGCGACATCGATCTCGCGGGCCGGGACAGAGCGGTCGAGAGCGTCGAGATCTGGTACGAACGCGGGAACTATGGACGGCGGCAACGCCCTCGAGTGCGGCTCTTCGGATTCGAGATGCGGTGAGGTGCGTGATCCCTTCGTACTCTCCGTCGCGTTTCGCCGAGGATCACAGTCATTCCCATTCCACGTGATCTTCTTTCGATTGATGTCGCCGCCAGAATGAAATTCCGGCGCGAGACACGCGGATGACCTTTCCCATCCGGTCGGCCCGTGTCTTGAAAGCGGGATGACGGAGTAAACGGCGAATGAACAAGGCGCTCTCCGATTTTTGAACCGCAAGATGAACGAGGCAATAGTCGTTGTGACATAGATCGCGCTTGTAGAAATCCGAGTCTCGAGAGAAGAAGGTTGGATGTCGTAGAGTTAGCAACAAGGGAATGATTGCTTCGTCGAGCATGCCCTTGTGTCCGATATTGACGCCGATCTGTTTGACCGCTTGCCGCCGTGCTTCGAGCAGTTGTCGTTGAGGCTTCGGGATGTTCTCATCCAGAATATTCACGCCGATTTCAACTCGAGCACAAACTCGTTCGCGTGTTTGAGCAATGCCTGACTAGCTAACTGTACGGCTTCACCGATGGCTTCTTTCGTGATGCTGTCGTTCCATTCTTCGATGATGGTTTCCCAAGCCATCCCGCGCGAGACCTCTTCCAGAACATCAGCGACCAGCACACGCGTGCCGCGAAAGGTTGGTTTGCCGTGACAGATCTTTGGATCAGTTACGATATAACGGCCAATGAGATAAGCTCTCTCTTCACTTTTCATATACATTGCTCCCGCTAGCCTGCGTACTTGAGAGCGGTGGTAATTACTCGCGTCAATAATAACACAGTGATGATCTCTTGCAGGCACTCAGGATGGCTCGTGATTCAAAACCGTCGATAGCTGATCCCGTAGCGCTCGGCGTAGCACCTTACCCACTGCGCTCTTGGGGATCGCGTCGATGAAGTGAATCGATTTGGGCACCTTGTAGCTCGCAAGCCGCTCGCGTGTGAACTCGATCAACTCATTTTCGATGGCGCCTTCGGCAGTGTCGTCGGTAGCCTCTCCCTTAGCGACGCCTAGGGTTCGCAACACGACAAACGCGGTCACCGCTTCCACCCACTTCTCGTGAGGCGCGCCCACAACCGCGCATTCAAGCACCACCGGGTGTGCCAGAAGCGCGTCTTCGACTTCGCGAGGGTACACGTTGTAGCCGCCGGTGATGATCATGTCCGAAGTGCGATCGACCAGGTACAAATAACCTTCTTCATCAAAACGGCCGACATCGCGGGTGCGCAGCCAGCCTCCTTCGATGAAGGTCGAGGCGTTCAGATCGGGCGCGTTCAAATACCCCTTCATCACAAACGGCGCGCGAAGCACGATCTCTCCTTGTTCCCCGGGCGGCACGTCGTTGCCTTCGCCATCGACCAGCCGAATCTCACAATCAACCGAAGGTCTCCCGCAAGACGAAAGGCGATGAGAAGCTCCAAGCCCCGCGTGATCTTCCTGGCCCAGCTTCGTGATGAAGATTGGCGCTTCGGTCTGGCCGTAGTACTGAACGAATCGCGGTCCCCAAAGCTCGATCGCCCGCTTTATCACCGGCACAGGCATTGGTGATGCTCCATACACGATCGTTCTAACCGACGACAGGTCCACGTTCTCGATGTCAGGCTGATCCAGAAGCATCGCCAGCATCGTCGGAACCAGATGCGTCGAAGTCACTCGCCAGCGCCGGATAGCGTTGAGGAACTCGGCGGGTTCAAACTTCGCAAGGACTGCGGTAGCCGCGCCCTTGACCCAATAGGGCAGCAGAAAGCAACCGCTCGCATGAAACAACGACGCGGCGTGAAGCATCACGTCATCAGGAGCAATGTCCGGCAGGTTCGCAGACAAGTTGTTGCACATCGCAGCATAGCTCGCCTGGGTGTGTTCGGCGGCTTTCAATCGCCCGGTCGTCCCTGAAGTGAATACTGTCAGGATTACATCTTCGGGCTCCGCGCGAACCAGCGGATCGGTTTCCGGCTCGGACAACGCTTCGACGAGCAGGTTAGAACCGCAGCGATTCGAACCGAGACCGAGCATTGTGAGTCCGGCTATTCGAGCCGCCAGCACTTCGGCGCGTTCAGCAAGCTCGGCATCGTAAATCACAACCTGCGCGCCGGTATCGCGCAGCATGTGCTCGTGCTCATCCATCGAGAGCCGCGCGTTCAACGGCGTCCGAGCCGCGCCGGCCTTTACGCAGGCGAAGTCGACGGGCATCGTGTACAGGCTGTTGTTAGCAAGGATTGCAAGACGCCCGCCGCGATTGATGCCGTGTCGCGCGAGCGCGTGCGCAAAGCGATTTGAAAGCCGATCTACCTCGTTGAATGTGAGCGATTTGTTTTCGAAGTACACGGCGGTGCGCTCGGGAAAGTATCGAGCCCCGCGGCGGATCAGTTCAACGGTCAGCATTTTGCCTCCGCCATTCAGATCAATCGTTCAGAGTCCGAGCTGTCGAGTGCGAGCGTTCAGAGTCCGAGCTGTCGAGTGCGAGCGTTTAGAGTCCGAACTATCGAGTGCGAGCGTTCAGAGTCCGAACTGTCGAGTGCGATTGTTTAGAGTACCGACTTTAGTCGGGCAGTGCTTTTTGTAAGTGAGCCCTTTGGTATGCACTGCCCGACTAAAGTCGGTACTCTGAACGCCCCCCACTTGAACGCCGCTCACTTGAACGCCCGCTCACTTGAACGCCCGCTCACTTGAACGCCCCGTTCCTCTTAACACTTTTGCAATTGCTTTGCCGGGTATCGGATTCGGATTATACTACCGCTCGACAAATAGTCACGGTTGTCCGACAAACTTCAGTTTGTCGAGGTTTTGATCGAAACGCAGTCGAGCGACAAACTGAAAGTTTGTCGGACCCCTCAGGAGATCGCCATGAAAATCGGTTGGTTCCATCTGATGCCGTATCGCTGGCTGCCCGACGACTTTCAGGAGAAATACCACGGCGTCTGGGTAGACCTGCCCAACGCGCTTTACGATCCCGAACGCGGGCATCATCTCTACAACGAGTATCTGGACATGCTCGAATACGCCGATCAAATGGGCTTCGATTCGGTGGGCGTCAACGAACACCATCAAAACGGCTACGGGATGATGCCGTCGCCTAACCTGATGGCGGCGGCGCTCGCACGACGAACTTCCAAAGCGATGATCCTGGTGCTGGGCAACTCGATTGCGCTCTACAATCCGCCGACCCGAGTCGCCGAAGAGTTCGCGATGCTGGACGTAATCTCCGGCGGCCGCTTGATCGCGGGCTTTCCCGTTGGCACTCCGATGGATGTCAACTACTGCTACGGCCAGAACCCGGTGACCTTGCGTGACAAATACCACGAAGCTCACGACCTTATCATCAAGGCCTGGCGGGAGCGCGAACCGTTCGCCTTTAACGGCAAGTACACCAAGCTGCGCTACGTGAATATCTGGCCGCAGCCGATTCAAAAGCCGCATCCTCCGATTTGGATTCCCGGACTCAGCTCGGTCGAAACCTGGGACTTCTGCGCTGAGCACGAGTACAACTACAGCTACCTTTCATTCACCGGCTACAAGCGAGCGAAGAAGATGATCGACGGTTATTGGGAACGCCGCGCGCATCACGGGCTCGATCAGAACCCATACAGCGTCGCGTTCTTCCAACAGGTTTGCATCAGCGACACCGACGCCGAATGTGAGCGCGAATGGTGGCCGCACGTCGATTACTTCTTCAACCGCTGTCTCCATCTTTATCCGGGAATGACCGCGCCTCCGGGCTACCTCACCGAGAAGTCGATTCGCGCGGCGGTCGTAGCCCAGGCCGGAAATCAGTCCGGAAATCTCGGCACGGGAAAGACGTGGAAGGAGCTTATCGACGAGCGCTACATCATCGCGGGCTCGCCGTCGACGGTGCGACAGCAACTCGAAGAACTCGCCGAATCCTTGCACTGCGCACATCTGCAGGTAGCCGTTCAGATCGGGTCTTCGCCGCTCGAGTTGACGAATCGCTCGACTTATTTACTAGCCACCGAAGTGCTGCCTCACCTCCGCCCGATCTTCAACGAGTATGAAGACCGCTGGTGGCCGAAATCACTTTCAGAAACAGAGCGCGCGAAACCGGGCAGCCAGAACGATGCCGTGAGGGAGCGAGTAGAACGTCCGATGGAGGTGACGGCATGAGCACGCCGAGTTCGCGCTTGCTTAAGCTCGGAAGTGGCCGGCCGAGCATCGAGGTTCTTGAAGCGGGTGATGGGGAGCCCTTGCTCTTCCTGCACGGCGCGGGCGGCATCGCTGCCTGGGAAGGGGTCTTGCCATTGCTTTCAGAAAAGTTTCACGTTCACGCGCCTCTCCTGCCGGGCTTCGGAAAATCGGACGGGCTGGATTATCTCGAGGACCAGTTTGATCTTTTCTTTCATGGCTTCGACGTGATCGAAGCGCTCGGGCTCGAGCGGCCGTACGTTGTGGGCGAGTCTTTTGGAGGTTGGATGGCGGCGGAGATGGCTGCGTTGCGCCCGAAGGAGATTGGCCGGTTGGCGCTTGCGGCCCCGGTGGGATTGTGGCGCGACGAGGCGCCGGTAGTTGATATGTTTGGAATGACGATCACCGAGCTGGTCCCGTTTCTGTTTCGCGACCAGAGCTGTCTTGCGGCACAACGCCTGCTCGCGGTGACGCAGCTCTTTGGCGATCGCGACGATCGCAGCGATGAACAAGTCGAGATATTGCTCGGTATGTCGCGGGGCTTCCGAACCGCGGCGAAGTTCCTGTTCCCGATTCCGGAGCGCGGTTTGGAGCGCCGGCTTTCGCGAATAACTGCGCCGACGCTTATCGTGTGGGGCGAGCAGGATCGGTTTATCTCGCAGAGTTACGCTGAAATCTTTCGTTCCAACATCAAAGGGGCCGAGGTAGTGAAGATTCCAGACAGCGGGCACCTGATCGGTCTCGAATCACCCGAACCGTACGCGTCGGCTTTGATCGGCTTCGCGGCTTAGCTGTTTGCGTGCTTTGCGGCCCTTTGCGTCTTTGCGCGAAACGCGTCTTTCAATGGTCGAGCATTGGAGCACCGATCTCTATCCGCACAGGAGCGATTATGGCGACACCTGAAAAAGCTATCCCAACCCAGCGCAGCGTCGAAGGCGACTGGCGGCACATGTTCTCCTATCACGCTTTCGAACCGATCCTCGAACGCGCCGAAGGCATCTACCTCTACGACACCGAGGGCAATCGCTACATCGACGCGTCGGGCGGACCGATGGCGATGAACATAGCTCACGGCGATCGCAGAGTCGTCGAAGCAATCACTCGACAAGCCGAGAAGTACGCCTACTGTCACCCTGCGCTTTCAAATCAACCGCGCGCCGAGATCTGCGCAAAAATCGCAAAGCTTGCCCCGGGCAATCTCAACACGACTTATCTGTGCTCTGGCGGGTCCGAGGCTGTCGAGACCGCGATCAAGATCGCTCGCCAGTATCATCTTGCGAAGGGCAATGCTCAGAAGCACATTGTCATCGGCACATGGGACAGCTATCACGGGATGTCGTTGGGCGCACTGTCAGTCGCCGGCGGACCGGGCTTTCGCAAACCGTTTCTCCCGATGCTCGCCGACTGGCCTCACGTTCGACACTATCGCAATCCGAAGGAACGCCCCGAGGGAATGAGCGTTGCCGACTGGGGGCTTCAGTGCGCTCGCGAGTTGGAAGAGTTGATCTACTTCACCGGGCCCGAGCATATCTCGGCTTTCATAGCGACGCCGGTCGGCGCGGGCAAGGACTACGGCTTGATGCCGCCGCCCGAGTACTGGCAGGCGATCCGGGAAATATGCGACCGCTACGATGTGTTATTGATCGCCGACGAAGTAGTGACCGGTTTTGGCCGAACCGGCCGGTGGTTTGCGATGGAGCACTTCGGCGTGCAGGCAGACATCATGACGACGGCGAAAGGGATCTCGGGCCTCGTCGTTCCGATGGGCGCAGTGACGGTCAGCGATGAAGTGAACGAGCCGTTCGCCGCGGGTGAGACTTTCGTTCACGGCTTTACGAACATGGGTCACCCGCTGGCTTGCGCGGCGAGTCTGGCGGTGCTGGACATCATGGAGAAAGACAAGCTGGTCGAGAACAGCGCCGAGGTCGGAGCGCACTTGCACTCAAACGCTGAGCGGTTTTTAGCGCGCCGAACGATAGCCGAGACTCGCGGCAAAGGCTTATTGATGGTCTTGGAGTTGGTGCGCGACAAGGAGACGATGGAATGGTTCCCGCCGGAAGCCGCGGCCGACGAGAAGTTCCAGGCCCTTGGCTTAAAGAACGGGCTGGCGTTTTATTTGTCGTTGTACGGCCCTCGCCGCCCGGGAGCTTTGAAGCGAGGCATGCCGATTTTCATCGCGCCTCCGTTATGCATAACTCGCGAGCAGGTTGATGATTTGATGGACAGGTTGGATCAGACGTTGAATGAATGGGAATCGGCGATGGGGATCTAGCATCCGCATTGCCTAAGAGAAGCTTGGTGCGCCGCCCCGACAATCCAGAATATCGGTAGTTCAGAGGATTTCACTAGCAACCGGACTGTCGGGCGGAGTCAGGTCCCATTCGCTGGTTTCTAACATTGCCTTGGTATGAGAGAACGCTATCTCCAGTGCGCCTCTTAGCATTCTTGCGGAATCGAGGATTCCAGCCTCCACCAAATCTTCAACCTCCTTGGTAGCAACATTGAATCCGGTAGTGCTTTGATTCGAGTCATCCATCTTGACAAGAACTTGCGTCGAACTCACTCCTGCGGTACCGATTAGTGCGACCAGTGGAACTTCCAAGGCCTCGGCCACCACATGCATTCCCGCCGCTTCTGGTCCTTCTTCTGTTATGGAATCACGCACTGACTTACTTGCGAGATGCAGAGATATTCCACCTCCGGGCAACCAACCCTCTTCGATTGCTGACTTGCTTGAGTGCATTGCGCTTTGAATTCGGTATCTATTATCAATGAGTTCAACCTCCGTCATTCCCCCAATACGAATTGTTGCAACTCCACCCACAAGCTTTGTCAGACGGTCAACTACTTTCTCTCGCTCGAAATCTGAGTGGGCGTCATCAATTCTCGCGCGAAGGCTTTTAACGCGCGCCTCGATGGCAGATAACTCACCACCGCCTTCTACAATCGTCGTTTTCTCACTATCCACGACGACTCTTGAGGCGGTCCCTAGATCTGAGGTTTGAATGCTCTCAAGTCTGACGCCGAGATGCTCACTCACGAATTTTCCCCCAGTCAGGATAGCAATATCTTCGAGCATCGCTCGTTGTCGATCGCCCGTGCCGGGGGCCTTAACTGCAACGGCATTCAGCGTCCCTCGCATCTTGTTAACTACGAGAGTGGCAAGCGCTTCCCCTTCAACGTCTCCCGCAATGATGAGGAAAGTCTTTCCCTGCGCGGCTACCTGCTCCAACAGCGGCAACATTTCTCTGAACGAGTTAATTCTCTTGTCGGTTATCAGAACGAGAGGATTTTCCAATACAGCCGCGTTTGATTCAGCGTCCGTAATAAAGTAAGGAGACAAGTAACCCCGATCAAACTCCATGCCCTCAGTCACTTCAAGGAAAGTTTCGTTGGTCCTCGATTCATCGCTAGAGATCAGACCGTCGCTCCCCACCTTCTCCATTGCTTCGCAAATCAAACGACCAAAGTCATTATTCTGGGCAGCGGTCGAAGCGACTTGCGTTAATTCGACCGCTGTAACCTGTTTCGCGGACGTTTGGAGTTCACCAACGATCATATCCACGGCCGTCTTCATCCCGTGAATGACGTCCCTCGCTAGGTATCCTCGCTTAAGCGTTTCGTTGCCATTCTCTAGCATTGCTTGAGCCAAGAGAATCGCCGTCTTGGACCCATCGCCGGCGTAATTGAGAATATCTCGGGCCACGCGTCGCATTTCATTTATGCCGCGATCTTGAAGGGGATTCGCGGACTTCAGACCTCGCAAAATGTTGAAGCCTTCTTTGTACGTAATCGGCTCTCGGCCACCGACCGACGTGGATCGCCCCAGTCCAGCCGGACCGATGGCCTTTCCAATGACTCTCTTCACCTCAAGCGTTCCCTCAATAACAATGTCGCGAGGGTTTTCAACCGCAAGAAGGGATGAGATTGTCGCAGGCTCGCCAATCGCTCGTGTTTCGTAGGGCCACTGCAAATCTGTAAAACTCTCGCTCCCAGTCAGTACCGCTTCGATCGTCTTCTTTAGGTCATCGTGCAGCTTTTGAACCCAGTCTACTTCCTCGGTGTCATAAAGAATGAAGCGGCGGTGACGATAGTCGAACGGAACGTCTTCCTCGCGCCTTGTGATCAGTATGGTTGGGATGCCCAGCGCATGACAAAGCCCTAGCTCATAGTTGACATTCGGGTTCTTGTCTGTGACATCTGCAACAACGATACGCGCCTTCCAGATTAGACCCCAGATATCCTGAATGATCACCCCTATCCCATATACATCATCAGCTCGCATCGCTTCCAAACCCGCATCCACTGCTGCGGGCTTGATGATTTTTTCATAGCAGCCATCAAAAAAATCTTGAAACGGCATTAGAACAAAACAAAGCTTCTCATCAACGAAGGGGCGATAAACCATGGCGACCTTCCAAATTGACTTCGGGATAGTGTCATCTAGAGATGCACGTCTATTCAAATGAACCTTAAACTCGCTAGCGCCTTCGAGCAAGGCGGGCCCAGCTCTACTGCTTCAAATCGTCGACTGTCTGGCAAATTCAACCTCCGCTCGCACGCCAAAGCTCCAACGCGCGACTCTGGTTTCCACGCCTCGTTACAATCTTCTCAACAGTACTGGTAAACTCGCCGGGTGCCACGAAGAGGATTAGCGCGGATTAGAGAGAAGATTCGGCGACAGGAATACGACATGTCCGTGCACGCGATGGATGAGATGGCAGAGGACAATCTTGATATCATAGATATCGAGCACGCTGTGTTGAACGGTCATCTAGATAGAACTGAAAGGGACGACTCAAGGGGAGCGCGATACGTCATTGAGGGAGAGGCTGCAGATGAGCAAACTGCGGTAGGTGTCGTCGGGCGTTTTACAAGTACCGGACGCTACCTCATAATCACGGTCTACGCGATGACCGAGCGCGAGGCATAGGTTATGTACGACTACAAATGTGAGTATTGCGAAGGAACTGTCCGGCCTAAGAAGGTCAAGCGCGAGGCGTTCAAACATAAGACCGGCTTCGTAATTCTCGAAGACATCGTGATCGGGGTCTGCGACCTATGCGGCACTCGATACTACTCTGCCGACATACTTCATGCCGTAAACGATATTGCAACGGGAATGAGACCGTTTGAAAAAACCGAAGAAATCCCGGTTGCCCACCTGTCACAAGCCTGAACCTATCCTATGAATTTCTCTGACGAATCCCTATTCGAGGTAGGACCGTCAGAGAAGCTTCAGTTGATCCCGGCTTTGGCGAATTTTCTGCCCGACTTTTCTTGTGTCCTGCTAAAACCGTGTATATCATAGCCGCACTCAGGAGGAAGGATTCTATGAAACGAATAGCGGTGTTGGCGGGTCTATTGTTGGTCGGAGCGGTCTCCATGATCGCCGCGCAGCAACAGCAACAACAAAGGCCGCCTGCCCCTCTCGAGATGCAAAAGGTCAAAGACAACCTGTATCTCATCACGGGCGGCGGCGGGAATACTGCAGCTTTTGTTACCGACAAAGGAGTGGTGGTTGTCGATACAAAGTTGCCGGGGTTTGGACCGCAGATTCTGGAGAAGATCAAATCAGTAACCGACAAGCCTGTGATGATGGTCATCAACACACACACTCACGGCGATCACGTCGGGAGCAACAATGCGTTCACCGGAAACGTCGAGTTCGTCGCCCAGGAGAACTGCAAGGCGAGCATGGAAAAGATGCCGGCGTTTCAAAGCGAGGACGGCAAGAAGTTTCTTCCGGGCCGGACTTATAAAGACAAGCTCAGTCTGCTGAAGGGCAAAGACAAGATCGACCTCTACTATTTCGGGCGAGGACACACCGGCGGCGATAGCTTCGTCGTGTTTCCCGCTTTGAAGCTGATGCACGCCGGCGATATGTTTGCCTTCTCGAAGGCCTTGCCGATCATCGACATCGGCAACGGCGGCAGCGGGCTGGACTATCCGAAGTCCTTGATGAAGGCGGCTGCGGGAATCAAAGGCGTCGAGAGCGTCATCCCCGGTCATAGCCCAGTCACCACCTTTGCGGAGTTCAAAGAGTACGGCGAGTTCATGCAGGCATTCGTCGCGGCTGTCGAACAGGCCAAGAAAGACGGCAAGACCGCCGAGCAAGCCGCAACAGATTTGAAGCTGCCGGATAAATTCAAGAGCTTCAACATGGGTCGCGCGAAAGCTGGCGTGAATGCGATCTACGGGGAGCTGAAGTAAGTTCCGGGTTCAGAGTTCAGAGTTCAGCGTTCAGGGTTCAGAGTTCCGGGTTCAGGGTTCAGAGTTCAGGGTTCAGAGTTCAGGGTTCAGAGTTCAGGGTTCAGAGTTCAGAGTTCAGGGTTCAGAGTTCAAGCTTTAGCTTGCGCACGTAAATCAGCAGCCTGAAGGCTGAACTCTAAACTTCCAAACTCTGAACCCTGAACCCTGAACCCTGAACTCTGAACTCTGAACCTAACCCCTACCGCCTTTGGCTATAACCAAAGTCACAGAGTGTTCTTCCGGTTAGAATTACGCACTCAAACAACCCGTCACCCGCTTCGCGGGTTTGTGCCGCCTTCTCGACATAGCTCCCCGGGTTCGCGGACTCACCCGTGGCTACGCGCCGTCACCCGCCTCGCGGGTTTATTGATTCTCGGATTCTTTGCTCCCGCCGTTCACGCTCATCCTATCCCATTTAGCTACCTCGATCTTCGTCTCGATCAAGGACGCATCGAAGGGACCCTCACCGCGCATATCGTAGACCTCGTGCACGATCTGAATGTCGAGCGGCCCGAGTCGTTGCTCGATCCGCAGTTCGCAGAATCCAATCGGCAAGCCATCCGGGAGCTTGTGAAGTCGCGGCTCCTTTTGACTGAGGACGGCACGCCGATGGACGTCGAGGTGTTGCGCATCGAGCCGCTCTCAGATCGGCAAGCGCTGTCGATCCAGCTACGGATCGAGACGGCGGCCGAAGCCAGGCCCGGCGCGATCAGGATTCATTGCGCGCTCTTTCCTTATGATCCGCAACACCAAACTTTCCTCAACGTGTATGAAGAGGAGAGTCTGGTTCATCAGGAGATCTTTACCCAAGACCATCAGATGTTCGTGTATCGCACTGGCGGCAGTCAGACCAGGATGTCGGTCATCAAGGAGTTCATTCCGGCGGGTATCTATCACATCTTCACCGGGCCCGATCACGTGCTCTTCATCGTCGGGTTGCTGTTGATGGGCGGCACCCTGGTTCGGCTACTGAGCATCGTAACCGCGTTCACGATTGCGCATAGCATTACACTTTCGCTGGCCGCGTTGAGCATAATCAATCCCTCGCCGCGAGTGATTGAGCCGGCTATCGCACTCAGCATCATTTATGTCGGTATCGACAATCTAATGGTTGGAAAAACGGGTCGAGATGTGCGCGCGTGGATAGCATTCTTCTTTGGGTTCGTGCATGGGTTTGGCTTTGCCGGCGTGTTGCGAGAGTTCGGCCTCCCGCGCGAAGCGCTCGGATGGTCGCTCTTCTCGTTCAACTTCGGCGTCGAGATCGGCCAGGCATGCATCGTCGTGGTCGCCGCGTTTGTGTTAGCTGCGATTCGCAAACAAAGTGAAGCCGCCAGTCGACGAGTCTTAATAGGGGGCTCGGTCTGCGTGAGTCTGGCGGGAACTTACTGGTTTATTCAACGGGTGTTCTTGGTCTGACCATCGCTCTACGGTTTGATTAGCTGTTGCTTGCCTGCCTTGTCCGCCAACTTCAACATGCTGTCCGTGCCTTGTGCCTGCAACAAGGCCTGCACTGTGTCGGTCTCGCCAATCAATCCCAGTCCGGCGCCTTCTACTGACGCTCCGAGTTTTACCTCGGGCCGGCCTTTGGAGTCGATCAATCGAAACATAACTGTTTCAGGGTAACCAACCTTGCCGTCAGGCCATTTGTAGTTTGGGTCGCCCTGGTGAATTTTAATGCTCGCTCGTACTCGTCCCTGATCGTCGACGATCTCGAGAGAACTGCCACGCAGCACCGGCGCCGGGCTTCCGGGATCCGTGCTGCGCGCATCAACCCGATGGAGCTGTGCAAGAAGAAATATCGTAAGCCCGAGATTGATAACTGAGAGGACGATGAAAATGCGTTGAGTCTTCATATTCTTCTTCTCCCTTAGCCAAGTGTTTTTGCTTTGACGCGCGGGCACGCCGAAATCTTCCATTGATTCAAAACGTTTGACAACCGCGGCGCCGTTGTGAGGAAACCCGGAGCCTTCATAGTCGGGTGTTCAGAGTACCGACTTTAGTCGGGCAGTGCCTCGTGATTTCGACGCTTCGATTTATCAAGGCACTGCTCGACTTAAGTCGGTACTCTGAACGCTCGCATGAACGCGGGGAGCGGGATCGGTTTGTTGTTGCTTATGTTGCGGCATAAGCGTTGCAGAAAGGTCTAGAGTCGGCTCGCTTGCGACGGAACTACCGTGTAGATCAGCCAATTAGGAACTCGATTTGGCCAGGACTGTCGCCTCTGATGACTTGCTTCGTACGAAGGCCGTACACTAAACATCAAGGCTTGCATCGCGAGCAAGGCCGGCCGATCTACCAAACAGGACGGCCTGGTCCGGAGGGAACAACACTATGAAACTCAGAAAGACATTTACAACACTACTCCTATTTTTCGTACTCGTTGCGCCCGGGCTCAATCCACCAGTTCTCGGTGAATCGAAGGCACAGGAGAACAAGGCACAGGAAAACAAGGCACAGGAAAAGTCGAAGCAGAACAAAGCCGAGAAAGAAAAGCCTCGCGTCGTGACCGGCAGCGAAGGTCATCCGGTGCTGTGGAACGAGCCGGCTGATATCGAAAGCCTGGACCTGTTTTACGGTTCCGGTGGAAGCGAAGGCGCTCCGGACCCAGGCGGTCGATTCACGTACGTTGGCGACGACTCCAAGGGCACGCAGAAAAAGATCTATGTGAAGGATGACAAGGACCGCGAGTGGACGGTGAAATTTGGATCCGAAGCAAGGCCGGAGACAGCAGCCTCCCGCTTTGTATGGGCGATGGGTTATCACGTTGATGAGGATTACTTCGTCGAGAGAGCTCGTGTAGACGGAATGCATGGAGGCGAAGCGCGGAATGTCAGGTTCGAACGCCGCCACGATGGCTTGAAGGGCGTCGGACTGTGGACGTGGGACGACAATCCCTTTGCCGGTACGCGTGAACTCGAGGGTCTGAAGGTGCTGATGATTGTGATGAACAATTGGGATTTGAAAGTCACCAACAATAAAGTCGTGCGCCCGACGAAGAAGAGCGGTGAAGATACTGACGAGAGAATCTACTATGTGGGGGACCTGGGAGCGACTTTCGGTAAGACCGGCTCGCTCGCGCATGAGCTACATCTCCCGGGCGACCCTCCGGCGGGGACTAAGGACAAGCCAGGCCAATTCGCGCGGCAGGATTTTGTTGAAGGCGTTCGAGACGGCATGGTCCGCTTCCACTACAAAGGCAAAGATCCCGGTGTGCTGAAGGGGATTCGAGTGGAGAACGCGAAATGGATGGGCGATATGCTGGCTCGACTCTCTGAGAAACAGCTTACTGATGCGTTCCGCGCGGGCGGATACGATCGCTCGGAAATATCGACGCTGGTTCGGGCAATGCAGGAACGAATTCGAGAGCTGCAGAGCCTCAGGTGAGAATGATTACGAACATGAATCGCGCTGAAACGTGTAAGGGCGGCCCTCCGTGGCCGCCCCTCATCGCGGCGATATGTTTTGGATAGTCGACGGAGGGGCGGCCACGGAGGGCCGCCCCTACATGGTTGTGCCTGAGTACTAGTTCAATGATTCGATCTGAATGCGGCTACCGGTGAGAGTTCCGGTGTCAGTGAAAATCAGGTTGCCGGCGGGGTCGGACACGTCGACTCTGAAAGGGCCGCTCCACTTTATTTGATTGGCGTCGATTTGCAGCGTTCCGACTACCTTTATGGAACCGCTGAATTCTCCGGTTGCGCTGCCGATGAGGGCGACGAAGGTGTAAGCCACCTGATTCGTTTCGGTGGCAGTCCAGCTTCCGTGCCCGGCGGTTTCAAACGCGCTGGGTTCGTTAGCAATGATGCTGCCGTCCGACGTAAAGGTGATCAGCGCTTTGAACTGGCCCTGCGCCGGAGTTTCGCCGGCCGCCTCCCACGAGCCCGGCAACGCCTTGGTTATTTTCGCCTGAGCTTTGAAATTGCTTGTCATTGATTGAGAGGCTGCCGTTATTGCCAGAGCCGCAATTGTGAGGACCAGCGCGAAGTTGATGACTACTGTTTTCTTGATCATTGTTCGGTTTCTCCCTAAATAGTTAATCTCAGCCGCCTTTCAAAACTTGAAAAACAACTTGCCCCGACTATAATCAGATCGCACTTCTGAGTAATGACAATCCAGTGACAAAGAAGTGATATTCACTCATATTCACGAAGTCGGTTGATGGAACGCCCTTGGCCCACAAAATAACCAACGCCCCTCGCTATGAGTTCGATGATGTCGTGGTTGACAGCGATGGGTTTCGCGTCTTGAAGGGCGGTGAAGCCAGACCGCTGACTCCCCGCGCGTTCGATGTCTTACTTTTTCTAATCGAGCAACGGAATCGCGTAGTTGAAAAGCGCGAGTTATTCGATCAGTTCTGGAGCGGGTCTTTTGTAACCGACAATGCCTTGACGCGAGTGATAAAGGAGATTCGGCAGGCAATCGGAGATGATGCAAATGCGCCGCGCTACATCGAGACTATTCCGAAGCGAGGCTATAGGTTTATCGGTCAAACCCTGGCGGCGGCAAGTCACTCGTTGAGAGCAGCCGCTAATTCGATTGCAGTCATGCCGCTCATAAACGCCGGCGCAAGTCCTGATTCTGAATACCTCAGCGATGGAATTACGGCGAGCATAATCAATATTCTCTCCCAACTATCAACGGTGCGCGTGCTGGCCCGAAGCACCGTGTTCAGCTACAAAGGACGGCAGGACGTTGCTCCTCAGGTTATCGGCAAGGAACTCAACGTCAGCACTGTGTTGACCGGAAAAGTCGCTCAGATGAGTGACAAGCTCGTGATAAGCGCGGAGCTGGTCAACACCGCGGATGGCACACAACGGTGGGGCCAACAATACACTCGCGAGTTGTCCGATGTTCTGGATATTCAGGAGGAGATTTCTCGGGAGATTTCAGAAAATCTTCAACTCAAACTCTCCAACAAAGAGCATGAGCAGTTGGAGAGGCGTGACACCGGAGACGCGGAGGCCTATCGCCTCTATCTCAAAGGCTACTATTCTCTCTACAAGTTCACACCTGAAGGCTTGACCAGGAGCTTCGACTATTTCAATCAGGCGATCGAGAAAGATCCAAACTATGCGTTGGCTTACGCAGGTTTGGTGGAAGCCTACTTTAATCTGTCATTCATCTTGTCTCCCGCCGAGGTGTGGACAAAAGCAAAAGAAGCGGCGTTGAAGGCTCTGCAACTGGACGGACTCCTGGCCGAGGCACATTACGCGATGGCGCTGGTTAGTCTCTGTTACGACCGGGATCTGCGAACGGCCGAAAGAGAGTTCAAGCGCGCGATAGAGCTAAAGCCAAACTATTCTCTTGCGCATGACTGGTACGGGCTTTTCGTTTTGGGAATATGCGGGCGCTTTGATGAGGCCTTTGCTGAACTGAGAAAGGCTCAGGAGCTCGATCCGCTTTCGCTGGCCATCAATACCGACTTTGCGACGTGCCTGTATTGGTCCGGGCAGTACGCGCAGGCAATCGAACAATTCAAAAAGGTCTTCGAGCTTGAAAGCAATTTCTATGTAGCGCATATCTTTCTCGGACTCGCTTACGTGAGAATCGGTCACCTTCCGGAAGCGATAGACGAATTCAAGATGGCGCAGGCACAGTCGAACAATCCGCTGACTTCCGGCTTTCTCGGGTACGGTCTCGCAATGGCAGGGAAGGAACACGAGGCGCGGCATATCCTCGATGAGCTCGAACAACAAGCGCTCAGCAACTACGTACCACCGGATTCGCTGGCTGTAATCTACATAGGGCTGGGGGAAAAAGAGCAGGCATTCGAATGGATGCGCAAAGCCTGTGATAAGCGGACGATTGTATCCCTCACAATGCGAGTCGATCCGGTATTTGAACCACTCCGCGGCGATCGCGAGTTCAACGACTTATTGCACAGAGCAGGTCTCGAGCTATGAGCTTCCTGAAAGATCTGGTTACTGGAAGGAAAGCTGTGTCCGGGTGTGATCAATAGTGGGACTTGGGCCGGGAGCAGCCCGTGACTCTTCGGCGGAGGAAGTGTCCTGCGAATTCCCTGGAAGTCGGAGTAGGGACGCGCATTGCTGCGCGCCCCCTCCACAGATCCGGACGTGCGGAGTTACCGCATCCGGCTCCTATCTTAGGTCGTAACCGCAAGCCGTCCGCTTAGCCGCTGCCAAGGATACGGAT
>DATNBZ010000010.1:0-5841 GCA_035607285.1 Blastocatellia bacterium | reverse complement strand
TCTCAGTTACTACTTGCCTCCTTTAGCTATTAACCAACCGCCAGTCGCCCTCGGCCCTCGATCAACTGTTCTGCGTGCGAGCGCGCCCAACGATCCGCTTCCAGGACGGCTTCGATGCTCGAACAAGGCTGAGTTTGGTGGGCTTCCATTGTGGTTTCGATAATGCGAGGAATGTCCATGAATTTCGTGCGGCCGTTCAGAAACGACGCGACTGCGATTTCATTTGCGGCGCTCAACGCGGCGGGCATCGTTCCACCTTCTCGCATCGCTTGATAGGCGAGTCTCAAACAGGGGAACCGTTCGAGGTCCGGTTCAAGGAACTCGAGTCGCGCGAGTTTCTCGAGGCCGAGCGGCGGAAGGTCCGTCGGTAGCCGGTCGGGGTAAGTCAACGCGTACTGGATCATCAGCCGCATATCGGTCACGCCAAGCTGAGCGATGATCGATCCGTCTACCATTTCAATCATCGAATGCACGATTGACTGCGGATGCACCGCGACTGAAATTCGATCGGCAGTGAAGCCGAAAAGCCAGCCGGCTTCGATAACCTCGAGCCCCTTGTTCATCAGCGTTGCGGAGTCGATTGTGATCTTTGAACCCATCTGCCAGGTGGGATGAGCGAGCGCTTGTTCGATGGTAGCGTCCCGCATTTGTTCGATAGGCGTCTGACGAAACGGGCCGCCCGATGCTGTCAGGATCAAGCGCTTGACTTCGCGTACGTGCTCGCCTCGCATGCACTGATGCAAAGCGTTGTGCTCGCTGTCGACGGGCAGCAATTCAGCGCCCGATTCGGCAGCCGCGCGGGTCATCAACTCGCCCGCCATCACCAGCGTTTCCTTGTTGGCGAGACAGACACGGCGGCCCAGCGCAAGCGCCTTGTAGGTGGGCAGAAAGCCAACTGCCCCGACTGTAGCGGAAACCACCGTGTCCACACCGTCCATACTCGCGACGGCGGCCAGCCCGTCCTCGCCAAACATGATTTCGGGGATGTTGTCGACGCCGCGCGCGCGCAGGCTCTCTTTGAAGGCAGTAACATCACTCTCATTAGCAACCGAAACGAGGCGCGGCTTGTAGCGCGCGACCTGCCGAGCGAGGCCCTCGAGATCACGGCCGGCGGCGAGTCCCGAGACCAAAAATTTGTCTGAGAGCGAGTCGACCACCGAAAGAGTGCTCTGTCCGATCGAGCCGGTTGATCCCAGTATGCTGATTGTCTTCATAAGAGCTGGCGGGTAAACACTAACTAAAGTCGATGCTACGTCGAGCGGCATTCTATCACGCGTCATCGGGGCTATCAAAGAATCGTGTTGTTGAGCGGTGTCTTAGTTTAATTTGGAGTGCGGCGGCAAGGTACTCCGCGACGCCGCTTTCATTCCCAATCGATTCTATCACCAGCCAAAGCGGCGTCGCGGAGTACCTTGCCGCCGCACTCCAAATTAAGACACTGCCGTTTGTTCTGCTGTTGCGCCGCGCTTGGCGCGCTGTCGGCACGCATATAGAATCATCGACTCTAACATCTTATTCAGCGCCGTGAAGCGCAGTCATTCAGCTCTCGTTCTTAACATGCGAGCAAGCGGGCAAAAGACAAACCCGAAGCCGAAACCGCAGGAGCTCCATGGGGAAGCTCCTTACTGGCTGACTGTTTCGTTACTCGTGATTGTTCCGCTGGCCTTCAGTAGCGCAGTATACAGAATTTACACTGTGCCGAAGTTTGCGGTATTGCTGACGGGGTCATCGGCACTGCTCATCTTGCTCATATGGACCGCGATGCGGACGCCAGAAGTGCCCGATGACGTGAGGCGATCCCTGGCATCGAGACACGTCCTCCTGGTTTCTCTCTACACTGCTGTCATTTTGATTTCGACTGTTTTTGGAGTGGCCCCGATTGCGTCCTTCTTCGGCAGCTCTTATGGCCAGATGGGACTGCTCACGCACCTGAGCTTTTTTATCGTATTCATTAGCCTGATTTGCATCGCGGGAAGTGAGAAGCGATTTCGCGGAGTTCTGTGGGCAATGACTTTGACGGGACTGGCGGTCGCAACCTATGCCTTTGTCCAGTTCTTCGGGAAAGACCCGTTTGTTCCGCCCAGGCTATACATATTTGAATCCGATGCGGGAGCCGTGTTACGGGTCATTAGCACAATCGGCCATTCCAACTACCTCGGCAACTTTCTCTTGTATATCGCGCCTCTCGGGGTGGCGTTGGCGCTCGTCTCGCGTGGCAGCGCGCGGCGCGCAGCTACTGCTGCGTCTGTTCTGTCCGTCTTAGCGATTGCGTTTTCCGGAACGCGCGGGGCCTGGGTAGGCCTCGTGATCGCCGCGCTCGTTCTTCTCTTGCTGTTGAGACCGGCGAAGACCGAAAAAGTCGGCGCGCCCGAACGCAGACAAACGATCTGGAGGGCGGTAGTCATTGCCTTGGGAGTGCTTGCGCTTCTTGCGATCGTTAGTGTGAGTCCGGCGTCCCGCTCGCTGGTGCTCAGGGCGCGCTCCATGATCCATGAAAACACGGGCGCCGGCCGCACCTTATTGTGGCGCGACTCGATGAAGATGGTAAGGGATTATGCGATCGTCGGATGCGGGCCAGAAGCATTTCGCAAAGTGTTTCTCGCGTACAAATCCGACGAGTTAGCTCGCCTTGCGCCCGGTACTAACAATGAGAGCTCTCATAATTCGTTCATCGATGCGGCTCTCTCTTTTGGCTTGCCGGGCGCGATCCTGTACGTCGCGATAATCGCCTCTTCGCTTTCGTTGTTGTGGCGTGCGCGGCGGCGGGCACGCGATCGAGGAGCGAGAATAATTACATCCGCTCTCGTGGCATCCTTTGTCGCGGTTGTTGTGCATAACTTTTTCATTTTTGATCAGATCTCAACCGGGCTTTATTTTTTTGCGTTTGCAGCGCTGGCGCAGATCGCGTCAAACAACGGAGCGGCGAGTGACACGGTCAAACAAGGGCAAGTTGTAGCGCGTGGCGAAGTGGTGGCAAACGGATCGCGGTCGACGCTTTCAGCGCCTAAAGGCCGGCTATTGACCGTAGTGCTTCTTGTCGTCGGGGCTGTGGTCTTTGTGATGGCGGCGTGGTACTCGACTGTACTCGTGCTCGCGGATATTGAAATTAACAAAGCGCTGAGTTCAGCAATCGCGGGCAGGTATGAAGACCTTGCAGACCACTGCAATCGCGCGACAAGCTATCCTGATCCGGCGGGTGATTACAGTCTTTTGGCAGCGCGATGTCTGACGGGCTATTCTGATGCAGTCGTTGGTGGCGCCGGCAAAACGCCGCAATCAGGCCGAAGCGACCCAGCCGATACTCGCAAAGCAGCCATCAGCCTGGCGATGGTTCAAGCGGAGAAATCAATTGCGCATTCTCTTACACCTGATGCCGGCTATATTTTGCTTGCGTACCTTGCCTTTCAACTCGGCGATTCCGACAAAGTGCTCACTTATTCAAGCGAAGCGGTTCGCCTCGATCCGCGATTCTCAAATTCACACTGGCTTTTGGCGGAGGCCTATCTTGGCAAAGGCGATCGCGCGGCGGCAACGCGCGAGGCCCGTTTAGCGTTGTACCTTGATCCGCAGTCAAGCGCTGCTCACGCGGCTCTCAAGCGGGCCAGGGGCGCGCCGAAGTCGGCGGACAACACTGAAGCGATGATCGACTATGCAAGAGGGCTTGCGGCCGAGGGCCTTTTTGATAAAGCTCGCCGGGTGATGCTACGAGCAATTCGCAAGTCAGACGGACCTTGTCCACATTGTCACAGCGCGCTTGCGTTGCTGTACGAACAGGCTGGGCGCAACGCCGATGCGATAGTCGAATGGGAGGCGTACGAGCGTGAGGCGCCCGTGCAGGCTCTTGCCGAGAAGACGTCGATGCGAATTGAAAGACTCAAACGAGAGATAGTGCAAGATCGCTGACCGCTCATAGTTTCTCCTCTGCGTCCTCGGCGTCCTCTGCGGTTGATTCCGAGCCACTGAGCAGGAAAAACCGCGGAGGACGCCGAGGACGCCGAGGACGCAGAGGACTGCTTGCTGGCAACACGCTCATACCCCACTACCCCCCGTGCCAAACGTTGCTCCCGAAGACGACGACAAGCTGACAGCTTGTCGGACATCGCACATCATTCAGACGAATCACGTCGCGAACAAATGAAAAGGGCTGGCCAGTTACCGGGCCAGCCCTTTTCCATAAGAGACGGGAACCCGCTAAGGACAAACGCAGGTGTTGTTGAGGTAATTGGAATCAACGATGTTGTAAGCCACCACCTTGAGGCCCATTACAACCCTTATTTCGGCGTGACCGGTGTGAGCCGCGGTATCCACGGTGACCGAAACAAAGTTGTTAGGTCCCTTCTGCGTCAAGGTAATGGTGTTGCCATTTGTAGTCACAGTTCCGACCCCTTGCGCGGTGAAGCCGGTGCTGCACTGTTTGGTGACATACACTCCGGTGACTGTGTTGAACTGAATGTAGTCACCGGTGCTGTCGTCTTGCACGCAGAAGTTGAAGGGCTGCCCGCAGACTAGTACATCGTCTACGTGCCACCCGGTCGTTGAGTTGGCGATGTTGTCTATCGAATCGAAACGGAAGCGCACTCTTACGGTCGAGGCCGCGCCAACAACGGCGGTGATGTCCCTGGCAAGGTTGTGCCATTGATTGTCGTTGACGAGGTTGGCCTTGGACAGCACCTGCGTCCACGTCGTCCCGCCGTCTGTCGACAGGTCAACGAAGGTTGTGTCGAAGCCTCCGCCCTCGACGAACAACAGGTAGTTGAATCCAAGACTGAACGGCGCGAAAGTGCCGGTGAGGTTTATTACCGGGGAAATCAGGCTTGCGGCGTTCCTTGTGCCGGTGTTGTAGTTACACGTCGAGTCCTGGCCGTAATAGAACGTGAACGGTTGCGTATGGCCTGGCAGAAACGCGCGGCATAACGCGTTATCCAGATGCCACAGAGGCGTTGCGACTCCCGTTCCGAAATCCGGTACCACGGTGAATCCCTGAGCGCCGGTTTCGAAATCAAAGCTGCTGCACGCGTTCGCAGTGCCGGCGAGCGGCACCCGTGATGACTGAGGAGGCGGGCCCTCAGGCGGCACAAATCTCCCGTCCGGGAGACCCTGTGCGCCAGGCTGACCCTGTGCGCCAGGCAGACCTTGTGCGCCAGGTCTTTGTATTTGTTGGGCGCTGCCGGCGAGCACGGTGTTGCTCTGCCAGGCAATCAGACTTGAGAAAACCACCCAGGCTAGCAACCCAATAAAAGACATCTCGAGGGCAAGAAGGGATTTGCTACGAGTCAGACGCTGGTTGTTCATGTTACCTTCTCCTTTTTTCGAGTAAGTTTCGGACCAGCACGATGCGGAACTCTCCAGTTGTCAGTTGCGGGAACGACTGAAGCGACCTCAAATCACCGGCGATTGTCGACGCGGTTCACCTTTTTGGGAGTGAAAAACCGCACTCAAGTAAGAGGACTCAAACGCCTTTCAGATTTATGCGTCCAACCTGGACCACCTAAGGTCCAAACAAAACCAATGTCGACGGCGTCAGCACAACATAGAGGTTATGCCGGAACGGGCTTACTTTACTCTCCAGTCAAGTAGACGGTCAAGCTCACGGAGTCGGGGTAGTGGTAGCAGCGTGTGATTAAAAATGGGGCTTGGGTTGGGACTTAGGTCACCCGGAACTCAGGGCGGAGAATCGAGCGTTCCGCCCGGCAACCCCGTCGGGGGAGCGCCGGTGAAATCGGCAATATGTTGGCGGTGAAAGTCCGCTACAGACAAGGTGCAGCGAGCCAGTCTGGCCCCGAGTCATGGGGCGGTTGAAGTAATTCAACAGTCCAAGCGTTGACAGGGGAACGCATAGGT